>JAZFYA010000247.1:0-13813 GCA_036443315.1 Pseudomonadales bacterium
TCGTTTTTTCAATGATCTTTTTTCGAAGCTTAGCCTGTTTTAATGTATCTTTTCCTCCATGATTAGCACCCCGGGGCTTATCTTTGCTAATCGACTCAATGCCACCTTCGACGAATCTATTTCTCCATTTACCTACCTTGTTTGGTGCAATGTTGAGCCTTTGTGCAATTTCCTTGTTCTTAAGCCCCTCTGCCGACAGCAGAACAATCTTGGAACGCTCGGACAACCGGACGGAGACGGCTCTGCTTCTTATATTTTTCTTCAATGTTTGCTTATCTGAATCTGATAATGTGATTTTTGTTGCTACTCTCATAACGTGATCATGCTGTTATTCAGGAATAACCCGAGTATAGCAACAAAACACTTAATATAGCATTAGTTTAGGACTCTACACTAGCTTGCGTGTCTTCATCTGACACTGACAAACTATTTTTTTCGTGTTTTCGGGCAGCCTTCTCAGCAGAATTGACGAGTTTGTTGATAGCATCGAAAGCGTAGTCCTGTCGAATACAATACTGAGTTTCAACAAAGCTTAAAATACGAAGTGTTTTTAGTGGAACGTTATTAAAAGTTTTTATTTGACGCTTTGTTGCGTACTTAGCCCAGCGGGCAAAATGTTGAGAGACGTCCTTATCGATACCTAAATTATTGATAAGAGGCAAATACTCAGCATGATACAGCCTTAAGTATTTGATGTGTTTAGCGTTTTCCCTACAGGCTGATTGAGTTTCACTCTGGTTAAACTTTCTATTGTCAAGCAGAGAAATGTCATCTTGACATGCGGCAATTCTTTGAGTAAGTTCAAAGTGACTCTCAGCGGCCTCTTTTTGTATGGCAGAAAGTAAATTATGTTCATACAGCTGAAAGCTATCGAAGACAAGCTTGTCTAAAACCTTAAAGCCTGGATTCTCTATTCCATTTTGCCAACAAAATCCTACCAGTCGATAGATTATTCCTTTTGGATTTTGTCTTCTAGCCGCGAGTTTGACTGCATGGTTTTGGAGTAGGCTCCGTTCATGTAGTGAAAATGGTTTGCATTTAAAATCTTTGAGAATTTTAGACTTATCGCGCCCTATAAACTTGACACAGAGACGTCAGAAGGATCTGTGTGTTTAGGTATTGAAAGCATGGACCGAACGTGCCTTACGTCTTTAATAGGGAAATGTTTTGGATCGTAAAATTGTTGCCGGGCACTGAAGTAACCATAATCGAGGACGTGACGTAGCTTTCGAGATGGCTCCATATTACTTAGTCTTCGCCGTAAAGACGGCAGTACAAGGAAGCTTGCATCACGTTGCTCATTACTGAACTTTGGTGGTTTGTCATGTGCATTTATGGTAGTCTTCGAGAGAATATTATCTGTGGGCATATTTGTTATAAGGCTCCTGTCGATGAGAGAGATGATACTTTGATGACAAGCACAGAAGGTAGTAAAGAGCACTGCTTATATTGACAGAAATATTTCCTTATAATATTTTTACCTAAAAATAGATTGTTTATAACTAAAAACGCAAATATTTTGTAGTGTACACCACAAAAAATGGTTAAATTATATCCGATCCGTTTGTTTTTTATTCAATTGACGTGTAAATCTCTCTCCTTATTAATAAAAAATATACTATGGCAGATCCTACTGATCAGCTGTATCGCGCAATTGGCGATGCATTTGATTATTTCAATAAAGAATTATTTACCGGCTCACTACCAAAGGTGATTTTTACGGTACAGCGTAAAAAGGGCGTCTTAGGTTATTTTGCCCCAGATCGCTGGGGGTCCAAAGAGGGGAAAAGTTGCCACGAGATCGCTCTTAACCCGGCATATCTAGCGCAGTCTAGAACTGTAGAAATTTTTCAAACGCTTGTTCATGAGATGGTTCACTGTTGGCAATTTTGTCAAGGGAGTCCAGGGAGAATTGGTTATCATAATAAGGAATGGGCTTATAAAATGATTGAAGTAGGTTTGATGCCTTCTTCTGGAAGCCCTGGTGGTGCCATTACAGGACAAAGCATGAGCGACTATATTTTAGAAGATGGTGAATTCTATACGGCATGTTTTAAACTTGTTTCTGAACATAATTATCATTTCAGCTGGATTGATAGGCTTGCGCTACCAAAGCTTTATCCCGAAAGGATTTTTAAGGCCAATAAGCTTACAGAAGATATTCGCGAAGAGCAGGATAATGACACCCCATCCGCATCGACTAAAACTCTATCGATTATTGAATCTAAACTTGATCGAAAGGATGACTCCGTTCAAGTTGGTCAGATACCTGACGACTCATGGCTCGATGCGACATTTAGTGAGCTGCTACCAGAGGGCTTTATTACACAAGAAACAAAAAAACCACCAAAGCGATATCGTTACTGTTGCCCAGGGTGTGATACAAAAATCTATGGTCGGCCTCGTTTACGAATAAAATGTATGGAATGCAATAAGTTGTTTCAATGGAATCAATATCAAAAACCTTCTTAGGGCTTATTGAGGGTCAACCGGGATCGTTACAAATCCGCCAAAATTCACTTAACTAATTGATGTTAGGTGTATTTTTGTATGCGCAAGGATATACAGTTCAGTATTTTGGGTGAATGGTTTGGCCTATATTTGCTTTTGTCTACACCGCTAAATGACTATTAAGAATCATCAAATACGCCGTCAGCAATGACAATCTTTCCAGGCTTTTTCAGCGTAACGATTGTCGGATCGTAGTATTTCATGACATGGTTGTATTCTTTTTCAACCAATTCAGTACACCATGCTTTTTCTCCATACTCCCATTGCGTCAGTTTATGGTTTTTGGCTAGCAGTGCTTCGCAATCTTCCCGAAAATGGTCAAGACGGATCTTAGCTAAAGCATGATGACTGGTGAATAAAACGTCTGCCGCATTTTCTATCTCGCTACTGTGATCGATCCAGATAACCTGTGGAGCCTGCGATGAAAAGGCTTTCGCGTGGTATTGCTGCTGCGGTAACAAATGCCGCTGGCAGCGTTGCCTAAGCCAATTGAGTTGCCCTTCTAATCCATTGGCATCGATCTTTAAATCCCATAGGGTGCCACCTTTTTCCGGATCACCATGCTCCGGCCCCTCGACCAAGTCATGTGGTATATAATGCTCTATGAGGTCGCTCATCGTGTCATGGGATATATCAGTCAGGTGACAAGCAACGGTACTCAACGTGAGATACAACAATTTATTAAACGTCAACCAGAATGGCCGGTTGGCGACAACCAGATTGGCCGGTCATTGTGTCAGTTGACCTAAGCCTTTTGGGCTGTCTTACTTATCTTCTTTGCAGTTTTTCTTCGATAGCTTTCTTCTCCTTCCAGTTCGATGATATGGGCGTGATGAATGAGTCGGTCCACAGCCGCAACCGTCATGCTGGTGTCGGCAAAGATACTGTTCCACTGACTGAATGGCTGATTGGCCGTTATGATGAGGCTGGCGCGCTCGTATCGGTGTGCGATCAACTCGAACAACACGCTGGTTTCTTGCAGATCCCGGCTCACATAGCCAATGTCATCGATAATAATAAAGCGGTACCGATCCAGTTTGAGTAGTAATTCGTTGAGCTTCAGAGCCTGTTTAGCCTCCTGTAGCCGTTGTACCAGTTCAGTGGCGCCATAGAAACGACCTCGAATACCGTGGCTCACTAGCTCGCTACCGATAGCCGCCGCGATAGGTGTCTTACCCAATCCACTGGCACCAAACAACAACAGGTTATCGCCTTGCTCAATCCAGTCATGCTGATCGCCAAGGTGTTGAATGACGGCAGGATTAATACCCTTCAGACATTCTAGCTGTAACGTATTGAGGGTCTTGCCTGCCGGTAACTTGGCCTCTTTCAGATAGCGCTTGTGTCGCTGTTGCAGTCGATGTTCCAGTTCCTGTTCACAGAGTTGGCTGAGGAAATTTGCCGGGGTCCAGCCTATCGCAATCGCGTGCTGCTCCAGGTCTCGCCAATGGGCTTTCATCTGCGACAGGCGCAAGGTTTGCAACGGGTCATTCAGGGCGACATCGTTCATGACTGATCTCCCGTCTGACCCAGTAGGCCGTCGTAACTGTCCAGATCATGTTGCCGCGTATGTTGAGCCGCGCGCTCTGGAAGCGTTATACTGGCCAGACCCAGTCGCTTTTGAAGCATCAGCAAGCTAGGTTCTTGCTCGTCGTTCAGCAGGGTTAGCAGGGTTGTCGCGACACGGGCTTCGTTGTCGTCAATGGCGGCCAGTTCCAGTGCGCCGACAATGAGATAGCACAGTTGCCTTGGGGCTAGCCGTTGACAGCCTTGCTGCCAGAGTTGTCGCCAACGGTCATTAGGCAGAATGTCATCACGCAACTCGGCATGGTAGAAAGCCATTGGCTTGCGGGCAAGGCTAGCAATCAGATGCCGGTAATCAATCTGGCGAAAACGCTGATTCCCTTTAGGGTGCAACCGCTGCAAGGTGATGGCGTGTGTGGACCCCAGATAACAGGCCAGTCGGTCATCAAAGAGGCGTATGCAGAGGCGTTCACCGATCAAGCGTGAGGGAACACTGTAGACAACGCGGCGCACGTTGATAGTGCCAGTGGAAGAGACTCGCACCCGCTCCTCGGTATAGTCAACACCCGTAGTGGTGGGAAGCGCAGACATCAAGGCCAGTTCCTCACGTAAAAGCCCCTCGTTGCGCCGGTTGTGCTTGGCGACAATGGCGTCAACAAAGTGCTGGAAGTCGTCAATGGAATCGAAGTCATAACGCTGGTCGGTCACCGTCGGGAAGTCCATTTGTAGTGGCTGCGCAATGCGCCGCTTGAGGTGGCCGTGGGGTGACTCAACAGCACCATTTTCATGGGCTACCCCTCGGTTATTTCGAGTGGGCGTCCATAGTGGCTGCAAAAGGCTTGGTAGCGCTGAGTAATGTCCGCAACCTCATCGGTTGTCAGGTTGCGGAACGCTGCGGATAAACTGTCCGTGCGTAGCTCATGTGGGATAGCGCCCAGGCGCCTGAGTGACTCGGCTGTACCCTCGGCCAGCGCGGTGTAACTCTCGCCCCCCTGAACAACCTTCAAGTAGCTCCATTTGCTGTACGCCAAACGGAAGTGGAACAGTCGACAGTTCAACACGACGCCGGCGATGAGAATGACCACCCCTTTCAAGACTGTAAAATCTACCAGCGCCTGTTGGCCAGGCTGTTGTTGCTGTCGGAATATCGCTTCCTGATCGCTGCCATAGAGGGCATGCCACTGCTTGATGCGACGCTGCAAAGTGCGGTGAACTTTGTCATATTGTCCGGGATACTTATCCTGCAAATACTCAAACAGGGTGATGGGGAGTAGGCCCGGTTGCTGTTCGAGCTTAGGTTTCAGTTCTCTTTCCCAGACATCGGCTAACGGATCTTTGCGAGAGCTGTAAGGCTGTGGGGTCCCAGGGTGTTGACTGGTGTGCTTTTGAGTATCGATGCGACGGGCTGTACGTTCAGAAATACCCGTACGCGCCGCTGCTTCAACTTGAGATTTACCTTGTTTACGATTGTTCATATAGAGAGTGACCTGTGTCGTTTTAACTGCCATAAATACTCCAAGAAAGGGGAGTGAATAAAGGCAGTTACATTATCAGGAAACCGGTCAATCTGGTTGTCGCCAACCCGCCATTCTAGTTGACGTTTAATAGCCACCGTCATCCGTCTTCATTATTACGATAGATTTCATCATAAAGTGAGCAGTTGCGACATAGTTCCGCTATTGGTGCGTCTTAAGGATGACCGCAAGATGTGTGCGTGTAGTACAAAATGTGCCATTTTGCCCTCCACACACCGATCTTGAGAAGGACGTTTCCCCGTCCGTTCTATCCTCAGGAGGCGCTCTAAGCTTCGAATTATCATTCTCAGGCAAGAGCTATGTGGCGCATTCATGGCATCGAGCCATTGCTGCACCAGCGAACGTGTGGCCGTTCAATCACCATTCAGGGGAGCCTCCAAGCTACCCCCGAAACCCCCATGGACAAGGGAGAATTTCATATCTCCCTTTGGATACCCATAGACCAAAAGGGCATTTCATTGCCCCTTGGAACCTTCGATAATTTCATTAAGACCAACCGTGCGCCGTTTGGATGCCGTGAACATGTCGCTGTTCAATCTCGACCCCTGTTTCGCCAGTGGATGACGACCAAGGAAACGTCCTTGGATGCAGTAATTTACACGAAGTTTACTAGAACTTTGCTAGTCAGAGCGCCGCTATATAAAAGCACATAATAGTGCATATTTTGAGGGCTATTATGAGTTTTAATATAGTGCTATATCAAAAAACATGATATTCTATAAAAACAGAAGTAAATTGTATTTTGATATAGTGATATGACCGAGACCCCTTCAACGAGACAGCAACGTCTAGCAGCTTTATTACGCGCGACATCTGGCACGATTCGCGTTGCCGATGCGATGCAGGTGCTGGGAGTGAAGCGACAACATGCCTCTAAATTGCTGGCTGGATGGCATAAGCAGGGGGTAATTCGGCGTGTTGCACATGGCCTATATGTACCGATCCAACCATCTGCACTTGGACAAACACAGGTTCTTGAAGACCCTTGGGTGCTTGTCCCCGAGTTATACACATCAGGTTATATCGGTGGATGGAGTGCGTTGGAGTATTGGGAGTTAACAGAACAGCTCTTCAGATCGGTCTGTGTGCTCACCCATAAGCGAATGTCTTATGGCGAGACCAGTCATCAAGGTATTAATTTTTTTGTTAAATACATTCCTGAAAAGCATTTGTTTGGAACAAAAACCATATGGCGGGGGAATACGAAGATCCAAGTTTCAGATCCGTGTAAAACTATTTTGGATATTGTTGACGATTTGCACTTGGGCGCAGGCTTGCAACATACGACAGACTGCTTATCTGAGTTTATTAAAATATTTGATAAGCAAAGTGATCTTGATGTCTTATTGGACTATGCGATTCAAATTAATAATGGTGCTCTTTTTAAAAAACTGGGCTACTTGACTGAAATGCTTGAGTTCAAGCGTTCGTTTGTTGATGAGTGCCAGAAACGCCTAACATCGGGTTATGCCACCCTCGATAAAAATGCACAGAATAATAGGCTAGTAACAAGATGGAGTCTGTGGGTTCCCGGAGAAAAGACTAAATGATCGGCAAGGATGAAATTATTGCTGTCGCTGACGAAACAAGCCTTACTCCCAATATCGTTGAGAAAGACTATGTGCTCGGTTGGTTGCTAGCCGCCGTCAATATGAACCCCGTAATATCTAAATCGTGGGTGTTTAAAGGCGGAACTTGCTTAAAAAAATGTTATTTTGAAACCTACCGTTTCTCAGAAGATTTGGATTTCACGCTTGAGGACGAGAACCACATAAACGAAGAATTTCTGATAGAGCAATTTACGTCGATAGCGGAATGGCTATATGAAGAGTCGGGTATTGAAATTCCAACCGACAGGCTTAAATTTGATATTTACACCAATCCAAGAGGCCGCCAATCTTGTCAGGGGCGTGTCTATTATAAAAGTTATTTCTCCACGGGCAAACATAGTCTTCCTAAAATAAAGTTTGACCTGTCTGCCGATGAAGTCTTGGTCATGCCACCATCCCGTCAATCGGTGTTTCATTCATATACTGATACGCCTCAAGGCGGCATCTTTATCGATAGTTACGCATATCCTGAAGTTTTTGGCGAAAAAATCAGAGCGCTTGGTGAGCGGGGAAGGCCAAGAGATTTATACGATGTTATCAATCTTTTTCGTAACGATCAGTTACCTGCTTTTGCTGTTATACGAGATGTTCTAGCTCAAAAATGTGAATATAAAGGTATTACCATTCCCGTTTTGGATGATATGGAAGCCTACCGGGATGATATGTTGAGAAACTGGAAACCAATGCTTGCACACCAGCTCCCTTCGCTGCCAGCACTTGATACTTATTGGGATGCTTTGCCAGCATTTTTTGTTTGGCTCGAAGGAAGGGGTGTTCAAGAAAGAGTACCGCTTGGCAGTGTTTCAGGAGATGGGCAAGCGTACCGGCCATTATATGGTCAGCTTGGTCTGCGTACATTAAATGGTAACTCTCTGGAAATCATTCGCTTTGCTGCCGGTAACAGATTATGTGTGAATTTAGACTACACCGACAATAGTGGTCACAGAAGCACACGCATTATAGAGCCGTATTCACTTCGTCGCGCACAAAACGGTAATATTCTGCTCTATGCCGTTCGCTCTGAGGATGGCCAGATCAGAGCCTATAAAATCGACCAGATTAATGATGCGTCAATTACGAACAAGGTCTATGTTCCTCGTTACCAAGTCGAGCTTAGCCCTGTAGGTAGTATTTCATCCGTGGCACAAACTGTTGATACGACGCGCAGTCTGGGGATACCACAGAAGTCACCGAACTTACGTGGAACAAGACGCCGTTCTTCTGGATTCGCCAGTGGGCCAACCTATGTCTATCGTTGTCCTGTATGCGATAAAAAATTTAGGCGCAAGCGCCAGAACTCAAAACTCAATCCTCACAAAAACAAAGACGGATGGCCGTGTTCAGGGAGAACCGGATATTTTGAAGATACGATCTACTGATAGTTGGTAGATTGAAGGTTTCGAAGAAATTAAATGTTGGTATAAAAAGCCTTGATCAAAGAATCAAATTTTACTGCATACTTTTCGATGCGCAGCCTGTTAAAACCTAAACCGACTGTGGTTGTGGATGCTACTATGTGCCTTATGCGTCTCTTGAAAGCGTTGTAGAAGAAAACAAGGACCTTTATTACAAGGTATTGCGTCGCACGCAAACAACCCTAAAACAGGATGCTCCTGATTGGGAACCTTGGTTGGGTTTTTTTGCGGTGTTTGAGAAGATAAAAAACCAATTTGGTCGCAAAAGTTGAAAAAAAACAAGACAGTGTTGATACAGATTTGCCAACACTGTCTTTGGAAATATTAAAACTTTTACAGGAAAATGAGCGGCTAACCATAGCAGAAATAGTCAAGCAAACTGGCGCTAACCAATATACGTTAAAAGTGCGCCTGCGCGAACTTGTTAATGAGGGGCGGGTAAAACGTCATGGTAAAGAACGTGCAACGTGGTATAGCTTGTAGTCATGGGTATACGCGCGATACCTTCTCTGCTTACATGAGGGAATAGTCCTTGAATAACGACATGCATTTAACTGAAAGTGAGTTTCTCCAGCATTTTTTACAGAATGCCACGCATATGATGTGGTTCTTGGGAGCAGGAACTTCACGCACAGCAGGCCTTCCTACCGCTACAGATATTATATGGGATTTGAAACAGCGTTATTACTGCCTTCATGAAAACCAGGACTTTCAATCTCACGATATTAACAACAATACTATCAGACGAAAGATTCAAGATTACATGGATAGTCAAGGGTTTCCTGCATTATGGAGCCCGGAAGAATACTCTTTTTATTTTGCGCTTAGCTTTGGTGATGACTATGACTCTCAGCAAAACTATATTCAGGATGAACTTTCAAACGAAAAAGTTTCTCTGAATATAGGACATCGAGCCCTTGCGGCGTTGCTTGAGATGGAACAGGCAAGAATTGTCTTTACCACAAATTTCGACGATGTTATCGAGACGGCTTATGCAGAAGTGGGAGGAAGAAATCTTAATCCATTTCATCTGGAGGGTTCATATGCTGCGTTGGCCGCGCTAAATGCGGAGCGTTTTCCTATATATGCAAAGATCCATGGGGATTTCAGATATAAGAGCATCAAGAATCTTAAAGCAGACTTGCTTAGCAATGATAGTGAGATTCAAAAATGCTTTCTCGCCGCTGCCGTGCGTTATGGCCTGATTATCTGCGGATATAGTGGGCGGGATAACAATGTCATGACGATGTTTCGTCAGGCCATAGATCAAAATAACGCTTTTCCGCATGGTTTGTTCTGGACAGTTCCGAGGATTAAAGGAGTTTCAGATAGTGTTATAGAGTTGATCGATTATGCGCGTCAAAAAGGCATTCGCGCTCATCTGGTGGAAACCGGAACATTTGATGAAATGCTTTCAAAAATATGGCGTCAGCTAAAAGATAAACCTCAAGCATTAGATGCTAAAGTGAGAACAGCTAGTATCAGCGGCGTTTCTATCCCATTGCCCACGCCAGGTAAACAATATCCAATCTTGCGCACGAATGCCTTGCCTGTCATTAAAGCACCGACTTCATGCGGAATGGTTGAATTGAAAACTTCTATGGTATTTGCGGATTTGAAGGAAAAAATAATTGAAGGACGACCCAATGCTGTACTGACATACACTGATAAAATCTTATTCTGGGGGGATGAGAATGAGATCGTCAAGATACTACCCAAGAATGAAATCAAAATTATCCAGCACCATAATTTTAACAACACAACTCAAAGCGTGGCGGATTCTACCTTCGTAAAATCGTTTTTTGAAGAAGGGCTTGCGAATGCTCTAATTCAAGGAAAACCACTTATTCTTCGTCGTGCAAAAAATCGAACTTACTTTATTGTTGTGCGTAATGGTGCTGTAGACGAAGAAATATTTGCGCCCTTACGAGGCGTATTAGATTTTAAGGGAAAACCAGGATATATCACAGGTAGAGTCCCCGGACTGCCAGACGCTACATGGGCGGAAGCCATATCAATACGCTTGGAAGAACGTAATGGCATGCTTTGGGTTATGTTGCGGCCTGATATTTGGGTTAAACCACTCGATAAACGCCAGGATGCAAGAGAGTTTTTGCGCAAACGTCGCTTATATCGGTACAACAACAAGTCTTATAATCTTCTTGATGCATGGATAAGCATTCTGCTTGGCTCCATTGGAGCTGGCGCGGGCGTAAATATCTCATGTTTTAAGGACGAAAAATATAGCGGCGTCTTCGAGATCGGAACGCGAACGGCCTATAGTGGCGGAGGTGCAAATGGCAGATGATCCGGCAATTTTGCCCGCGCATTCAATTCTTCCGGAGCCGCGTCTTTTGTTCAAGGGAAGCCAGACGGACACGCACCCGCTTCGTGGCCTCTCGAACTATGGCCCTTATAGCGCTGGTCTAGGTTTTCCTGGACAGGTGCGATTAGCTTATCTTGCGTTGAGTTCATATATGCGCAAGCTCGATGGTCTTGTTTCTGAATTGCAAAACAGTGCTGTTCCGAAGGAGGCGCTAAACTACTATGTTGATTATGGCGGTTTTGAAAATGTATTTCATAGCCCCCTTATTACGCCATCTGAGACACTCAGATGCGCGATGCCGAAAACTTGCGATGCTCAGGCTGCATCAGGAAATGGCGAAGCTCTTACGGAAAGTATATTTCAGGCTATAGCTGGATTGATCAAACAATAACATTCGTTTGATGTTCTTTTCGTCTATTTGCCCACCGACTGGAAAAACTGTTTTGAATATGAAGGCTTTAATTTACATGATCGGATTAAAGCCAAAGTTGCCCCACTTAATCTACCTATTCAAATTGTCAATGATATTGCTTTTACGCGTAAATGCCGCGCGCAGGTTATGTGGGGAATTAGCGTAGCTTTGTATGCTAAAGCAGGCGGCATCCCATGGAAGCTTGCTGACTGGGACAAAGATGAGGCTTATATTGGACTTAGCTATGCAATAAAGAAGCATGAACATGGCAATGAATATACGACTTGCTGTAGCCAGGTCTTTGATCCGGATGGCACCGGGTTCGAGTTTATTGCATATGACACGCGTGAATTTACGACAGATCGTAAAGGTAATCCTTATCTGAGCTATCAGGAGATGCAGTCGGTTCTGTCCAAAAGTCTGCATCTTTATCAAAATAGCCACAATGGCAGAATACCGAGGAAGATATTTGTTCACAAGGCAACTCATTTTACGGAAGACGAAATTCAAGGAGCATTTGATGCTTTTGGCCGTAAAACAGAGATCGAGCTTGTACAGATTATAAAGAATACCAATTGGTATGGCTTAAAGGTCGACGCTCCACGAAATAGAGGACAAAGACCTGCGCCAGCAGGTTATCCAGTAGACCGTGGTTTATATCAGCCGTTAACAGAGACGGAATGTTTATTGTGGACGCAAGGAAGTGTTATGGGGATTAATCAGCAACGAGTAAATCAGCCTGTGTTTAAAGAAGCTCCGCTTAAACCACTTCCTAGCCCCATTATGCTACGCCGTTTCTCCGGGCAAGGTGGCTGGCACGATACCTGTTCTAGCATTCTAACTTTGACAAAAGTCGATTGGAACAACAATACACTTTACAAGACGCTTCCAGTTACGCTTGTCTATTCACAAGTATTTGCCAATGTGGTCAAGCAGACACCGGATATTGTAAATGAGGTATATGACTATCGATTTTTTATGTAGAAGTCAGGGCGGATTCTAATGAGCATTTTTGATGACTGGTTCGATATTTTAACGGAAGCTGTGAATGGTCATGACTACAAGGCCATAAATCTATTAGATGATGACCATGAAACTGTTGTTGAAGATATAGCGCAGGTGGTCCCAAATCACTACATTGACCCAGAGTCAATTGCTCGTACTTTGGAGAGGCTAGGGAAGCCTGCGGCTGCTGAAAAGCTGCGCACAAAGCTACCCCAAACAAAAACGCTTCGTTCTGGCGACTTGGGAGAGATACTAGCTACAGAATATATTGAATCACTAACAGAGTTTAACGTTCCAATAAGGAAACTACGTTGGCATGACCATAGGGAAATGGCTATGCGTGGTGACGATGTTATTGGAATTATGTCGCCGGAAAATAACCATAAGCCTCGTTTTATTAAAACTGAAGCAAAGAGTAGGGCAGCTTTAGGAAGGCAGGTTTTAAACGAAGCACGCGAAGCTCTTGATGCTGATGGCGGGCGACCTGCACCTCATGCATTAGCATTTGTAGCGGATCGAATAAGGGAAGGCGGCAATACGGGACTTGCTGACGTAATAGATGATGCACAACTGAAAGATGGTATAGCAAGGCAACAGATGGAGCACCTGCTTTTCACATTTACAGGAAGCAATCCCAATAATCTACAAAAGGAAATATTAGAGGCCTACGATGGAGATATCAGGCAGCATGCAGTTGGACTAAGGATTAACGAGCATCAAAAATTTATCGCAGACGTTTTTGAAAAGGTAGAAAATGGCATCGACGATTGAGGAGCTTGAGTCAGATATAAGTCAGGCGATATCGCCTGGATTTAGAGGGCGTTTACTTGATCGCGGACAAGCGCGGTCGATGATATGGAAGGATGGTGTATTACCACCAAATGCTCCAGGGTTCTCCCCGGAACTTAGCTACGATCTTCTATCGTATGGATACTCTCTTTTTGGTTTGGGTCTGCGTCTTCGAGAAATGGGAGGCAATCCTGAAATATACCAAGCAGCATTTTCAAAAGCGGCAAACTCTATTGAAGATGTTATTTATAAAGGCGATCATGAAGATGTTGCACATGGGTTTCACAATGTCTTGGCTGCATCTGCTTATCATCTTGCCCGATATTCAGCGAAAGCATACTCCCTTCTTCGCGGCACTCTCAATGAAGGGAATATCAGCTTTATAGAAAGAGGATTATGCCAAGTTATACTGCGTGAACTAGACTCGTTAGAAGAGGATATCTTCGAATGGAAATTCAACGAGCATGGATCAGATGAGAATCTAGCGAAAATAATAGATCAAGAGGTTGAGTGGGTTGAAGCTGACCAAGGTGAGGATATTCTGCCTGAAGACTATACCCTAACGTTGCATAAATTTAGAATTAAAACGAAAGAATATGCTGCTATATAAGTGCCAAGCGTAGATTTTACGTGGGTTTCTGGATTGCACTGACGGTGAATTCCAGAAACAGCGACAAAAGTTGGTT
>JAZFYA010000248.1:0-12271 GCA_036443315.1 Pseudomonadales bacterium
TTAACAGCGCTGCCCTTAAGTAAGTGCCATTCAACACTGGTCCCATTAACGACAATGACGGGGCGACCATTGAGTCGACTTAGGAATTCCGCCTGAATTCCGGAGACAGTTTACTTAATTCGCAATTTTTTCAGCAGGTGTTAAATTACCCTTTTATCTTATTATGGCTACAAGGAACCGAGGGAATAGCACAGTACCGTGCCGCTCGAGGTAGAGACAACCTTGATCAAATTCAGATCAATACTAATTTCCATACCAACCTCGCCAATCCCTACTCTGATTTAACACCTTCAATAAGCTAAACTTTCAATAGGGAGTGACAATACATTGTCACTCCTTGTATGCTTCTATAACTTATTGTTTTTAAGCGATTTAATATAAAATATTGGGGGTGGCATAGCTTTTGCTCCCAGTGTTTTAAGGCGCAACTTAGCGACGGAAGTTTGGCATGGCTGAAGATAACGAAGATCGGGAAACAAACGACACTAAAGCGGAGGAGAGCTCCGGTAATAGTAAGAAAAAATTGATCATACTGGTAGTGGCTGGCCTGGTGGCGATAGTGGCATTGATTGGCGGCACCCTGTATTTATTAGGTTTTTTTGCGGGTGGTGATGCCGACGATGAAGAAACCGATGTGGACGTGGTGGAAGAGGTGGTCGTTGCTAAACTCAAGCCGGCGATGTACTTCCCTATCAAACCGGCCTTTATCGTCAACTTTCAGTCCCGCGGGCGGCAGCGGTTTTTACAAGTTGAGATCACCGTGATGACCAGAGATGTGGAAGTGTTTAACGCCCTGCAAACCCATGCTCCGCTGATTAAAAACCGCATGGTGATGTTGTTAGGTGGAGAGGTTTACGAAGAGCTGCAGACCGATGAGGGGAAAGAACTATTGCGGCAGAAGGCGCTGGAAGCATTGCAGAATATTATGCAGCAGGAAATTGGCAAGCCTGGTATAGAGCAGGTTTTGTTTACCAATTTCGTAATGCAGTAGAAAAAACCAAAACGCACAGTGGTATGAGGTTAAAGGCTTAAAGTGCAAGATCTGTTATCCCAAGAGGAAATTGATGCGCTGTTACACGGCGTTGATGACGGTGATGTTGAAACCGAGACTGATGAAGACGATGGTTCGGCGCGAACCTATGATCTGACCAGTCAGGACCGCATTGTCCGGGGGCGCATGCCGACGTTGGAAATGATTAACGAGCGCTTTGCCCGTTATACCCGTATTAGTTTATTTAATCTGCTGCGTCGTACTGCCGATGTGGCGGTGGGTGGTATCCAGATTCAAAAGTTTGGTGAGTACGTTCACACCTTGTATGTCCCGACCAGTTTAAATTTGGTGAAGCTGCGACCGCTGCGGGGTACAGGTTTGATTATTCTGGATGCTAAGCTGGTGTTCAAACTGGTGGATAATTTTTTTGGTGGTGATGGCCGTCACGCGAAAATCGAAGGTCGTGAATTTACTCCGACCGAGTTGCGAGTCGTAGAGATGGTATTACATGATGCTTTTGCTGATCTCAAGGAAGCCTGGAAAGCAATCCTGCCCATTGAATTTGAATTTGTAAACGCGGAAGTCAATCCCTCGATGGCGAATATTGTTAGTCCCAGCGAAGTGGTGGTGGTCAGCACTTTTCATGTCGAGCTGGACGGCGGTGGTGGTGATATGCATATCACCTTGCCCTATTCGATGATCGAACCGATCCGTGAAACTCTGGATGCTGGTTTGCAAACCGATGTAGATGATATCGATGAGCGTTGGGTGAATTCCCTACGCGCAGATATTATGGATGCGGTGGTTGATGTTGACTGTACCCTCATTGAAAAAGACGTAACGCTAAGGGATATACTCGACTTGCAAACTGGTGATGTAATTCCTGTGGATATGCCAGAAAAGTTAGTATTGGTAGCTAACGGTGTACCGGTATTTAATACCAAGTTAGGTCAGTCAAAGGGAAATTTGGCACTACAAATTATTGAAAAAATCGATCGTGTTTGAGGACTCGCTCAATAGAAGTGATAAATTTTAAAGGCCGCCAGTGAGTTGGCATGCCAGCTAGAACATAGCAGCTAGGATATAAACAACTAGAACAACTGGGCCACCAAAGCGCTTGGCAGTTGGAGATGTAGAATGAGTGACGAAGATGACAATGTGGATCAGGAAGAAATGGCGGATGAGTGGGCTGCGGCGATGGAGGAGCAGGGGGATGGTGAGCAGGACGATATCGATGCCGTGTTAGAAGAAACTGCCGAGGACCTGACTCAGCCAGTCCCAATGGATGAATTAACTTCTAGTGGTTCCGTTGTCGAGGGGGCGCCCGATCTTGACGTTATTATGGATATTCCCGTACGCATATCCATGGAGGTCGGCAATACAGAAATTAGTATTCGTAACCTATTACAACTCAATCAGGGTTCGGTGATTGAGCTAGATCGTCTGGCTGGTGAGCCTCTGGATGTGTTGGTTAATGGCACATTAATCGCTCATGGGGAAGTCGTTGTTGTCAATGAAAAATTTGGCATTCGCATGACCGATGTGATCAGCCCTTCTGAGCGCATCAAAAAACTTCGGTAATTCATTATGCTTCACCGCCTGTTGTTATTGGCAAAGTTATTGGCACTGCTATTGGTTAGCTATTCGGTGTTTGCTGATCAGACATATGTTGCTCAGACAGGCGTTGCTCAGGCAAAGATGGCAGCGAAGGTTAAAGAGATTGTCACTATTGTTGAGCCTCCGTCTGTTGCCTCTCCATCGATGGTAGCCGCCCCAAGCGTTGTAGTGCCCGGTCCTCAAACTTCAGTCCCTGGAGTGGGTACGGCTGTCGTGACTGCAGAGCCTTTCACCGTCGTTTTAGGTTTGTTATCTATTATCTTGCTGATCTTTGGCCTGGCATGGTTGCTGCGTCGTATGGGAGCTGTATCGATGATAGCTGGGCAAGCTATGCAAGTGGTTACCTCACTATCTGTTGGTCCTAGGGAAAAAGTAGTTTTAGTGGATGTTGGGGGACAGCAAGTTTTGCTAGGTGTGACGCCGGGGAGGGTCTCCCATTTACAGTCTTTTGATCAGCCTGTGATTAACCTTGATTCGGCTTCCTCGGGTGAATTCTCATCAAAAATAAAACAGTTATTGCGAACTGCAGATAGCACAAGGGTGGCAAAATGATGAGTAAGTCTACTCAGTGCCTAACGTCTTGTTTGAACACAACTAGTTTGAACACAACAATGCACAAATGTTTGTTACTGATGTTGCTGGTGTGTATGCCTCTCAATGAAACGCTTGCTCAGCCTGATGGGTCTGCGGTTTCCGCTGCACAAACCCTTAGCCAGGTTGCTGCGAAAGCGACGCCCGGTATTCCTGCAATGACAGTAACCACCAATGCAAGTGGTGGTCAGGATTACACGGTAACGCTACAGATCTTGGGCGTTATGACTGTGTTGACCTTGTTGCCATCGTTTCTGATGATGATGACCTCTTTCACTCGTGTCATTATTGTATTTGCTATCTTGCGTCAGGCTATGGGTTTGCAAAGTACACCATCCAACCAAATTATTTTAGGTTTGGCAGTTTTCCTAACCATTTTTATTATGATGCCAGTCTTTGAGCAAGTGAACGAAGAGGCACTACAGCCTTATATCAATGAACAAATGGATTCGCTAACCGCATTGGAAACAGCATCTAAACCCTTTCATACGTTTATGTTGTCACAAACTCGTGAATCGGACCTGGAATTATTTATGCGTATTTCCCATACCACGGATATCGCTACCCCCAAGGAAACTCCGTTTTTTGTTTTGGCGCCGGCTTTTTTAACCAGTGAGCTAAAGACCGCATTTCAAATCGGTTTTGTGTTATTTATTCCCTTTTTGGTTCTCGATTTGGTGGTGGCTAGTGTGTTGATGGCAATGGGTATGATGATGTTATCCCCCATTATCATTTCGCTACCGTTTAAAATTATGCTGTTTATACTGGTGGATGGGTGGGCGATGATTATTGGTACTTTGGCTGCCAGCTATGGATATTGACGAGATGATGGTTGATGAGAAGATAGTTAACGAGGTGAGTTATGACACCAGACATAGTTGTCGATTTATTTAGAGAGGCGCTTTTATTAGTGATATTGCTAGTCAGTATCATGGTCATCCCCAGTTTGTGTGTCGGTTTGATTGTTAGCATGTTCCAGGCTGCGACTCAAATTAATGAACAAACCTTAAGTTTTTTACCGCGCTTGTTTACTACTATATCGATGTTAATTATTGCCGGTCCCTGGCTGCTCAGTGAATTGGTTGATTTCACCACTAAACTGGTGCGCAGTGTACCTTTCCTGTTAGGTTAATATGCTGGAAGTTGACAGCAGTATTATTGGCGGCTGGATAGGCTCAATGATGTGGCCTTTTTTTCGCATTGGTGCATTCTTACTCTCGGCTCCGATTGTTGGTACGCAGCTAGTACCACAAAGGGTGAGAATCGTTCTTGCCTTTGTGCTGACAGTGATTTTAGTCCCCCATTTGCCACCGATGCCTGTTGTTGATGCAGTGTCGATTCCAGCTTTTATTTTAGTTGCTCAGCAGTTGCTTATTGGTGTGGGTTTAGGTTTAATTTTGCAAGTGCTATTCCAATTGTTCGTCGTTGCCGGACAAATGATGGCAATGCAAATGGGGTTAGGCTTTGCTTCAATGGTTGATCCGACTAATGGCGTGACGGTTACAGTATTGAGTCAGTTTCATTTGATGTTGGTGACCTTGTTGTTTCTTGCGATGAACGGTCACTTGGCGATGATCGAAGTATTGGCGGAAAGTTTTTATGCGCTGCCCGTTGGTGGAGGATTTTTCACTAGCAATGCTTTATGGAGTTTGGTCGGCTGGGGCAGTTGGATGTTTACCAGTGCGTTGTTGATGGCAATACCGGCGATGGCTTGTATGTTGATCATTAATTTTTCCATGGGTGTTGTGACTCGAGCTGCTCCCCAACTTAATATTTTTGCCATTGGTTTTCCCTTTATGTTGATCGTTGGTCTTGGCATCGTCTGGGTACTTACAAGCGGTTACCTGCCCATATTCGATCGTTATACTCGCCAGGCTTTGGATATGATGGCGTTTATGGTGAAGGGGTAAGGTCTCGTGTAATGCGAGTCGGTTGCTGCGAAACCTGGGGGCTTGTCCGAATGGCACTTACTTAAGGGCAGTGCGGTTAACGGCTTGCGACGGTAGTATCCCGCCGCCACCCTCGGTAGTCTAACCCCTCACTCGGTTGGAACCCCACGCCCTGGTGAGGGGTTAGACTACCGAGGGTGGCTAGACTGTGCAGTATCCGTGTACCACTGGAGTAGCTGTTCTACGCTGAGCTCACTTAAGGGCGTGGGGTTCCAACCGAAAGTGGGCTCAGTGTAGAACAGCGGATTCAAGGCTCTCACTCGTTGTTCGACCTTAAGTAAGTGCCATTCGGGGCTTGTCTCAAAATAACTGCGCATCTATCTGGGTGTTCAGTCATTCAAGTTATTTTGGGACAAGCCCTGAGAGGAACGTGTCGGGCAATGTATACTTTTTCAGCCTCTAACCTCTAACCTCAACCCGGCACAACTCTTGCTCAACTACTAAAGTGCCAGTTCATTGACTGGCTCCAAAACCCCAGAGCTAATATAAACCTAGAAACCGCCGGCAGTAGTGAGAGCGTTGTGGCAGAAAATGAAAATGGTCAGGAAAAAACCGAAGAGGCAACCCCGAAACGCCTCGATAAATCCCGTGATGAAGGGCAGGTTCCCCGCTCTAAAGAACTCACTACAGCCTTTGTTTTGTTGAGTGGTGTTGTCGGTATTATCACTATGGGTGGCGCGGTTGGTCAGAGGATAATGGGCATAATGCGGTTTAATTTTTCCATGCCCCGGGAAGCCGCCTTTGATACCTCGATGATGATGGCTCACTTCTCGAAGGCGGTATTTACAGCGATTGAAGCGCTGGCGCCATTTTTTATCTTGCTGGCGGTTGCGGCTCTAATCGGTCCTGTTGCTCTGGGTGGTTGGATATTCAGTGCTAAGCCGTTGGCTCCAAAACTCGATCGCATGGATCCGCTTAAAGGATTGCAGCGGATGTTTTCGATGAATTCGTTGGTCGAATTATTCAAAGCCCTGGCCAAGTTTGTTCTGGTGGCCAGTGTGGCGATTTTGATGCTGATAACATTTAAATCGCAGCTGATTGGTTTGGCACAAGCCACATTACTTCCCGCCGTGTCGCAGATGTTGACGCTAGTGGGTTGGGCGATTCTGGCAGTCAGTGCATCGATGATCGTGATTGCTTTGATTGATGTGCCGTACCAGATTTATGATCACAGTAAAAAGTTAAAGATGACTCTTCAAGAAGTCAAAGACGAGATGAAAGACACGGAAGGCAAGCCGGAAGTGAAAGGACGGATACGTCAGTTACAAAGGGAGATGGCGCAGCGCCGGATGATGGAGGCGGTACCGGAGGCGGATGTGGTGATTACCAACCCGGAACATTTCTCGGTGGCACTAAAATACGATGTGGAGGGTGGCGGAGCGCCAATCGTTGTCGCTAAAGGGACTGATTTTCTGGCCATTAAAATCCGCGAAGTGGCCAATGCCCATAACGTGATGATTCTGGAGTCTGCCACTTTGGCACGGGCAATCTACTTTACCACTGAAATCCAAGACGAAATCCCCGGCACTCTTTATCTTGCTGTGGCGCAGGTGTTGGCTTATGTATTCCAGTTAAAAGCCTATAAAGAAGGGGCGGGTAGACGGCCCAAGCCACTGGTCGATGTCGATGTTCCGGCGGATACCCAGTATGACGTTGACGGTAATATAGTCAGCCATCATTAATGAGCCTGCGCCAGGCTGAACATTTCATGCTGAACATTGTGGCCATTGGCTATTTTTGTTGTGGATTGCTAGGCGTATATTTTCCTAGGAGTATAAAAGCGGAAGGATTCTTGCAGTAGGTTTTTGGTTGGACCAAAAACGACAATTTTTTGAATAACGTTGTTTTGAGGTGCACGGTTTTGAATAACTATGACGGCGGTCGAGATCCTCAAAGCCATCTCTTTAAGTGGTATATAAGTTAGATTAATGAACGTCACCGAAGCCAATCAAAACGCCGGATTGCGAGCTGCAATGCAGGGTAATCTCGGCGTGCCGATTTTACTGTTAACGATGCTCGGCATGATGATCTTGCCGGTTCCTCCCTTACTGTTAGACGTGTTTTTCTCCTTCAACATTGCCCTGGCCATCGTTGTATTACTGGTGGCGGTGTATGCACTACGGCCTTTGGATTTTGCAGTTTTCCCTACCATATTGTTGGTGGCCACCTTGTTGCGACTGGCCTTGAATGTGGCGTCGACTCGTGTGGTTTTATTGGAGGGGCATAACGGAGGCGATGCCGCAGGTAAGGTGATTCAATCTTTTGGTGAAGTGGTCATCGGTGGTAACTATGCGGTTGGTTTGGTGGTATTTCTGATACTAGTGATTATCAACTTTGTTGTTGTGACCAAAGGTGCTGGACGTATTTCCGAGGTAAGCGCCCGTTTTACCCTGGATGCCATGCCCGGCAAACAAATGGCGGTTGATGCGGATTTAAACTCCGGGTTGATCGATCAGGATGAGGCTCGTACTCGCCGCGCAGAAATTGCCAGTGAGGCAGACTTCTATGGTTCTATGGACGGTGCGAGTAAATTTGTTCGTGGCGATGCAGTGGCAGGTATTTTGATCTTGTTGATCAACATTATTGGTGGCTTGGCTATCGGGATGTTGCAGCATGAGTTGGAATTTGCCCGGGCGATGCAAGTGTATTCCCTGTTGACGATTGGTGATGGTTTAGTAGCACAAATTCCTGGTCTGTTGTTGTCTACTTCCGCCGCCATTATGGTGACTCGGGTTAACAGCGCCATGGACATGGGGGAGCAGGTGGCTAGCCAGATGTTCAAATCGCCCAAAGCGTTGGCTATAACCGCCGCTATTCTCGGTCTTATGGGCATTGTTCCCGGTATGCCGCACTTTGCTTTTTTGTCTTTGAGCATGGTTATTGGGGGTATTGCTTATGGCATCCAGCAGCGCAATGTACGCACTGAGTCAGAGCGGATTAGCGAGGAAAAAACCCAGCAGATGCTAGAGCAACAGCAACAGGCTAAAACTGTCGAAATTCCCGAAATTGGCTGGGACGATGTGCAGCCAGTGGATGCCATTGGTCTTGAGGTGGGTTATCGACTGATTCCGATGGTGGACAAAACTCAGGGTGGTGAATTATTGAGTCGTGTAAAAGGGATACGCAAAAAGTTGTCGCAGGAAGTGGGGTTTTTGATTCCTTCAGTACATATTCGCGATAATCTGGATCTGACGCCCACGGGCTACCGCATTACTTTGATGGGAGTGACTGCCGGGGAGTCGGAAATATTCCCTGACCGAGACTTGGCAATTAATCCTGGGCAGATATTTGGGAAACTCGACGGTAAGACGACTCGCGATCCCGCCTTTGGTTTGGATGCAGTATGGATTGATCCTGCAATGAAAGACCAGGCACAAACATTAGGTTATACGGTAGTAGATTCCAGTACCGTGATAGCTACCCACCTTAACCAGGTGTTGTTAAAGCACACCTATGAGTTGCTCGGCCACGATGAAGTACAGCAGATGTTGGATCGATTGGCCAAACACTCGCCGAAATTGGTAGAGCAGCTAGTCCCCGACACGGTTTCTATCAGTGTTTTACTTGTGGTACTGAAGAACTTGTTGATGGAGCAGGTTCCCATTCGTGATCTGCGTACCATCGCTGAGACCATTGCTGCCAATGTGGCTAAGAGTCAAGATCCCGTTATGCTCACTGCCGCTGTCAGAGTGGCTCTGCGCCGGACCATTGTTCAGGGCATCTACGGTAATGAGTCGATGTTACCGGCGATAGCCTTGGACCCGGCAATGGAACAGTTATTGCTTAAGTCAGTACAACAAGCGCAACAAAGTGGAAATACTGACGATATTGTATTGGAGCCGGGTTTGGCGGATCGTTTGCAAGCCGCATTACTGGATGCTTCGCAAAAGCAGGAGATGGCCGGTAAGCCTTCGGTGTTATTGGTATCAGCACCATTACGATCAGTACTGGCCAAATTTATCCGCTATAGCGCCACCGATATTTATATATTGTCCTACGGTGAGATTCCCGATGACAAACAGATAACAATAGAAAGTACTGTTGGTTAAGCAAGATTGGTTAAGGCTATAAGGTAAAAGGTAAAAGCAGATGCAAGTAAAACGATTTGTCGCACCCACTATGCGTTTAGCATTGAAAATGGTGAGGGAAGAGATAGGCCCAGAGGCGGTTATTCTTTCCAATAAACGTGTGCCTGATGGGGTCGAAATTCTGACAGCGATTGAGCAGGCTGAGCCGCAAATGCCAATTCCAAGTACAATGCCGGATAACCCTTTCCAGCACAGCGATCTATCATCCCAATCTTCTAGGCATGAACTCAATAAACCTGGGCCCAGCAAGCTTGAGCAGGAGCTTGAGCAAATGCAGATAGAGGCGCGCCAGCGGGCTGAGGCCTTGGCGGCGGCACTGGCCAAACAAAGTAATAAACAAAAAGAATCTCTGCTTGAAGTTAGCGCCGATGATGAGGGTCGTGCCAGCATGCTGGTGGCTGATACATCCGTAGTCAACACGCCATTAGCTAACGATGCAGCGGTTGGTGATAAAATCATTGGCGATACATTAGTTGATGATAAAGTAGCTGATGATGTAGTTGAGGTTAAAACCGCAACAGCAACAGCCCATGTTGATAAAATGGGCAATGATAGTGAATTATCCCAAATGCGTTTTGAGTTGCAGTCAATGCGCGATTTGTTGGAGCAACAATTATCGACCTTGGCCTGGGGGCAGTTTAGTCAACAAAATCCACAAAAAGCCAGTTTATGGCGGCGCTTAAAACGCATGGGTGTGACAGCTCCGGTTGCGGATAGCTTGTTAAACAAGGTGGGTGAGCTGGTTGTAGATGAGGGTAAGAAAAACCCAGCTGTGGACATTCAAGGTACAGCTTTCCAAATTAAAAATAGGCAAAGTACAACTGCGCAGAGTACGTGGCAGTTACTGATGCAAAATTTAAGTAATCAGCTGCCAGTAGATGATGGTGACCTTACTGGCAATGGCGGTGTATTTGCTTTTGTGGGTCCAACAGGGGCGGGTAAAACCACTACCATTGGTAAATTAGCTGCCCGGTATGTATTAAAGCACGGTGCCGAAAATGTAGCCTTGATTACTACGGATACGGTGCGTATTGCCGCCCATGAGCAGCTGCGAACCTTTGGTCGTATTTTGAATGTCCCCGTTAACGTTGTAGACAACAATAATAGCCTGGAGCGGGTTCTTTATTCCCTGCGGCACAAATCTCTGGTGTTAATTGATACGGCAGGTTTGAATCGTCAGGATCCGCGGTTGAAGCAACAACTTATCACCCTCAATGAGTTGGGTAACCGAGTGAAGACAATCCTGGTTATCCCTACTACCAGTCAGGTCGAAGTCATTAAGGCGGTGTACCACACGTATAAAACTGATAATCTGAAGAGCTGCGTATTAACCAAGCTGGATGAAACAGCTAGTCTTGGTGGCGCAATCAGTTTGTTGGTAGAGAAAGCGTTGCCGGTTGCTTATAGTACCGATGGTCAAGGCATTCCCGACGATATTGCTATTGCCGATAATGACCAGCTGATTCGGTCGGCTATTGAGTTGGCTAGGTGCCATGTTACTGATGATGATGCCATGGTTGATGAGATGGTGTCATTGTCCAGAAACTGGTCGTAGAGAATTTGGGTTAGGGTGCAATGGCACTGATTTAAGGGCAGCGCTGTTAACGGCTTGCGACGGTAATATCCCGCCGCTACCCTCGGTAGTCTAACCCCTCACTCGGTTGGAACCCCACGCCCTGGTGAGGGGTTAGACTACCGAGGGTGGCTAGATTGTGCAGTATCCGGGTACCACTGGAGTAGCTGTTCGCAATGCAAGGACCGCTAAAGGGCGTGGGGTTCCAACCGATAGTGGGCCTTGCATTGCGAACAGCAGGTTCAAAGCTCCTCAGTTATAGCCTTAATATAGCCTTAAGTAAGTATCATTTGGGTCAGAGCCGATAAACAGGTGTGAACAGATAGTCGCGATTTAAAAATTTAAGCGACCATAATGCAGTTTTGTTCGTGTACAATGACTACACTTAGACGCATAGGCGATTAAGTTAGATTCTTTGACTGATCATATTATATAGGGTTGAAAGCTGCAACCTTCTGTTTAGATGTCTAGTAAATATAAATTGAGTAAAGCTGCAATAGGAGCAAGTTAAGGTGATGAGTAATGCTCACCCTGTACAAGTAGTTGCTGTAACCGGAGGTAAAGGTGGTGTTGGTAAAACCAATGTTTCCATTAACCTCAGTGTGTGTTTAGCAGGGATGGGTCGTCGGGTAGCGTTGCTTGATGCGGATTTGGGTTTGGCCAATATTGATGTTTTGTTGGGGTTAAGGCCCAAGAAAAATCTCGAAGACGTACTGGCAGGTGAATGCTCTTTAACCGATATTATGCTCACCGGCCCCGGTGGTATTCGACTTATTCCCGCTTCCTCTGGCACCCAGCGCATGACCATGTTAGGTGCCATGGAGCATGCTGGATTGATTAATGCTTTTAGTGAAATTAGCCACCAAATTGATGTGTTGGTTATTGATACCGCGGCGGGCATTTCTGATGTTGTCGTGAGTTTTGTGCGTGCGGCACAGGAAGTATTGGTCGTCGTGTGTGATGAACCGTCATCGATAACCGATGCCTACGCGCTGATTAAATTATTGAATAAGGATTATGGTGTGGAGCGTTTTCGGGTACTTGCCAATATGACTCGTTCTATTCAGGAAGGTCGTAACCTTTACAACAAACTGACCCAAGTTACCGACCGCTTTTTAGATGTAACCCTGCAATATGTTGGCAATATCCCCTTTGATGAGGCGGTCCGCAAAGCAGTACAGCGACAACGTCCTGTTGTTGATCTTTCACCGCGCAGCAAAGCGACGCTGGCATTTAAACAGTTGGCCGAGAAAGTTGACTTGTGGCCTTTGCCGTCAACTCCACGGGGGCATCTGGAGTTTTTTGTTGAACGCTTGGTGCAAGGTGTTGCCGGACAACAGTAATGGTTGTAGCTGACAGGCTGGTAATGTACAACGACGTCGAAAAACTATCAATGGATGAAATGGTTGAGCGTTACGCGCCATTGGTGAAGCGTATTGCTCATCATATGCTGGCGCGGATG
>JAZFYA010000249.1:0-10222 GCA_036443315.1 Pseudomonadales bacterium
ATCACCCAGTAGTCCAGTTTTGAGATCAGGTTATAGCGCTCAGCCGCAGGTAGAAAGGCACCCGGTGGAATGATCTTGCCTTTCTCATCGACCATCCTGAGCAGAAGCTCATAATGTTGTTCGGTACTCCCATCGAGAGGCACAATGGATTGAGCGTAGAGACAGAACCGATCATCTTCCAGAGCGTGATTGAGTCGTGTCACCCATTGCATCTCACCACGACGCTGGACCAGTTCTGAATCTTCAGCGTGATATACGTGGATACGATTGCGACCTGCATCCTTGGCCATGTAACAAGCGACATCAGCCTGCTTTAGCAATTCAGTTAGATTGGCAGTCGTTTTTGTAATGGCCACTAAGCCCATACTTACCCCGACCTTAAAGCTGCGTCCCTCCCATGAAAATTGATATCCCTGTATCACCTTTTGCAATGACGTTGAAACCCGGTGAGCATCATCAAGAGAACAGTGTTCCATCAATACCCCAAACTCATCACCACCCAAACGAGCCAGGGTATCACGACGTCTGGTTGCATTTTGTAGCGCTAAGGCAAGCTGGCGTAACATTTCATCACCAGCGATATGACCACAGGTATCATTGACTACTTTGAACTGATCTAAATCCATAAAGCATAGGGCATGTTCACTCTTGTCCTCCTTAACAGTGACAAGCAATCGTTCTGAACGGCGTTCAAATTCTGTTCGATTGACTAGACCCGTCAAGGCATCGTGGCTGGCCTGGTAGGTGAGTTGTTCATTTGCTTGCCGCTGTTCAGTGATGTCAATGATTACACCATCGAGAAAAAGTATATTGCCTTGTTCATCGAATATGCCTATTCCTTTATCATAAACCCAGCGAATGCTGCTATCAGCATTAACAATGCGGTATTCAAGGCTGTATGGTTTTTTCTGTCCGATTGCTTCAGTAACAATGTCTACCACCAATTGCTGATCTTTATTATGGATGATTGAAATAAAAGAACGCACTGCATTTTGGAGAAAGTCAGTTGCAGGATAACCGCTAAGCACTTCCACGTTGTCACTAATGAACTCTTTAGTCATAGTCATATCACCTCGGTAGGTTACACCGGGGATGTTTCCAACCAGAGTACGAAATTTCTCCTCAGCTCCCTTTAATTTCTTCTTAACCCATTCACGCTCGGTAATATCACGCACGGTGGCACAATTATATTCTTTACCTGCGTATTTCAGATAATTGACCGTTATTTCTACCGGGAAAATTCGACCGTTTTTTGTTCGGTGATTGCTCTCGATGGTAAAAGTACCTTGTTTTTTTATTTGTTGCCAATGCTCTGCCCAGGCGGAAACAGGCAAATCAGGAGAAAAATCGTGTATATTCAAATTGAGTAGTTCTTCACGTGTGTAGCCCAACGATTCGCAAGCAGCTCTATTTACATCTAATATTTTGGCATCGGGTCCCGTCCAGAAAAGCGCTTCGGCAATCTGCTCAATAGAAAATTGTGTGAACTGCAAAACTTCATCGGCATGTTTACGTTCTAATTCCGCAGCGGCTCTGGTTGCAAATATCTGCAACACAGATTCAGTGGTCTTGATATTTTTAATCGGTTTTCCATTCAGGACGGCTATTAAACCGAGTGCCTGACCTGATGCATCAAATAAAGGTGCACCCACATAACTATCAATATTCAATGCGACAAGCAAGGGAAAATTGGGAAATTCGTTTTGAACAGCACTGGCGTAGCCCCTAACACCTTGGCCTACCACGATCTCACATGGGGTTCCCTTAAGTTTATATTCCAACGGTTCCAGGAATTTGCCCCGACTATAGACAGCAACAGATCGGATGGCATCACGCTTATCATTAGCCAACTCACCCACGACCACGTAGTCCATATCCAGTGTCTCACCCAGGTGTTTTGTGAATGAACGAAAAAATGCTTCGCCACTGGTAATCGAAAATCCTTTGGCAAGATTATGTATCGCTTCCTCTGCACGTTGACTTTCGATGGCAATAGAAGCAAGTTTCACCATGTGGTCGATGACCTCAAGTTCTTCCGCCGTCGGTGCCTTAGGTTCTTGGTAATAAATTGCGAAAAGAGCCATCACTTCGTTTGTCGTTGACAAAATAGGTGTCGACCAACAAGCTCTCAAATTATACCTTAATGCCAAGTCTCTGAAATTTACCCATAAAGGATCTTCAGCAATGTCAGTTACAATGACTTGTTTTTTTAAATAGGCGGCTGTACCACACGAACCAATGCTGGGGCCAACAACAATTCCATCCACTGCCTGTGTGTAGGCATCGGGTAGGTTGGGGGCAGAACCAGAGCGAAGATGCTTGCCGTCAGGATCAAGGAACATGATAGAAGAACGTGCTGTCGGTGTAATCTCTTCGACACCTCTATTCAAGGCATCCAGCACTTCAGAGAACGAAGCGCGCGAAGCAATCATCTCAAGAATGCGCTTCTCCACCAAGAGCATTGTTTCAACCTGTTTGCGCTTGCTAATATCGGTAATCGTCCCGACATAGCCAAGGACAATATTAGCATCATCACGATGGGAGGTTGCCTTGCTAATCACCCAGATAACATCGCCATTTTGGTGTTTAAAGCGATACTCAGAATGAAAAACTTGATTGGATTTTGTCGCCTCATACCATTCATTAATGACACGATCCCGGTCCTCTGGATGTAGACTAGTCGTCCAACCTGTGCCCATCGCTTCATTAAACGTTAATCCAGTAATCTGACACAATTGCTTATTGACGTAGGTACAGTCACCATCGGGGTTTGTGTAAAAGACACCATCAGGAAAAATACTGATCAATGATTGGAGGGTTTCTTGGTCCTTATGAGCCGCTGTTGCAGAGCGTATTGTATTGGCGATTTCCCGCTCCAACCTGTTATTTATATCCGCTATTCCTGTGTTACCGGCTGTTACACGATTCTTTAATTCGTTGAGTACTTCATCAAGAGACGGCTCTGCTTCCTGATAACTTATTGACTGCTCTGAAGAAGTTGTGATGACGCTACGGCGAAGCTCAAGTTGAGCGATGATAAGATCCCGTAAAATTTGTAATGACTGCTGCTGCTCTTTTGTTAATTCCCGCGGAACATAATCGATCACACACAATGTTCCGAGTGCATGACCTTCTGCTGTGATGAGCGGCATGCTGGCATAAAATCGAACTGGAGGTGTTTGTGTGATTAGCGAGTTATCAAAGAAACGGTCATCATCAAGCGTATCGGGGACAATAAATAACTCTGATTGCAAGAGAGCATAACCACACAATGAGATATCCCGCTCTGTCTCTTCAATGTCAAGACCACACTTCGCCTTAAACCATAGTCGGTCTTCATCAACAAGACTGATTTGTGCAATCGGTGTCTTACAAATAGCTGCTGTCAATAACGTCAGACTGTCAAACGATTTTTCAGCTGAGGTATCCAGTATTTCATACTGGTGTAGTGCAGCTAATCGTTCCTTCTCATTTTCAGGGATCGGTGCTGGTCTCATGTGATACTCATAGAATATTTATTATTCTGATTGCGAAGGGTTGTGTTCCCGCACTTTGCCTACCATAAACTTGAACGTCCTTGAGGGTTGCAGGCAGGGATAATATATCAAGGACAATACCATTGGTAATAATCGGAAACGTGCCGAGTTGATTAAAATTTATACACTCTGCCACATTTCCGCCAGATACAATATACACATATTTAATAAGAAAACACTTCCTTTTTTGCCCTGATTGATCAGTTGTTTGCCCGTCTTTCTCCCAATGATTGCCCGGTGTTTATGTTGTTATATGCAATACATTTCTGGATTGGAAAATACTGTGGAATGGTACTTACTTAAGGCCGAACAACGAGTAAGAGCCTTGAATCCGCTGTTCTATCCTGACACAGGGGGCTGGGCCCACTTTCGGTTGGAACCCCACTCCCTTAAGTGGGCTCAGCGTAGAACAGCTACGCCAGTGGTACCCGGATACTGCACAATCTAGCCACCCTCGGTAGTCACTACCCTCACCAGGGCGTGGGGTTCCAACCGAATGAGGGTAGTGACTGCCGAGGGTGGCGGCGGAATACTACGATCGCAAGCTGTTAACCGCGCTGTCCTTAAGTAAGTGCTATTCAAGTATAGTGCCCTCAATGCCAAAAATTAGGTATAGTGTCCCCAGAACAATCCGAACTAAAGGAGAGAATTCGGGACTGCTTTACCGATTAATATTAATAACCTCAAGCAGCAAAAATGACAACAAGTTTGGAGAAATTATTATGATTGCTAATATTATAGGTTTTATTATCGGGATTATCATCGCTATTCCCGGCACCATTTTTCTTACTCGAAAATATCTCCGTCCGCGTCATGAGATGTTGTATTTCGCGATTAGCCTTATTCCCATTGCACTGTTTTATATCGGCTTTGCCTATTACTACGGCGAACTGGCGGCATTAGACGCCGAAATCATCGGTGTTATCGTCTTTTCTGTTTTGGCCTTGCTGGCAATCCAGCTTCACAGCAGCATTTTAATTTATGCCTACCTTGTTCACGCTGGCTGGGATGTGTTGCATGAAATCTATGTGAGTAGTGTCGCAGGCGTTATTCCCTGGTCTCAAGTGCCTATGGGTTATGCGGCCTTCTGCCTTGCTTATGATGTGATCATCGCGCTTTATGTCTGGAAAAGATGCTCTATTTGGCAGTCAGATAAAGCCAGCGTGGAATAAACTATGCCATCCTTCGATATCATTTCCGAAGTCGATGCCTATGCCTATGCCTTCACCAACGCCGTTGATCAGGGTGGTCGTATTATTGCAACCCGTTTGGACCACGATGCAGTCACCGCTTCCAGTCTGGACCCTTTAATTTAGTCTCCTCTCGTCAATGTCAATAGAGTTTTTACACTGACCCCAAACATCCATTAAACTAAAATCCTATCTACACAGTCATAGACTTTGCTTTGAGGGGGATCTATAAGCCTCTTCATTTAATGATTCATTAAATGGTACAACTAGTGGCAATTCAATATGAAACATCGTGCCCTTTCCAAGTTCACTATTAACTCGTACCTCGCCATGATGACTATCTATTACACTCTGTACAATATGTAAACCTAGCCCCGTTCCCTCGCCTACGTCTTTTGTTGTGAAGAACGGATCAAAAATTTTTGCAACATGCTCCTCGATAGACTGAGCAGCATTAAGTAATAAATTCAAAAATACTTGAGCCAGCTTACCTCCATAACAGCTAATCATCGGAATGTCAGCAAATTCACGTTTGAGATCTATCTTATACTTTAATTCATTCCAGGCCACACTGATTGTTTTTTCCAATAGCTCGTTAATATTTTCTTCAACAATATTAGGATTATTGACATGAGAAAACTCTGACAAATCGGCTACTATTTTCTTTACTCGTGATGTTCCATCAATAGACTCATTCAACAAACTACCAACATCTTCCATCATAAAATCAAAATCGACGTCTTTTTTAATATTAGTAACCGTGTTTACGTCACCTTTCAGCCATTCTTCATCATTGATAAAGCGCCTACTACTTTTACAATGTTCAAACAATACCTGATATGCGGTCACTACCTTCTTAATATCAGCAATATAATTAGCTAGGCTGTAGAGATTACAGGCAATAAAGCCAATTGGATTATTGATTTCATGGGCTACTCCGGCCGCCAGCTGACCAATTGACGCCAGTTTTTCAGATTGAATAAGTTGTAGACGTGTTTCTTTAAGCTCTTCTAACTGCTGTTTTAACTCATGTTTTTGTTCACTGAGTCGAATTGTATACAGCTCAAAACTCGCCGCTAATTGGCGTACCTCTTTAGGCCCACTGCTAAGTTCAAAAGGCAAATGATCCTCCACATCATGCTCTTTATCTGTTCGGTCAGTCAACACCTCCAGGGGCTTAACAATGCTTACTGTTGCCCAACGCCAAACTGCAACACAGACACAAAAATAGATAAACAAGCACAAAGCAATCAGTTGATAAAACTGTTGCTGGGCGTAAACTAATTGTTCAGCACTAGACAGTTTATAATCGCTAATCGTTAGCAGCATTTTTTCGAGGTGCTCTACTAACTGTGCGCTTATTTCATCCGAGTTTTGTAGCGCTAAATCCCACTTCTTCCCCTGCGCTTTTTGTAAGGAAGATACCGAGCTAACGCTTTCTTCAATCGCAAGTATATTCATATCAACCACATTAAATAGCGCAGAAGCTGAAGACAATACTGATGCATTATCAGTGACAACAGCACTCTCCACACGCTGAACAATTTCAATTAACTGCGCAGCTTGTTTTTTAATACTATTGGCAAGGTAACCTTCCTGATGGGAATAAAATAGATCTAAACTCACGAACCACTGCGCCACACTCGTTTCCAGGTATTGCACATCTCTAAGTAAAATAGCGCTATTTTTCTGCTTGACTTGCAACTCAGATAACCACAGATAATTAACCCCCACGGTGACATAAACAATCGCTCCACCCAAAAAACAGATCAACAACATAATCAATGTTTGAAATGAAATACGCATAGTTCGCTATCCAGCACTAATGGTTTGCGATAATTGTGGCCTCAAGGGCCATTAGCTCAGCTCGGTTGCTACAGTGTTCTAGTTGCTCAAATCGCCGCCCCCATAAATTATTAAATGCCTGCCTATCCAATGAGGTTCTCCAGCCCTCAGGATTTTCTACATTAACAATCGTATTGTCTGATTGAATCGCCCACCATAATGTGGTGGGCTGGCCATGCATGATCAGTGTTTGGCGGTATAGAGTGCCAAACAAGTTATTTTTTTTATCATAAACTTGCAAAACAGCCACATTATGCTTACCTAAAGGGGCCTGCCCATAGACCACTTTCAGTTTATCTGTCACTACCTGTGTGTATGGGCTATTGACTTGATCTATTCGATCGAATTTACCAAAGGCTTTGTAGGCCCGCTGAAAATTCTGGATTTTCTCTATATCTTCGCGCCATGCTATCTCTGTAATCAGCAAGGTCTTTATGCCACAGCGAATTAATACTTGCGCCAGATCTTCCACCCCTACGGGCAGCTCCAAGCTATTTGGCTGAAGCTCTGCTGTTCCCGGTTTCAGCAGCATCACCAAATCCAGAAAGTTATTACCACGTAGCTGATTGCGAAAGACTTCAGTTTGCAGTAGCTTTTTTCTTGAGTCTCGACAGCGCTGAAACGTGAAATCGATAATATGTAAATTGATATCCAGTGCCCAAACCACCTCAACCAACCCCCAGCGACTTTCCTCAGAGCGTACGTGAATAAAGCCCAGTGGCAACTCACCATCTAGGGCAACATATAACGTGTGGCGGCCCAGCTCACTAAAGTGCAGGGTTTGAAACGCTAGTCGCTCTTCGACTTTTTGTTTTGTGTAGTCATCAATGGTACGCACAACGGAGCGATAGCTTGTAGCTTGGGGAAACAAGGTATAAATACCTTGCTGTGGGTCGCGCAGAGCACAAAATGCCTGCGCTTCTAGCAATGAACAGGGTAACAATAACAATAAGCAAACCAACGACAATGACTTCACAGTTTGTTTCATCATCCTTACCTCACCAGCGATAACGTATTTGTAAACTGGCGGTGGTTTCACGAAATGCGCCATCAAATACACTGACATCTCGCTTAAGCTGACCGCTGAAGCTCCAGTGCGCTTCAGGTACATAGCGAAGGCCTACAACGGCTGCGACATTATCCTGCCAGTCACCATCAATTTTCTGAGCAAAACCTAACAGCTGTAGATACGTTAAATATGCCTCACTGCGATTCCGAATATTCCATTCCAGCAGGGTATTAACTACCTCGATACTATCGTTATCGCCCCCTGAGATCTCCGCAAAAAATCCTTGTAAACCGCAATACCACTGCGCATCTAAGCCGAGGTACTGACGTTTAACACCACCAACTTCTGCTTTATACAGTGAAACTCCGTAAACTTGATCCTGATTACGTAATGTGCCAAGTCTTGCCGCATACACGTAGCTACCATCTTGTGAATCGAATTTTTGCCCACCACCGCTAGATGCAGACACTTCATATTCAAGCGTGGGAAGCTCCTTGTTCAATGTCACTCCCCAATCAGCTTTAAGCCCCAGCTTGCGGCCGTTGTTGTAGTCTCTTAAGGTTCCATTGGTATTGATGATGTGCTCTAAGCCAAAAGGAATTTCAAAATGCCCTACTTTCACATTGGGTAGTTTGCCCTTAAACCCGGTATAGTTAATATTGAAAATCCGGTAGACAAATTCTGTGTCGTCATCATCAAAAAAACTGGGTCGCTGAGGCAAATTATCAATACGAGTTAAGTAGCCTTGAACTAACAGGGTAGATATATCGCCCCTCTCACCGGAAAAGACTTTATGTAAATCCAGCCCTAGAGCGTGCTGAAATCCCAACTCATCGCGATGAGAAAAATAGATCGGTCGGCTACTCGCATCAATGGAATAACGCAGATTGTCTGCAAAGTTAGTGTGAGGCCAAGGAGAGGTAATTGTCTTTACAAGCGCTGTGCTGGTTTGCTGTTGGTCAGCGTGAATCTGCGGTGAATAAACGCCTGTCATCATTCCGGGCAATAGGCTCAGCAGGATCACATACCGTACCGTAAACACCCGACAAACTTCATTAGCCAAGCTCAACATAGCATTCACCTTATCTATCCAACTCAAAGAGAAAGGAGTGTCACAATTGTCAGTATAGTAACAATAGTCACTTTGCTTATATTAAAATGAGTAGTTTTACACCGAATTACGTTATAAGCCTACGACGCAACGGACAGCTGTGTGATGTAAAGAACCCTGCTTATTTCGAGGCAAACTAAAAACATAATATGGCAGACATGAAGGCACTAACTTAAGGCCATTTATGTCTGCTCTATCGTTTTACAACTATCCTGAAAAACTCCGATTCTCCACGCACTGGAGTTAGCTCACTACAATTTTAGTTCGAAGAGGCTAGGTCTTTACTTTAGGCAGGGTTTGCCTTCAAGTTTTTCAACTCAATAGTATTTCGGTACAATTCTCCACATATACATTACGCCGAGGGAGGCTTACATCATTTTTTTTCAACCTATACCCCTCGGTGTTCGCTACATGATTCTCAGTGCCTTCGCATTTAGCGTGATGTCTGCATTCGTAAAGGCCGCCAGTCTGAACGGGATCCCTGCACTTGAAATCGTGGCGGCGCGTGCTTTGATTTCGTTGACTATTAGCTATTTCTTGGTAAAACGTAAAGGTATTCCAGTATTTGGCAATCAAAAAGGATGGCTATTTTTACGAGGATTACTTGGTTTTATCGCGTTAACATTTGTTTTTTATGCTTTAACGCATCTGCCATTGGCTGAAGCAACAGCATTACAATATCTACATCCGATGTTTACGGCAATATTGGCCGTATTTTTTCTAAACGAACGCCCAACCCTCGGCACTATCATTTGTATTACTTTAAGTATGGTCGGGTTACTGGTAATCATTCGCCCCGACTTTGTTTTTTATGAGCATAGTGGTAGGTTTGAGACGTTGGCAATTGCTGCCGCTATTTTGGGTGCCTTGGGTAGTGCAAGTGCCTATATCCTGGTTAAAAAGCTCAGCGAAAAAGAAGATCCGCTAGTCATTGTTATGTATTTTCCGTTGGTATCACTGCCGGGTACCATGCCATTTTTGTGGAATAATTTTGTGGTGCCAGAGGGAATAGCTTGGCTGTATTTACTGGGTGTGGGTCTTACAACGCAAGTTGGGCAAGTGGCGCTAACGAAAGGAATGCAATTAGAAACAGCTAGTAGAGCAACAAGTTTTTCTTACCTTCAAGTGGTGTTTGCTATTTTTCTAGGCATGGTATTTTATGCCGAAATCCCTAGCCTTTGGACGGTTGTCGGGGCTTGTATAATTGTTGGTGGCTCCTACGCAAGTATAGTTTGGAAAAAACAGCAAGAGCAGGTTGTTTAACCTAGAAAAATCTGCGGAGCGGGTGGAACGGAAGATGCAAAACATTCCAAGCCCCTGGCGCTGTATACTATGTGCCTGATGGGTAACGTTGCGTAATGGAATGTTGTATAGGTTTGTGTTGAGAAAAAATAGTAGGCAAGAGAGGGGAATCGAGGTTTCCTAGGGAGGCCTTGTCACACCAAATGTTAGACACACCCAATGTTAGAAGGAGGTGATATCATCACATTGGCACGATGTTAGGGCCTGCAGGACAATGGACACGGTGGCC
>JAZFYA010000250.1:0-6769 GCA_036443315.1 Pseudomonadales bacterium
ATAAATTATGTGCGAGATGGTTAAATTCACATAAAAGTCGCTGTGGGCAGCATTATTGACCACCAGGCAATGTTAAAAGTATCGAGCGGAGGCCTCTCTGGAGAGCCGTTTCGCTCTAAACTCTAGGTGCGAATAACAACTCTCTTATTCGAAAATATAAATGGACTTTTCTTGTTTCCCCTAGGAATTACCTCCGCCAGCCCAGGTACCATGCGGGGTAGCGTTTATGTGACCATGAATTCATTATTTCTGGTATTACACGGGAGCAAGTAGTATCAGAGCTTGTTGTGTCGTGGCAGGGTTAAGCCTATTGCAGTTGATAAATCGGGGAAATTGTCCATTTTTATTAAATATTAAAACCACGTCCTTAGGACGTGGTTTTAATATTTAATAAATAAGGGACACACTCTAAAACCTAAATTTCAATCGCTTTGGGTATAGTGGTCACATCTTGGCATTTTTCTCATGAATTTCACGCATATAGGCGTCGTACTGGTGCTGAATTTGCAGAAAATAGCCCTTCTCTTCCAATTCAGCAAGAACCTTTTTCGCATCAACTCGCGCCAATTTTCGATCGGGGTGTAACAAAAACGTCAATGCCCGCTCCGGCTTACCAAAACACGATAGCAAGGCTTCAGGAACCCGTGCCAGATCCTCAACTTTATCGACATACAGATACATGCCTTCTTGTTTAGGACTGCGATAGATAGTGCAGATCTTCTTTATCACTGTGAGTATTCTCAGATACTGTTATTGACTCTTGTTACTATAAGGTTCCGGAAAAAGTTATTACCGGTTAACATTCTTTCTGCTACATTATTGCCGGCTAAAATTATTAGCCACGGGAATTATTCCCGCCCAAGCAAGTCGATCAATTCATTGCCGACTACTTCTTTTCGCCAGCCGGAGAGCGATTCTGGCAAACGGTATTCGCCACCATTAACACCGGAACGTAGTAGCGCTTCATAGTCGCGCTTCTTCGCTAACAACTCCTGTGCCAGTTGTAGCTGCTCGGCTCGACGGCAAACATGAGCCTTCAGGATTTTTAATAGTTTAGCAGTTTGAGACGGTAATGGTCTTGGCAAACGCTCTGGCCATTCATCCTCGGCAATGGACTGGGCCTGTTCAATTGTATCCAAAATGGTCTCGCCGAATTGTCGAATCGTTTTCGGCCCAACCTCATCAATCTGGGATAACGCTTTAAGCGTTTGGGGTTGCATTCTAGCAATGTCGAAACAACTACAGTCCTTAAGCACGCGTCCACGCGGGACATCTTTTTCCCTAGCCTTCATTTCACGCCATTGAATCAAGGCCTGCAACACAGCCAACTGCGATGGCAATAATTTCCAACAGGATTTTACTTTTTTATAGTATTGCGCAATTTTTTCGGTATCTGCATAGGTATTAACTAACACATTACACTCTTCCTGCAACCAGGCTAACCGACCCTTTTCTTGTAAAGAGTCAGTCAGTAACTGGTACATTTCTGGCAGGTAAGCAACATCCAATGCGGCATAGTGAATTTGTGAGCCGGTGAGCGGGCGCTGCAACCAATTGGAACGCGTTTCACCCTTGGGCACATGAACTTGTAACAAGGCCTCCGTCAAACGTTGATAACCGAGACTAAAACCATAGCCATCCAATGCCGCAGCAATCTGGGTATCGATCAACGGCCTGGGCAACACACCAAAAAGGCGATCAAACACTTCTAAATCTTCACTACAGGCATGTACGACCTTAACAATATTTTCATCAGCCAACAGGGCAATAAAAGGAGAAAAATCACTAATCGCGAGGGGATCAATCAGAAAACAACCACCGCCAACAGATACCTGGACCAATGCTCCAATTGGATAAAACGTATCCGTACGAATAAATTCCGTATCCAATGCCAACAGATCCACATTGGCCCATTGAGCACATAGGCGACTGAGTTCCTGGTCGGATTCAATATAGAGTGGATGATCAATATGGCGATCTAACATACAGGCTCTACTTTAATGACAAGGGCCGACGTTGGTTTATTTACAACCCTCAACGCTAGAGCGTTCTGCAGGATGCATCTTGCTCTACCCCCGGCCCAAAAAAAGACAGCCAAAGGGGGTCAACACCCACCCTACAACTAATCCAATTATTCATACGTCACCACTGCCGCGTCTCGTTACTCAACGACTTGCCTACCATTTAGGGCATGTGCCAGCGTACCCACATCAACGTACTCCAACTCTCCGCCCAGAGGCACGCCATAAGCGATGCGAGAGACTGTAACGCCCAACGATTTTAGCCGCTCAATAATGTAATAAGCAGTGGCTTCCCCTTCGACGGTTGGATTCGTTGCAAGAATGACTTCGGTGATATCCTGGTGTTGGACGCGCTCCAGTAAATCGCTAATGCCAATTTCAGCGGGACCGATACCATCAATGGGGGATAAATGCCCCATCAACACAAAGTATAAACCGCGATAACTCCCAGACTGTTCAAAAGCCAACACATCGATAGGGGTTTCAACAATACAAATCACACTGTGATCGCGCCGAGAATCTTCGCAAATAGTGCAACGGGGCAGTTCCGTTAAGGTCCGGCAACTGCTGCAACGGCCTACGCCTTGCATGGCATTCTCCAAGCCTTCGGCCAGTTTAAAACCACCCTCGCGATCTCGCTCCAACAGATGAAAAACCATTCGCTGGGCAGACTTAGGCCCAACACCTGGCAAACATCGCAGAGCTTCTACCAATTGATCAATTAAAGGACTAAATGCCATCTACAAAATTCTCGGTACTCACTATACGGTACGGTCAAAACCCAGTCGGCCTAAAGCTAGTACTCCATCAAGCTAGTTTTGATAGAGTACTAGGGAGTCAATTTAAAATCCGATAAATCCAAACCCCCGGTAAGATCAGACATCGCACTGCGATTGCTCTCTTCTACCTTACGCACCGCATCATTGACCGCCGCAACCAGTAAATCTTCCAATATTTCTTTATCTTCTGTCATTAAACTATCGTCGATCGAAACACCGCGGATATCATGATGACCTGTCATCACCACTTTCACCATGCCGGCGCCCGATTCACCCTGCACTTCCTTACTGGCCAATTGTTGTTGCACTTTTTGCATTTGCTCTTGCATCTGCTGCGCCTGTTTCATCAGATCATTTATTTTCATTACAACACCTTCTTTAATCTTTGCCTCATTCTAAGCCTACTCACTTAAGGGCCTATCCCGAATGGCACTTACTTAAGGACAGCGCTGTTAACGGCTTGCGGCCGTAGTATCCCGCCGCCACCCTCGGTAGTCACTACCCTCACTCGGTTGGAACCCCACGCCCTTGTGAAGGTAGTGACTACCGAAGGTGGCTAGACTGTGCAGTATCCGGGTACCACCGGAGTAGCTGTTCTACGCTGAGCCCACTTAAGGGCGTGGGGTTTCAACCGAAAGTGGGCTCAGCGTAGAATAGCGGATTCAAGGCTCTTACTAGTTGTTCGGGCCTATCCCCTATGAACTCGTCCAAATCGAGTTCAAAGCGGCTCTACAGATTCGACATCTAATACTGCGTCGAAATCGTTGATTAGCGTCTGAACATTGTGGTCATTTTGCATGCTATAAAGAGCCTGTTGCTTCCGCTCTTTGACTAAACGCTCTTTCATGGCAGAGGGGCTTGCAACCGTTATGGCTCTCACTTCAATCTTAACGGTAACAGGCGCATTCAGGGCTATGGTTAAATGCTCCTGAATACGACCAGTGTAGGTGTCATTAAATAAGGTGGCATTGTTTTCATCCAAGACCAAATACACGGTATCACCATCAACTCGCTCCAATACACAGTGAGAGGCAATATTGCCTACCACACCACCAAAATCCAGCCGTTCAAACAAGTGGTTCCAACTAGCAGGTGATAAATCTGCCAGAGTTACTGAACCAGATTGATGCGTTTCAGCTTGGGGCTGTTCTACTTCTACAGATACAGGTGAATCCTGAATAAGGGGCTCAGGCTGTTCGATGACCGGAGCCGGCTCTGACTCTGGCTTTAAATCAGTCGTGGGCTCTATCTTAGATTCAGATTCTGATCGGGTTTCAACAACAGGCTGTGGCGGCGGCATGTTTGGCTGCAGCGCGGATGAAACCGATTCAGGCTTTTTTACCGGTTGGGGCGCCCCCCCAGCCGCCGTAGTAGACATAACAGGAGGGGGTGAAACAGCAGCAGCTGACACAACCGAATTTTGTATCACTCCCTGGGGCAACTCGGGAATACCAGCGGGTTTAAAAGCCAGCATTCTTAACAACACCATTTCAAAACCGCTGCGAGGATCAGGGGCCAGCGGCAGATCTCGTCGACCATTCAAACCTAGCTGGTAAAACAACTGCACATCTTCCGCTGCCAACTTCCCCGCCAGTTCGATAATCTTTTCTCGATCACCGAAACTATTATCGATCGCATCGGGAACCGCCTGGGCAATAGCGATACGGTGCAGCAGGGTCAATAATGCTTCGAGCGCAGACACAAAATCGGGGGCATGCTCCGCCATCCGCGCCACCGCCGCTAACACTTGGGCACCATCAGCTTGGACCAAGGCGTCAATGATGTCATAGACAGCGCTCTGATCAATGGTGCCCAACATAATACGTACATCAGCTTCCAGCAATTTACCGGATCCAAAAGCAATGGCCTGATCGGTAAGGCTCAAGGCATCCCGCATGCTGCCATCCGCAGAGCGCCCTAAGAGCCATAGAGCCGGCTCCTCGTGGCTGACCATTTCCTGCTCCAACACATACTGCAAATGCCCAACAATGCGTTCAGGGCTCATATTCTTCAGATTGAATTGCAGGCAGCGAGATAAAATAGTCGCAGGCAGCTTTTGTGGATCGGTGGTCGCTAATAAAAACTTAACGTGGGGCGGTGGCTCTTCCAGCGTTTTTAATAATGCGTTAAAGCTGTGGGTGGAGAGCATATGGACTTCATCGATCAGGTACACCTTGTAGCGACCATTGGTAGGCGTATATTGCACGTTCTCTAACAGCTCGCGGGTATCCTCAACTTTGGTGCGGGAAGCGGCATCGACTTCGATCAGGTCAATAAAACGACCTTCGTTAATAGACGTACAGGCAGAGCACTGACCACAGGGTTCAGAGCTTACTCCCACCTCACAGTTGAGACACTTGGCAAGTATCCGAGCGATAGTTGTTTTACCGACCCCACGGGTGCCAGTAAACAGATAAGCATGGTGCAGACGACTGTGGTCCAACGCATTAATCAGCGCCTTGAGCACATGCTCCTGCCCTACCATTTCACGAAAGGTTTTTGGCCGCCACTTACGGGCCAGCACCTGATAACTCATCCACACACTACCGGTAATTAATCTAGCCGTGAAGGATACACCAGCAAGCGCTGAACATAAACGGCTAACCACCAGGAAATCTCAGCATGATAACAACTTAGCGACACAGCATTTGGATCAGCTTGAAAATGCAGTTTAATTAGGCCTGCTCAGAAATAGCCCTAAACAGTAAATACCCCTTTGCGGGGCGGGTAGCCCAGAAAAGGATACTGCCGTCTATTCAAAGAAGGACACAACCCGTTTTTTATCACGTTTAATTCCCTCCAAATCGAGAATTGCACAATTCATTAATGATTCACCTTTCTCAAGCGATTTTTTGATGTGCCCACATTCCTCATTTGATTCTAAGCCAACTTATCATAAAGCACTGAAATTAAAAATGATTTACAAGCATTACCGATATAGCACTACCTTAATTTTATGCCATTGACAGAAGAATCTTTGAAAAATTTATGAGAATTTTCCACACGGACACGATTATACTTACGACATAACATGGTATCTTTATTAATGGGGTCATGGGCTTCATCTAAACGGGTTTTGCCATTTATCCCACACTTATTTAATACACCAAACATCTTAATCAAATGACAAATATTCTGGTCATCTGCAGAGTTAGGTTGCACTGACCCATTTTTAAGTTCAAGCATTCGCTCCAAAAACGGCAATTCACTCAACAGACCTGATGATGTTATCAGTTGCTGAAATCGGTCAATTGCCTCAGTATAGCTGACTGAATGCCAGGCTAATATTTCATCTTCGCTAAACGGTATAAGATAACCTTTATCTTTAAAATAATGGAGCTGTAACGCATAAATATGCCCATAGGTACAATAAGAGCATCCATTCAATATAGAAATCTCAGTTGCTAGCAAATGTGTACGGATGGCACCCCATTGATTGAGTATTTTTTCGTATTTCGGCATATTTTTAACAAACCAAACAAATGCTTTAACCGCTCCATCTTGTTGAACAACATCCCTCATAATATTTGGTTTAAATCCCCAAAGACTCTTACCCATTATTTCAAGTAAATTGATGACAACCCATGCAGATAATTTCATTTCGATAATTTCATTTTATAGAATTTATTGATTACGTGGATTTAAATCTGAAGTGCATCAAGGCTTAAGCTGCTAACGCAGCCCTGTATGCACTCATTAGTTGATTCGCGTTTGAATTCCTGATCTTTTCTTGGGCAAGAATTAAGCAAGTTTATAGCTCTTCTTACCTCCATATTTGTAACTGTTTTCAAGTCTGTTTTTTTAGGAAAGTATTGTCGCAACAAGCCGTTGGTGTTTTCATTCAACCCCGCTCCCAAGAACTATAAGGGTGGGCAAAATAAACATCGGTTAACAAATTGACAAAGACACACTCCACAATTGACAATTTACCAGTCCCCCATTAGCATAGCAACCCATCAATCGCTCAAA
>JAZFYA010000251.1:0-6944 GCA_036443315.1 Pseudomonadales bacterium
ATCATTAACGGACACAATATAATCTGAGAACTGACGAGCAGGACCCTCTGACTGTTTGTTAATATCGATACAGCCAAACAGCTTATTGGCCGGTGCATTACCTAATTCAGAATTGTGTTTGAATACATACAAAGCTCTAGCACTCATTTCTCCTCGACTCGCGGAACGGTCATGATCAAACATTTGCATCAGTGCTTGCCAGAACAAATTAAGGTCGTCGTCATTAAAACCCGTTTGTTTTGCCAGATGCGCAGAGACAAAACCATGACAACGGTAGAGACCATAAGGAATGGTAAACTTGCGCCCCATAGTCCTATTGGCTCCCTCTTGTGCTTCGGATTCTTTTTCTGTCGTTACCGCCACACGGGTAATACTGTGCTCAGACACCACAACAGGGTCAATTGATCGGGAGAAGGTAAGCTGGACAGGACCACGTACCTGGCCTGCTTTTTTACCCGTACTCATCACCGCACCAAAGGTTCGCACGTCATAATAATGTTCGCACATCCACTGGCGGGCCGCTTCAGTTTTATCGCCCTTAACCTTATCTTTTACATTCTCCTGTTCATGGGACTCGTCAATCATGGTATTAAGAATGGCTCGCTCACGTACAAATATTTTATTTTTGTCATTCCCTTGCTGCGTCATTTGTATAAAATTCCTGACTTTGCGTTTAAGACAGACATCCGTTACCAGCCCCATACCTGTTTCCGCATCGATTCGCGGCAGGTTACCGGCATCGGGGTCACCATTGGGATTACCGTCTTTTACATCAAATAATAATACGAATTCATAACGATTATTCACGCTCATGCTTACTCTCCTTGATCAGTCTTTTGGGGATATAAATCTTGTTTTTGATGGTAGTAACCCACCGCAAATAAACCCTGGTCTTCCAATTTAAGATGGGCGGGGAAGACCTCAATCTGGCCCATAATTTCTCCAATACGGTCTTCCACTTCCTCAGCGTTCCGCCGCTCGCGCTTATCCAATTTTTTCAGATGGTGAGCATGCATACGCATCAACGTGCCAAATACCGACTTTGGCGTACAACTTGCGCTACTGTAATAGCGATCACGTATGGTGGTATTGGTTTCACCTTGAGCATCCTTTTGTAGCTTTTCCAAGACGGCAAAGAGGCGCCCAAGCCGATAACCTATACGACTTTCTTTAATATTTAATGACACGTTTATCTCCTTATCACTAGCGTTAGTTAATCGATATTTTCGGTTCAAATAAGCTTTAATCAGGCAAGCGCGATAATAGTTATCACGCGTGTACTTGGCGCCACCTTGCTCGGCACGTATGCGCCGCATTACCGAGTGAATAGCGATATCAGGTAACGGCAGGCCGGAAAGCACGGCACGACTGATATCACTCGCCAGATTGGGCGGCAGATTTTTATCATCGCCCAATAAAGCCACCGAGCGAAGCAGGCCTTTCAGTTTTGGCAGGCCATAGTGATCAACATCGACTATCGTCAGATCCTCAAACCACCGGCCCAAGCGCTCAGAAAATTCTGCAACAGTACCCGCTTGCCAAAAGCGAATGGCTATTCGTGCTGAATTGGGTGACAAACCCAAAACATAAAAACGATCACTACCGTTTGACGCGGTATAGGCTCCATTATGCAGCGTTGAAAAAAGGGATTTTACCGCTTCAGTTCCCTTATCGGGATCATCCACAGCATCGGTAAAAAACAGCGCGAAGTTTGACTCAAGGGCATTGTTTTTATCAGACCAGCAAACATAACTGGTATCATTCAACCTGAACTTAGTTTTAGAATTTTTTCTTAACAGATAGTTTAAAGATGTGGTGTATTTAAAATCAGCCTCAACACCAACAGGGAAGTTAAAGCCTTTTAATTTATTGAATGAGTTATAGGCATCATCATTAATCGCTGCCAGAGGAGCAGGCTTCTGATTAACCCCTGCAATCTGGCCATGAAGACGAGCAACTTGTGCCGACTCACCGGTTACCAGGCAAAGACCCTGTTTGATATCCTTTTCATCCACCGGCTGATTTTTCACCCACGCGATCACTGGCTCTGACTGGCAGATTAAATGTGACTGGGAAACTAGCCTAAAACTGAGGTTACAGCCTTTGATTTTTAATACTTCTTGCCATTGATCAGACTGTTTAACTTTTTCTATTTCTTCTTCCGAATTCAAAAAATGCCACACTGCATTCACGCCCACTTCATCAGGCAAATCATTAACCAATGATTCCACCAATGATGTAAAACTATTTTTTTGATTATTTGCCAGCTCTATAGCTTTATCACCAGGATTTTGATCAGGCTTATCCAGCTTAGGTTGGGCAACAATGTAGCCATAATGGTCCCATAGGCAGTTTGCCGTTTCATAAGATTTAGCGCCGCTACGCCCTTTGGCTTTGGGAACCAGAAAAATCTTTGCGGTTAATTTTTCATTGTCATTATCCCTCTCATCGGCCAATAGGATAAAATGCCCAGCCTCATCCAGCACAATAACAAAAGGAATACCTTTTTCTTCAAATCCATAGGGAGCAAGCGCCGTGTCAGGACTTTGCTGCTTGCGATCATAGTATGCACATAAGGTTTGTAGAATCATCCCCGCACCTCCTCACTATGGCGATCAGGCACACGGATAGCACCCAGCTCCAGCGTTGGATTGTAAAATAGCGGACTGGGGTCAGAGGGGTTACTGTAATCCAAATCATAGAGCATCCATCCCAATGCCCGGCTTTCATCGATGGCAGGGTCTTGGCTTTCGCCCTCTTCGACTAAACGGAAATCACAAGAAAATTCACGGCAGCCCAAATAAGGCTGATTAATACATTGGCCTTTTTTAGCCCTGCGCTTAAACATTTGCGTAAACTTGCCCGCATTATCATTAACACCGGCTTTGTCGGTCATACTGAAGCTGGCATGTAAGCGATAGCCTACATCACGTAAAAATAAACCTGCCCGTTGCTGGCGTTCATCTTCCACATATAAAGCCATATCTCCATTCCTGCTCATGGCCTTTTTGGCATTGGCCACTGAAAGCACTGCCCCCACTTCATTACGCCGTAAATTGATCCAGCGCACCGGTTTGAGCACTTCAATTTTGTGGATATGCCACTCAATGGCGGGCTTCCATAAAATAGATTCAAAAATGCTACGCGCCGCTGAAGGTGTAATTACGTCATAACTGACCCGCTCAACTTTCATTTCCGGTCTTGTAAAACAGGCAAAATCGCCGGTAACTTCTATGCAAAATCCCATCCTTTCCTCCTTATGAAACCACACAACTTTCCACCGAAAGCAGTGTATCGGGTGAATCAACGCCCCATATCGCGTTGTAATAAATATCGTATAATACAAAGAGCCCCGCCCGTTGCTTTAAGCAATGATTGGCTTGCAGTTGCTTGGCAAAGGTTTCCGGCAAGGTCACCGTATAACGCTGCAATTTTTTGTAAACCCATTTTGCGGACGGATCAGATTCGAGTTTCGCGACCCACTGGTGAACCGGACTTTTCTGTCCCTCTACAGCTGTGTAAGGAACAATAACAGCCACACCAACATTATCAATTAAACGGAACTTTTCTGCAGCGCTTCGAAATGAAATTGCCAAGGGAGCATCGTTAGATTGCTGCGCTGTAAGTAAATCAACAATGCCATGTTTATCTCTGTCGCCCCCTCCATTTATTAATTTAAAGTAGGTGCTAAAATTTTTAGGTGATAGAGGATCGGCTAATTGCCCTGCAGCGATAAGTTCCGTCGTTGCATCTTCACCTTGCCGCAGAAAACCAATCGGGGCTCGCTGCTGTGGTTTAAAGACAACCACTCGCCCTAACCCTGCCAACTTACCTTCCCGATTACATCGACCAGCTGCTTGGGCAATGGAATCCAACCCGGCCATGGCCCGATAAACCACCGGAAAATCCACATCCACACCGGCTTCAATCAACTGGGTACTGACCAACCGCAACGGACGCTGATCCCCTGCCCTGCGCTTTTCCAAACGCTCTTTTATCTGATCAAGAATCGCCGTGCGATGCTCTGCACACATATTGGCAGAGAGATGCAAGCTGTTATTATCAGCCGGCAACAATTCAAGTAACTCTTTCGCCTGACGGCGAGTATTGACAACAACCAATATACAATCATGTTGTTGTATTTGCTCTGCCACTTCCGGCCAAGATAATTTAGGAGCCTCCAGTGTCGGTAATTCGACCTCGACCCGCTTTAATTGCTCAGCCATTGCAATTGGATTGCTAATGATCTCCCGTATATTCGACAAGCCACCCAAAAGGGTTTTACCAAAAGCGTCTTTCTGCTGTGACAAATCCGGCTGCGTTGCTGTGCATAGCACCCAGGTGACCCCAAAGTGCTCACTCAGTTGCTGCATGACTTGGGTGATCGGCGCATGAAAATCACGGGGAAGTTGCTGTGCCTCGTCGAGTACGATAACGCTATCTCTGATATTGTGAAGCTTACGACAACGGCTGGGACGCGAAGCGTGCAAGGACTCAAATAATTGAACATTAGTGGTGACTATTAGTGGCGCATCCCAATTATCTGCGGCCAAACGAGAATAACGATTCTCCTTGTCAGGCTCTGGATCAAGATTACTGTGATGCTCCAAAACATTGTCCGCGCCGACAAACTTCCTAAAAACATCCGCGTTTTGCTCAATAATGCTGGTAAAAGGGATGGCATAAATTACCCGGCTTTTGTTATGGATCTTTGCATGCTCCAAGGCAAACGCGAGGCTGGATAATGTTTTACCTCCGCCTGTTGGCACTGTCAGACTAAATAAACCCGGCTCTAATCGGGCTGCATCCACACAAGATTGGAAAATTTCGTTTCGCACCTTATTCAGCGGTGTATCGTCTGAATTTTTTCTCAGGCATTGCATTTCCCGATCAAAATGACTTTGCAATTCACTCAAATCCGGGAACGCTCCACGGTGCGCAGCTTTGCCCTCATCCATAAACGATTCGGTATCAAGAAAATCCGCATCCACAAGACAGGAGAACAGCATCCTCATCCATAAAGCTATGAATTTACTAGGCTGGTCTACGACGGGAAGAGTAACTTCTCGCTGCTTAAGAATACGTTCTGATGGAGCCGCTGCCAGTGCATCCACGTATTCCTGTGCCGATGAATCCAATCTATATTTTAAACTTCCGCGTCCAGCTTCTGCTGTATCCCAATCCGTCAGCCCTGCATGGTGGCCTGCTATCAAATACGCCAATATATGTCCGAAGCCATCACCCAATACTTTAACTGCATGAATAGCACCCGCAGTGGAGTGATTAACTCTCGCTTTTGCTTCAATATGTGCGTCTGGGTTATAGCCAGACTTTGACTTTAAATAGTCTTGCCACTGGGCTTGATATTTACCCAAATCGTGCCAACGACCCGCCATCTCTAATAGCGCCTGATCACTCCCAGCAACAAAACTTTTGGCAAGCCCAGCGACTTTTATCAAATGATCTTCAAGGCAATGCTCAAGCCATTCACCATCGCATTCCTTCACATGTGCTAACGGTTTATCCATTGATATCATCCATCCAACTCCACCCGCATCCACTGATTAACAAATCCTCGAACTTACCCCTATGTACTCAATGCCCTTATCCTATCACCACACCTGGACAAAACATGGTCTGTACATTTATCCAGTTGTTTAATGCACAGGCCCTCCCTATGCCCTGCGTCCCTACGCGGAGTTAAAGACTTCCAACCCGGCATACAAGCGGTTTTGCACGCTCTTCTTTAACTTCGCGGGCGCCTCCACTACCACAGAAGGAATATGTCTTAAAATATCCTGCACTAATTCACGTTCATCGCTATAGGGGAAACTCAGAATATAATCCTCACCCTCCCATTCACTCTGCTGCTCAGGGTGCCATTGCTGGCTGGCAATTTCGCGAGCAATGGCGGGGAAGAAACGAAGCCTGGCCTGGTGTTTAGCTTTACCTGAGAAAATACCGAAGCTTTGTGCGAAGTGTTGCTGCTGTTGTTCTGTGCTGATTTTTTTAGCCGTCGCTGTGGACAGTTCAGCCTTTTCAATGCGGGCGATAGAAAATGTTCGCAATGCTTTGCGCAGATGACACCAGGCATCCAGGTACCAATTTTCGCGATAGTAAATCAGTGTCTGCGGGCTGATGCGGCGACGAGTTTGCTGATGGGAATAACTGCGGTAATGAATATCGAGTTGCTGGCGATTTAACAGTGCCTCACTGGCCCGGGTGAATATATGGCTGTCCAGCGTTCGGATTGCCATGGGCAGGAATTTTACCCGCTGTTTAAGTTCCTCAACGGATAAACCCCGGGCAACTAAGAGCCTGTTGATTTGCCCTTCAACACTACTTAGTTCTTCTTTGAGCAGATTGCTGCCCATGCTGTTGAGTAAATGTAACAGGGTTGCTAGCGATTGCAGCTCTTCTGCGGTCAACCAGGTACCCGGCAGTTCGAACATGTCTATCAGATCACCGCGATAGCAATAGCCACGCTGACTACGGTCGTATTCGATAGGCGCATTGAGATAAATGCGCATTTGGTCGATAGTGCGCTGTACGGTTCTGGTAGAGCACTCCAGCTCTTCAGCGATATCAAGAAGGGAAGCTGGCAACTTCTTGTGCTTGAAAAATCGGTGAAGTAATTGGATTCGGTCGAATTTGTCCATAAATAGCCGGTATAACACTTTTTATATTTTTTCAGTTTTAACAGTAAATCATTACCCTAATAACTTCAAACTATTATTTTGTATGTAAATCCTCATCTTGTTGTTGTAACTCAGTTTATCTACTATCTAAAATTTGCAGTGGCCCCGCCAATCGGTAAATCTTGAGATCCTTTTTGGACTCAGGGTGCCAGGCCGGCCATTGTCCCAAAAAAAACACCGCCAAATTGGACATCCGGAAAAAGGGGACGGGAAAAAGGGGACGGAGGGAATATCTTTTGATCAACA
>JAZFYA010000252.1:0-3156 GCA_036443315.1 Pseudomonadales bacterium
TCGGTGGAAACCCCACGCCCTTTAGCGGGCCTTGCATTGCGAACAGCTACTCCGGTGGTACCTGGATACTGCACAGTCTAGCCACCCTCGGTAGTCACTACCCTCACCAGGGCGTGGGGTTCCAACCAAGTGAGGGTAGTGACTACCGAGGGTGGCGGCGGGATACTACGGTCGCAAGCCGTTAACAGCGCCGCCTTAAGTAAAGTGCCATTCGTAGAGGCACCCCTATATCAATCACGCTGACAGAATCTGACCACTACGAAAATGATCTAGGAAGTGGGCCGCTCAAATCTATATTTTCTGCGATACGGGAACACATCACCTACCTTACCGTTTCTAACCTGCTGCTGAAGATCAACCCAAAAATCGGTGCTGTACAAATCCGCATGCAACTCATCAAACACTTCTCTGGCGCGACGATTACCAGAAAAGAATAAACGAAACTCTTCCGGGAATACATCAGCAGGAGCAACGGCATACCAGGGTTGACTGGCCATTTCCTGTTCCTCGGTCATCGGCTGAGGAATATCTCGAAAGTTGCAATCTACTAGTGGACAAATCTCATCGTAATCATAAAACACTACGCGGCCATGACGGGTAACGCCAAAGTTTTTCAGCAACATATCACCGGGGAAAATATTTGCGCCCGCCAATTGTTTAATCGCATTGCCGTATTCATCCATCACATTGTATAGCTGTTCATCACTGATATCGCTCAAATACAAGTTCAGCGGTATCATTCGACGCTCAACATAAACATGTTTAAGAATGCAGGCATTACCCCTTTTTGTCAGCAGAGACGGCGCTTCTTTTTCCAGCTCAGCAATCAACTCATCAGAAAAACGGTGCCGATTAAACGCCAGGTTATTAAACTCCTGCGTATCTGCCATCCGTCCAGCACGGTCCCAGCGTTTTACCAGTTTGTACTTCGCTTTTACTTCTTCACGCGTCATATCTTTGGGCGGAGTAAAACGATCTTTAATGACCTTGTATACATAATCAAAGGAAGGCAGGGTAAACACCAGCATCACCATACCTTTGATTCCAGGAGCGATAATATATTGATCTTCTGTTTTCGTAGTATGGGCAACAGCACTGCGATAGAAAACAGTTTTGCCGTGCTTACCAAACCCTATCGCGCTATAGAGTTCAAATAATTCTTTATGCGGCATAATAGTCTTTAGAAAGGCCACATACTGGGATGGCACCGAGGCATCAACCATAAAGTAGCTACGGGTAAAACTAAAGAGCTTACTGACATCGTCCGGCGAAAATAAAACCGTATCGACATAGACCGCGCCATTCTCATTATTAAGAAAGGGAAATACAAAAGGCAGATACTCCCCTTCAACGACCACCCGACCCACTAAGTATCCGGCTTTATTTCGATAAAATAATGAGTTTAAAACTTGAACTTTCACCCCGCGACCTGCTTTCAGTATTTGCTGTAAGTTTTTTTCAACCAATGCAATAATGTGCATCACATCACTTTCCAGGTTCTCAAAGGGAATGTTAAACTGGGTGCCCTGTATAACCGTTCTTACTAAACCCGCCACATCTTCAGTCACCACATACTCGGTAAAAATAACTTCATCGTTTAAACCTTTAGGCAACAAATCGGGCACCACCACAAAGGAGTGCATATCGCGAATTTTCTCGTGACCAAAAACATAACAATAAACAGAGTTAAAAAAAGTTTGTGCTATTTCGTAATTGTGATGATCCTCAACCAGGATGGCATACTCAGCCTTGGCATCACGCCACAGGGATCGGTCCTGCAATGCAACGCCCACCGTCTCGGCGAGATCGGCAATAGCACGTATTTTTCCCTTATACATTTCTAGCCGTTTACTCATCTCACTATGAACCAGCTGCCAATCCGCTTTTTCAAAACGAGTTTGAGCGCCTAGCGTTACATTTTGGAAATCACCAAAAAACGCATCAAAGCCATTGAGAATCACTTTAGCCAAGCGTAAGGGATTGCTCATTCCCATTTAGTTGTTCATCCTATTTTTTACTGGTTATCGCAAATATGCTCGCTCGACAACGTCAAGCTAACAACGTGTTCTGATTGGGCATAACAGGCAATGCGCCTCTGACCCGAATGGCGCTTACTTAAGGGCAGCGCTGTTAACAGCTTGTGACCGTAGTATCGCGCCGCCACCCTCGGTAGTCACTACCCTCACTCGGTTGGAACCCCACGCCCTGGTGAGGGTAGTGACTACCGAGGGTGGCTAGACTGTGCCGTATCCAGGCACTGCCGGAGTAGCTGTTCGCAATGCAAGGCCCGCTAAAGGGCGTGGGGTTCCAGCCGATAATGGGCGAAAGTGGGCCTTGCATTGCGAACAGCGGGTTCAAAGCTCCTCAGCTATAGCCTTAAGTCAGTGCCATTCACCTCGGAACCTTCTTTGGCACCCTCGAAGGCAAACATGACAGACTGGCAACTAACTGTTAAAAATATCGGCCATGATGGGTAAAAGCTCCTGTTGATGAATAGGCATCAGCAGGGTGCTAACCTGCCCTTTGCGTTCCGCTTCCTTCCAAGCTTCAGCGCGCTCACGAATCCTCGACTCAGATCCAACTAACGCCACCTCATCAACAAACTCATCGGGAACCGCTGCCACCGCCGCCGCTTTGTCACCGGCCAAATACAAAGCCTGAATGCGTTCGGCCTGTTCACCATAACCCATTGCCGCCGCATAAGTAGTGTAAAAGTTTTTTCCCTTGACGCCCATACCTCCAATATAGAGAGCCATAGTTTGTTTGATCGGTAAACGGCAGGTATCCAGGTCATCCCCCATGATCACTGCCACACCAGGGGCTACATCGAAGTCTTGCAATGATTTACCATTACCCGCTTTTTCAAACCCTTTTTGCAAGTGGGGCTCTAGTGCAGAGAATTTTTCCGGACTCATCCAGATGGGAAATACACCATCAGCCACTTGCGCCGCACAAGCCAGACCAGCGGGTGTTACCGAAGCGGTATAAATAGGAATCGCAGGATTAGCCTCCATGATGGACTTTAAACTCTAACGTTGCATAAATTTAGAATTAAAACGAAAGAATATGCTGCTATATAAGTGCCAAGCGTAGATTTTACGTGGGTTTCTGGATTGCACTGACGGTGAATTCCAGAAACAGCGACAAAAGTTGGTT
>JAZFYA010000253.1:0-4248 GCA_036443315.1 Pseudomonadales bacterium
CGAAGTCAACCCGTGCAATCTAGTTTGATTGTTCGATAAAGATCTGTATTTATAGTCTTTTTTTGTCATTTCAGCTTTCTAATCGAGCTAATCACTGCGTAGCTCTGGATTCCCGCCTGCGCGGGAAAGACGGAGTAAGACCCTTTTGCGACACCCTCCTACGCGGGAATGACAGCAGTTTATGGATGGACACTAGCTAATTAATAGCTTTCATGTTGAGTATTTTTGGAGTGAATAGCTGAGGGGCTCCTGTATTTGGATAGTCGTCAGGTATAGTTCTCACTCCTTGCTGGTTTTGCTTTTTTCGATAATCTGCTGTGCGACTTTTACTATCAGGCGACGCATCCAAGTATGGCCGGGGTGGTGATGCAACAGCGGGCTCCAGGCCATTTTTAGCTCGATGGGCACAATGGGGAAGGGCGGAGCTTTCATGACCAGGTTGCCGTGCCTGACATGCAGCAACGCTGCCTGGCGGGGCAGGGTGGCGATCAAGTCTGGTTGTTCGGCTAGTAGGGCTGCCACCTGATAGTGGCGGGTAAAGACCCGAATATGGCGTTTTCTATCGATGTCTCCTAGTGCTTCATCGACCCAGCCCAGCCGTTGGGTGTCGCCTGGGTTCATGCCTACGCCAACTCCCATGCCAGTTTTACTGACCCAGATATGGTGGGCAGCTAAGTAGGTTTCGAGATTAAAGTCTTCAAGGATCGGGTTGTCAGTACCGATCAGGCAAGTAAAATTATCGCGCCAGATATTCACTTGATGGAACGATTGGGGTAGATAGTTAAAGCGGTTGATGGCCATATCCACCTTGCCCTTTTCCACATCCTGAAACGTCACGTCGCTGGGGGTGAGCATATCGAGGCGGATATTGGGGGCACTATCACGAATTTCCTTGAGTACGCCGGGGATTACCGTTGATTCGGTGTAATCGCTGGCCATAATGCGGAATACCCGGTCGCTTTCTGCCAGATTGAACTCGGAGGACGGTTGCACTACTTTTTCGACACCGGTCAGAATCTCTCGAATCTGTGGCTGCAGCACTTGAGCTCGCTCGGTGGGGCTCATGCCCTGGCTGGTGCGAATCAACAATGGGTCGTTGAATAATTCCCGTAACCGGCGCAGGCTGTTACTCATGGCGGGCTGGGTGATGCCGAGTTGGTCTGCGGCCTTGGTGACGTTCTTTTCGCGCAATAGAACATCTAAATAAACCAATAGATTCAGATCGATACGAGATATATTCATGTAGTCAATACCAACAACAAAAATTATAAACTAGCCTTATTTTGGTAGTTTATCTACTCTTTGTATTAACCTTTTTTGGATTTTTGCCTGGGGCTGGCCTGGGGCTGGCCTGGGGCTGGCCTGGGACTGGATTGAAAGCCTGACAATACGCAGGATCGTTGTCGAAAAACCTCGATGACAGTGTCTCTCGAATTGCCAAGGTATTGAGTGTTTGCTAAACATGCTATCCGAACAGGCTATCGCATTCACCTCATGACTTACCTTAGCAACATTGGCCTGCTAGCCCAGTGTTGGCGGGCCCTGTTTTTGAGGTCTGACTATTGCTAAATAGACTGGTAACAGGGTTGCTTTTCACCTCCCTTTTATTATTGCTAGCTAGTGCCCATCCATAAATTGAAAAATATCACATAATCGTCATTCCCGCGTAGGAGGGTGTCGCAAAAGGGTCCAAATTTAAATTTTGCACCTCTACAACCCGCATGAAACGGGAGGTGCGTTTTACGGGAAGCCCCTTTTGCGACACCCGCCTACGCGGGAATGACAGCAGTTTATGGATGGACACTAGCTAGGGCTTTGGTCGCTGTCAATTTTTCCAGCTGTCGTCTTAGCTATAAAGAAATAAGAAAGTTATTTCTTTGAATGGGTATTTTTGATTATTCACAACGTGAATGCTGAGGATAGAAACTATAAATTTCTGAAATCTTTGTCACAGTCGTAGACTGGCCACCATTAAATCATAGACCTGCTTTATAGAGGATTAACCATGTCAAACTACAGTCAAGACATCGATGCCATTGCCAACTTGCGCCAAGCCCAAGGAGGCACCTGGAAGGCTATCAACCCTGAGTATGCCGCTCGTATGCGTGCCCAGAACCGTTTTCAAACGGGTCTTGATATCGCCAGGTACACCGCTGCGATCATGCGCAAAGACATGGCCGATTATGATGCGGACAGCGCTAACTACACCCAGTCGTTGGGTTGCTGGCATGGTTTTATCGGTCAGCAGAAGATGATTTCTATCAAAAAGCACCACGGTACTACCGACAAGCGTTACTTGTATTTGTCGGGTTGGATGGTGGCGGCACTGCGCTCTGAGTTTGGTCCGCTGCCCGATCAGTCTATGCACGAGAAGACGACGGTGTCGGCGCTGATCGAAGAGCTGTACACCTTTTTACGGCAGGCGGATGCTCGTGAGCTGGGCCATCTGTTCCACGATTTGGATAATGCCAGCGCCAAGGGTGATGACGTTGCCGTCAAGGCAGTACAGGATAAAATCGACAATTATGAAACTCACGTCGTACCGATTATTGCCGACATCGACGCTGGTTTTGGCAACGAAGAAGCCACTTACCTGTTGGCCAAGCAAATGATCGAAGCAGGTGCCTGCTGTATCCAGATCGAAAACCAAGTTTCCGACGCCAAACAGTGTGGTCACCAGGACGGTAAAGTGACCGTTCCCCACGAAGATTTCCTGGCTAAGATCAATGCAATTCGCTACGCCTTTCTGGAGCTGGGCGTCGATGACGGTGTTATCGTTGCCCGTACCGATTCTTTGGGCGCAGGCCTGACCCAGAAAATCCCCGTGTCTACCTCAGCCGGTGACCTGGCCCATAAATACAATGCTTTCCTGGAAATGACGCCAGTAGACAGTGCCGATGATGTCGCTGAAGGCGATGTTATTATCAAGCAAGACGGCAAATTGGTTAAGCCTGTTCGTTTGCCAAACGGTTTGTACAAGTTTAAAGAGGGCACGGGTGAAGCTCGTTGTATACTTGATAGTATCACCAGCCTGCAACACGGTGCTGACCTGTTGTGGATCGAAACCGAGAAGCCTCATGTAGGTCAGGTCGGTGCTATGGTTAACGAAATCCGTAAAGTTATTCCCAATGCCAAGCTGGTTTATAACAACTCACCGTCTTTCAACTGGACGCTGAACTTCCGTCAGCAGGTATTTGATGCCTGGGCTGAAGCCGGTAAAGATGTTGCTGCCTACAACCGCGACGAGCTGATGAGTGGGGACTACGACGGCACTGAGTTAGCGACAGTGGCGGATGACAAGATTCGTACCTTCCAGGTAGATGCTGCTCGCGAAGCCGGTATCTTCCACCACCTGATTACCTTGCCGACTTACCACACGGCGGCCTTGTCGACTGACAGCTTGGCTAAAGGTTACTTCGGTGAGGAAGGTATGCTGGCTTATGTGGCCGGTGTACAGCGCAAGGAAATTCGCCAAGGCTTGGCCTGCGTTAAGCATCAGGATATGGCTGGCTCCAATATAGGTGACGATCATAAGGAGTACTTCTCTGGTGATCAGGCGCTGAAAGCGTCAGGTGAAGATAACACCATGAACCAGTTTAGCTAAGGGCTGGTTTAGCGTAACAGGTTGAATATCTTTCTGGTATTTCAGGCGGCTTCGGTCGCCTTTTTTGGGTATAGAAGAGAGCGTCGAGCAGTGAGTCTTGATGAAGTTCCTCGCACTTCGTGCTTTGTTAATGGCTTCTCGTCTTGGAGGTGGTTTGATAATAATTGGGGTCAAATAATTGGGGTCAGATGAAAATTTAATAGGGATTTTCATTCCTCCCTAAATCAAGAGGTTAAACCGGGACAGACCACGATTAAATAGAATAAGTATTGGCAATCAACCACAAAGAGGTGTGAGATGCCAAGAAGAGCGAGGAAGCTTTTTCCGCCGTTGGTGAATTGGAGAAAAAAATACTAACGCAATCACTTGCCGTCATGTTCGTAGTGTTAGTTTTTGCTAGCGGCCTTGGCCTGTTCATGGCTCAAATGATAACGAAACCGATTGCAGCCCTAGTTAAATCAATGCAGGAACTCGCGGAAGGTGATGGTGATCTGAAATTCCGGTTGGATGAGTCTAACCCAACTTCGTGACCCTACAGTAAAAAAGTCAATAACCTCAACAAGATAGAAATTCGATCAGTCCAAAGTTGGCACTACAGATTTTTTCTTTGCATGGCCAAGTGTCGTTTTTCGCTTGCCTATCGG
>JAZFYA010000254.1:0-7259 GCA_036443315.1 Pseudomonadales bacterium
TGTTAAGCGGTTTAAGTAAACGAATCAACAAATCACTCAGCAGTTTTAATATAGAGACTCCGGAGAGCTTGGATAAGGCCTTGTCTGAATTTAAGCTGTCTGAAGTTAAATAATACTGCGCAAATGATTAAAACGTAAAGAATTGTTACGGGAGAGTAGAGATTATGATGGATAAAGTCGCATTAGTTACTGGCGCGAGTCGCGGCATTGGTCAAGCCATAGCCAAGCAATTGGGCGCAAATGGATTTACCGTAATAGGTACCGCTACGACTGATTCGGGTGCTGAAAAGATCAGTTCATATTTGTCGGCTGCTGGTATTTCAGGACAAGGGATGAATTTAAATGTTACCGACGCGGATTCGATCACTATTGTTGTAAAAACCATTGGTGAAAAGTATGGTGCTCCTGCGGTTTTGGTCAACAATGCGGGTATCACTAAGGACAATATCCTGATGCGTATGAAAGAGGACGAGTGGGATGATGTGATTAGCACCAATTTAAGTGCGATCTATCGCCTTTCTAAAGCCTGTGTACGTGGCATGACCAAGGTTCGCTGGGGCAGGATTATCAATATTAGTTCGGTGGTTGCTTCTATGGGTAATATGGGACAGTCAAACTACGCTGCAACCAAGGCTGGAATGGAAGGCTTTTCTCGCTCATTGGCTAGAGAGTTGGGTTCTCGCAACATCACAGTAAACTGTGTTGCCCCCGGTTTTATTGATACAGATATGACCCAAGAACTTGCTGAGGACCACCAAAACCTGATGTTGTCTCAGATACCACTAGCTCGCTTAGGTCAGCCCGAGGAAATTGCCGGAGTAGTTGCCTTCCTTGCAGCGGATACCGGTGGTTATATAACCGGTGAAACCATCCATATAAATGGCGGTATGTATATGTCATAACTCTTTGAAAAATAATATTTTTTAATATTTAGGCAAGTAATTTTAGAAAACCGTGGTACAGGACGGATAAAATCGAGTAAAATGCCCGCCGAATTCCATGTGGTTAGAAGAATAACTGGTTTTGATATGGGGCTTGATTGCACGACAGCCATGTTATAGCTATTCAGCTAGCGTTGTAACGTATCCAGCGAGATATATTTTATTAAATAGGAGTCGATAAAGACTATGAGTAGCATTGAAGATCGCGTCAAAAAAATTGTCGCTGAACAACTGGGTGTTAAAGAAGATGAAGTACAAACATCTGCCTCTTTTGTTGAAGACCTGGGCGCAGATTCTCTGGACACCGTTGAATTAGTAATGGCTCTGGAAGAAGAATTCGAAACGGAAATTCCAGATGAAGAAGCCGAACTCATTACTACTGTTCAGTTGGCTATCGACTATATCAACAAAAATCTGGACTAATACCCTTTTTCTGTCTGGCAGATACAAAGCCGCTTCTGTCCTTTCTATTTATAATAGAGAGGCATTATAATAGAGAGGCACTAAAAGCGGCCTTTTTTGTTGATGTAACGGCATTTTATAATCTCATATTGCTAAGATTATCTTAGGAGTATGCCTGGTATACCCAAAGCGGTTGAAATTTAGGTTTTAGAAGAAGGCTTTTTTCTGGAATAATGATTGTCTAATACCCTCAGACTTTATGGTTTTACTTGCCAACAGAACGATATATTGAGATTAACAAAACGTTGGCAAGTTAATACATGATGTCTAAGATAATGGTTTGCTGATCCATAATTGAATAATAGCAGTGATATAGGATAATTATTCAAACTACATTGCCACGGTTCAAGGCATATACGGTATATATGCAGCAAATCTTACAGGATAGGCTATACCATAGGAGGTAGAAGGGAATGTCTGTCCGGTAAGGTGACGTGGTGACTAACAACGATTTAGTGAAACCAGCTATGGCGGTTTATAGCTAACAGACTAAACTTAGACAATAACAATCAATAAGGAAATCGCAATGGAAAAGCGCCAGAAAATACAAGATCCTTTCCTAAATGCACTGCGTAAAGAGTGTATTCCGGTGTCAATATTTCTTGTCAATGGTATTAAACTGCAAGGGACGATTGATAGCTTTGACCAGTTTATTGTGATATTGAAAAATGTCACCTCGCAAGCTGTCTATAAACATGCAATATCCACAGTTGTTCCGTCTCGTAATGTGCATATTCCCTCAGAAGATATGGATGAATCCGAGTAATACAATCGGATACGAATGGCACTGACTTAAGGCTATAACTGAGGAGCTTTGAACCCGCTGTTCGCAATGCAAGGCCCACTATCGGTTCACTATCGGTTGCAACCCCACGCCCTTTAGCGGACCTTGCATTGCGAACAGCTACTCCGGTGGTACCCCGGATACTGCACAATCTAGCCACCCTCGGTAGTCTAACCCCTCACCAGGGCGTGGGGCTCCAACCGAGTGAGGGGTTAATTTGCACTATCCTGTGAAAATAAACACAATGGTTACCTATCCAAGTCAATGCTTATGTCAGAGTTTCTAATCGATAAGTTCGCGAATGATAAAACCGTTGTTAAGTAACATATATTCTTGCCAACAGAATTACAATGTCCTAGTCTCTACGGTTTAAGATGTCAATTCGGTGACGTTGCTATGAACAAGGTTGTATATTCTCAGGAAAGTATTTTTCATCTATATCGTTTAGGTTTAGTCGTAGCTGGAAAAACCGGAAAACGCTACCACCTTCAAATTGAGGATGAATTGAATTCGCTCATTTTGGACAGTGACCAATCCACTGATCCGAGTATCGGTATACAGTTTGATGCTTTTGTCTCCGCATTAAGTCCTGAGATCATCGCACGTCTGGAAAGTGAAGGGCTAATTCGGCCAGGGCGCTATCTGCAGCAGAATATCTCTTAGGCTGGCAATTTACACTTTTTAGGCAACGGGCTATCACGCGTACTATGGTCCACAGCGGGTGATTACATAACACTTGATTTGGCAATCCTTGATTGCACCCCTTCAATAAGAGCGCTCAATTAACCCTCCTGCCGAATCAATCCACTTGTGGTGAGAGAAGGGATTTGAGTGTGTACTCAAATTTGATAAGTGTGAATTGACAAGCCTGAAAAGGTCTCTGAACTCTGCTTAACAGGGAATATAGCTGGGTTTATTGGTGATGTGGTGAACATGCATACCTCACAAACCGCAGGTATTCTGAAGCTAACTCCCTATACTAAAGATAGTAGATTCGTTGTTATTAGGTGGTTTACTGTGTTTGTTGCTGACCCTTTTCCTGAGGTTGATACACTTCGTCTAAGCCTTTACAACAACCATCGCAGAGATGAAGCGCTGGTAGTTAATGAGCTTTTGCCCTTGGCAGATATAAGCATGACAGGGCGTGGACGCTGCCGTAGCCATGCTCGAAAACTGATAGTAGGTATCCGCGAGGCCCAAATAGGTAAGGTTGGAGTTGATGCGTTATTAAATGAGTTCGCGTTATCAACAGAGGAGGGCGTCGTGCTGATGTGTCTGGCAGAAGCTCTGCTGCGGGTGCCGGATAAACTCACTGTTGATCGTTTGATTCACGACGCCTTCAGCTCCACTGACTGGGCATCACATTTGGGCAATAGTGATTCTCTATTTGTGAATGCCTCCACCTGGGGCTTGCTGCTGACAGGCAAGCTAGTCAACTTTTTTGAAACGAGAGACAACCTACTACAACACACTGCACAACAACAAACAGTACAGCAAAAAGAATTAACGAGTCTCTTGAAAAAAACCGTTACCCGGCTTGGAGAGCCCGTGATTCGGTCAGCAGTGCGCTACGCGCTGCAGATTATGGGCACACAGTTTGTGATAGGTAAAACCATTCACGAGGCTATTGAGCGGGCGCAGATAGAAGAGGTCAGGGGTTACCGCTATTCCTACGATATGCTCGGTGAGGGCGCACGCACCATGGCTGATGCCGATCATTATTTTCAACACTATATGGATGCTATTAAGGCCATTGGCCAAGCCGCAAACCATCATGGCCCAGTACAGAGTCCAGGAATTTCCGTGAAGTTATCAGCCATTCATCCTCGTTATGAGTTTTCCCAGCGCGAGCGAGTCATGGCGGAATTAGTTCCGCGTTTAACAATGTTGGCACTGGCGGCGAAAGCTTTCGATATTGGTTTTACGGTGGATGCAGAAGAAGCTGAGCGCCTGGATCTTTCACTGGATGTGATTGAGGCGGTCTTCTCTGATCGCAATCTCAGCGGCTGGGAGGGTTTTGGGTTGGCGATTCAGGCATATCAAAAACGCGCTCTCTCTGTGGTGGAGTGGGTCGGTGAGATTGCAAAAAAAGTGGGTCGTAAAATGGTGGTACGCTTAGTAAAAGGTGCCTATTGGGATTCAGAAATCAAGTGGAGTCAAGAGCAAGGCCATAGTGATTATCCGGTGTTCACTCGCAAACTGGCTACGGATGTTTGTTATCTGGCTTGCGCAAAAAAATTACTGGCTTACCGCGACATACTCTACCCACAGTTTGCTACTCATAATGCGTATACGGTGGCTACCATCCTGGAAATGGACTCAGCGGATACGGCGAGGCGTCACCAGGGTTATGAGTTTCAACGCCTGCACGGGATGGGTGAAGCGCTCTATGATCAGCTGCTAGCGAATGAAGGTGTGCCATGCCGTATTTACGCACCGGTAGGTAAGCACGCAGACTTGCTAGCCTACCTGGTGCGCCGTTTGCTGGAAAACGGGGCAAATAGTTCTTTCGTCAATAGTATTGTCGATGAATCGATACCCGTGGACTTGCTGCTGGAGGATCCTGTCGAAGTGTTGCGTGGGCTGTCAGTAAAACGTAACCCAGTCATTCCATTACCCGTTGATCTGTACACACTTACACGTTTCGAAAAAGGGCAGCGGCGAAATTCATTGGGCGCGGACCTGGCTGATATCAATACTCAATTGAAACTACGCGATGGATTGGCTGGCTGGTGGGCAGCACAACTAAACTGGCTGTCGACTGGAGGGCTTTTGAGTGGGCATTGTGGCAATCAAGCTGTAGTGAACCCGGCGGATCAGCACGAAATAGTGGGTTACTTGCACTATGCAGACAGTGACACCATCGAGCATAAGCTGGCTGCTGCGTTTACAGCAGTTACTGGCTGGTCGCAGACACATGTCAGCGAACGCTCAGCGTTATTACGTAAACTGGCTAGCGATTTAGAAGTCCACAGGGACATCTTGATCGCACTTTGCTGTAAGGAAGCGGGAAAAACTATTGCTGACGCTGTGGTAGAAATTCGCGAGGCAGTGGACTTCTGCCGTTACTACGCAGACCGAGCCGAAGAACTAATGGCAGAGGGCGCATTCAAACCACGTGGCGTAATAGTGTGTATCAGTCCATGGAATTTTCCCCTGGCCATTTTCCTCGGACAAATTGCCGCTGCGATAGTGACGGGCAATACGGTGATTGCGAAGCCTGCTGAGCAAACCAGTTTGGTGGCCACAAAGGTGCTGCAGATAATGGGCGAGTGTGGCTTCCCGGAGGGGGTAGTGGCGTTGCTAATCTCCCCGGGTAAACCGGTCGGAGAACAGTTGTTATCTGACCGTCGTATTCAAGGCGTGATGTTTACTGGGTCCACCGACACTGGGCATTGGCTGGCAAAGGCTCTGGTTGATCATCCTGAAACGGACATTCCTTTAATTGCCGAAACAGGCGGGCAGAATGCGATGATAGGCAGGCAGACAGCTGTTTGCACCAGCCTTTGCCGCTACCCGGACCCACGGGTGAGATTAATGAATTGTGGCTGGATCCGCGCGGTATACTTGGCATGTTAGTTATGGATGAGGATTCTGCCGATGCAGGGCTGCTGCAAATGGTCGCGGCGTTATTAGCTGGGAACGGTATTGTGTTGTTGGTGGGGGATGCACACAAAGCGATAGCTGATAAATACTTAACGCTCTGGTCTGAAGCCGGATTACCAGACAATCTGCTGCTAGTTCTGCCTTTGTCTATGGCGAAAGCTGTGCTGGCAGATTTGTGCCTTAAAGGGTTTATTTTTTGTAGTCACTCAAACCTAATAAAACCTGTGCAGCGTTTACTGCTTGAGCGAAAAGGGGGCTTGATCCCGTTGATTGTCGATAACAAGCCGGCAGCGTTGTTGATGGCAATGGTGCTAGAAAAAACGCTTACCATCAATACCACCGCAGTAGGCGGGAATATGCCCCTGATGGCTATGGCGGACAGCACTACCCTGTGATATTAAATCAATGTAAATATGAGATCCTTCGAGACCTTTCGGCTATGCTCAAGGTGATAAAAACCGTCGGCTCAGGATGATAAACTCGACGTATTCAGAGGCTCCTACAGAATGGGTTACAGCCCCTCGCCTTTACCTGTATGGTCAATAGGTTGGGTTCTAGTGTTGTAAACAGATTGATTATCCTGACAAATGCATATCGAAAGTACTCTGTTACGCAGCTAATGCATACTATCTATCTTGGCCACCATTTGGTTTCAGCCGATCTTTATCAATTACCCAGAGAAGGTACTGTATGTGTTCTGAACAAATATTGTGGACCTATAGACAACATATTTTTTGCATTTCGTTTAGGTTTATTAGTTTACATACCAGTACCTAACTGTAGTTTCCAAATCAGTTTTTGCGTTTTTTATTCGAATTGATTTTATTATATGAGTCGTGATAAATTAACAAAGTATATAGCCAAATATATGGTAGTGTATTGGGGTTACCCAACAGGTTTTGGCATGCAGAGTCTGAAAGCCGCCTTTGTTTGTTTGTTGAGTACGGTGCTGACCACGCTGTAAGGTATTAAAACAACGCGGAGAGCGAGGATAGAGACTTTACTTGTAGGATTTAACGGAAATCAGCTACGGTTTTTATGCACTTAATAAGATGAACTATCATGACCCATTGGAGTAGGCATGCCTAACACACGCAAGGTGCCCATCAACGAGCTGGAAATAGGCATGTATGTTTCCAATCTCGACCGCCCCTGGCTTGAGACACCCTTTTTATTACAGGGCTTTGTTCTTGAGACCGAGGAAGATATCAGTACGCTCCTTAAATATTGTAATTATGTCCATGTGGATCTCGAGCGTTCCACTACATCCACAAAACGTTCATTCCAACCTTTAAATACCTCTGCCAAAAAGAGCGTCACAGATATCTTTTCAGACAAAAAATTGGCAATGTATACCGATAAATCCAGCTGGAAAAAAGAATTTCCTAGGGCCAAGGTAGCCCTCAAGAACTTGTCCGATTGCGTGAAAAATATTATATCCAGCACCGATAAAAACAACACGTTTG
>JAZFYA010000255.1:0-4395 GCA_036443315.1 Pseudomonadales bacterium
TACTGGAGAGTTTCACTGCCATGAGCGATGTTGTCACGCTGCCAGATGCGGTCCTCGATACACTAAAACAAATCGTTGGTGAGGCTAAGCTGCGTTTGGATGCTGAATCATTGGCGACCTTTGGCAAGGACTGGACCAAGGTCTATGAGCCTTGCCCTGCTGCCATCGTGTTTCCCAAAACTGTAGAACAGGTACAGGCGATTGTCCGTCTTGCCAATGCACAGCAGTTGGCGCTAGTACCCTCCGGGGGGCGCACCGGCTTGTCTGCTGGTGCTGTGGCGGCCAAGGGTGAAATTGTCGTTGCCTTTGATGATATGAACCGGATTGCTGATTTCGACCCGACGGATCGCACCGTGGTTTGCCAGCCTGGTGTTATCACCGAGCAGTTGCAACAATTTGCTGAACAGCAGGGTTTGTTTTATCCAGTAGATTTTGCCTCCAGCGGGTCCAGCCAGATTGGCGGCAATATCAGCACTAATGCGGGTGGCATCAAAGTCATTAAATATGGCATGACCCGGGACTGGGTGGCAGGTTTAACCGTAGTAACCGGTAGTGGTGAGATATTGGAGCTGAATCGTGGGTTGATGAAAAACAACGCGGGCTATGATTTACGGCAGCTATTTATTGGTGCTGAGGGGACGCTGGGTTTTGTGGTAGAAGCAACCATGCGGCTGACCCGCCAGCCCATCAATCTGACTGTATTGGTATTAGGGGTGCCGGAATTTTCCACTATTATGGATGTGTTCAGTACCTTTCAGTCAGCAATGGATTTAACCGCTTTTGAATTTTTCTCCGAAAAAGCGTTACAAAAAGTCGTTGCTCATAGTGGTTTGCAGCGACCTTTTGAAACACCAGCAAAATTTTACGCGTTGCTGGAATTTGAAAATACCAATGATGATGTCGAAGTCCTGGCGATGACCTTATTTGAGCGCTGTATGGAGCAGGGCTGGGTGTTGGATGGGGCGATGAGCCAGAGCATCGACCAGCTAAAAAATATGTGGCGGCTGCGGGAAGATATTTCTGAGACCATTTCCCAATGGACGCCCTATAAAAATGATATAGCGACGATGGTATCTAAAATGCCCGGTTTTCTGAAAGAAGTGGACACCATTGTCACTAAGAACTACCCGGATTTTGAAATTATCTGGTTCGGACATATTGGCGATGGCAACGTACACCTGAATATCCTTAAGCCAGATGAGCTGGCGAAGGAGATATTTTTTGAACAGTGTCACAGGGTTAGCAAGTGGGTGTTTGAAATCGTGGAGAAATATAGAGGTAGCGTTTCCGCCGAGCACGGGGTTGGATTGATGAAGAAAGACTCTCTGTCTTATTCCCGCAGTCAGTCAGAAATTGCTTTGATGAAACAGATAAAACAGGTTTTTGATCCCAATGGGGTGATGAATCCGGGCAAGATTTTTGATTGATTTGTAGTAGTTCAATGCCAGATTTGATAAGGCGGTTTAATTTTTGAAGTGCCTGTTTCCAGTCATTCGGCGTAGTAATGTGCATCAGCTGAATCAGTCCTTTGCGAGCAGCTTTATCCTACATTATCACATTGACTGACTAAGAGGCTGTCCGAGAGTAGGCTCCTATTCCCGGACAACTTCCTAGGATTATTTAAACCTGAATCAAAAGGACAAAAATAGGCGCCAATGGCTCCCTTTCTAATTTAGAGTAGCGATAATTAAGTGATAAATTCACCCACCATTACAGCCAAGCGACTGGCAGTCTCTTTTAGCTCGGTGCTGGCTTGATCGACTTCTTCCACCGAGTGCTCCGAGATTTTAGCTACATCAGAAATATTCACCACATTGCGAGAAATTTCCTGGGATACTGACATTTGCTCTTTAGTTGCCGTAGCGATTTGGGTATTCATATCGGTGATCATGGCAACTGCGCCAGAGATAGCTGCCAGGGACGCCCCGGCTTTTTCTGCATGTTCAACAGTGCGCTCCATTTCTTCTGTACCCTCAGCCATGGATTTAACCGCATCCTGTGAGCCGGATTGCAGGCGTTCAATCATCTCCTGAATTTCCTGGGTGGATTCCTGGGTACGTTGTGCCAGTGAGCGCACCTCGTCAGCGACCACGGCGAAACCACGACCTTGCTCACCGGCACGTGCAGCCTCAATAGCGGCGTTTAAGGCCAGCAGGTTAGTTTGTTCGGCGATCCCGCGAATAACGTCCAGCACCGAACCGATGGCGGCACTATCGGTGGCCACACGGTTAATCACATCAGTGGAGTTATTAAAGCGGCTAGCCAGATTGCTGATGGATTGAATAGTTTGTTCCAGTATCAGGGTACCGTCGTTGGTTTCGTGGTTAGCTTCAATGGCGGCATTCGCTGCTTGCTGGGCATTGCGGTTAACTTCTTCAATAGCGTGGGTCATTTCGGTACTGGCGGTGGCGACCTGGTCAGTTTCCCGGGTTTGGATGGCAACGCCTTCGCGGGTTTTTTCTGTGGTATTCGACATGGTTGTCGCATATTCTTGTAATTGTCCGCTGGTGTTGCCTACATCGGCAATAATATCTCTAAAGCGATCTGTCATCCGCTGGAAGGCGCTGGCCACTTGACCGATTTCATCCCTTTGCTCGATACAAATTTTAACTGTCAGATCCTTATTGCGATCGACTTCTTCGATGGCGCTGCGCAGTTCGTTCAGCGGTACAGAAATAGTGCGACCGACCCACACCCCGGAAGCGACCATGATAATTGAGGCGATCAAGCCAACAGTGATGGACAAACTAAAGGAGTCATCGTAGACACGCTGAGCATCTTCTCGCTCCTGCTTGGCGATTTTCAGTTGCAGTGCAATCAGTGTGGCAATTTGTTCTGCGATCGGGTCCACATACTCAAACAGATCACCATTGTAATCAGTAATCAACGTGTCGCCGTCTTCATCAAATTGTAGCGTGGTACCCATTGCTGCAAGGATCCCAGCGGCCTCGTTAATAATGGTATCGGCATTGGGGAAAAGGGCTTCGGTTGCTTTAACGGCCTTGCTTTCCTCAGTATTTAGCGGCCCTTTGGTGTACTTTTTCCAGTTCTCCTTGATGGTTTGTACACCCTGGTTAAGCTCCCCAAGCGCCTCATTGGGGTTTTTCAATCCATTGTCTGCTTTGTTGATAGCGTTGATGATAATGGTATAGCCATCCATCATGCCTTTTAGTTGCGTCAGCGGGACTACACGGTCATCATAAATGCTTCCAACTCCTTGATTAATAACGGAAAATGATGACAGCGAAGAGATTACCAACAGAATAATAATAGCTAGTGGTACGCCTACCAAAATAGCTAATCGCTGGCCTACGCTAAGTTTGTTCATCAATATACCTTTGTCTTAACACTTATTGAAGCAATCATTATTATTCCAGACAAAACCGAAATATTTATTATGATACAAGCCCTTAGTATAGAGGGAATCCCGCAAAACGTTATGTCGGCAGCTGGTTTCAGGGCTTTAATTTTTACCGCCAAGGGCATTCAAACTTTAACCCGTTGTAAGTTGTTTGACACCACTCTCTGTGGCTAGCAATAAGACATCAGCAGATCGCACAGCAAAAATCCCGTTAGTAACGACACCGGTAATGTTGTTAATTTTCTGCTCGGTGTCAATGGGGTTGGAAATCATAAAGTTAAACATATCAAGAATGATATTGCCGTTATCAGTGATCACACCCTCACGATATACTGGGTTTCCGCCCAATTTGACTAACTCTCTAGCGACATAGCTACGGGCCATGGGGATGACTTCTATCGGCAAAGGGAAATTGCCCAGCTGCTCGACGGACTTGCTGTCATCGGCTATACAGACAAACTCTTTGGCGACTGCGGCGATAATTTTTTCCCGAGTCAGGGCAGCGCCGCCCCCTTTAATCAGGGCCAGTTGTGCGTCAGCTTCATCGGCACCATCGACGTAGACAGTGACCTCATTGACAGCGTTAAGATCGAACACTGGAATACCGTGGCTCTTGAGGCGATTGGCAGAGGTTTCGGAACTGGCGACAGTGGCATTAATCTGGGCCTTGATTTCTGCCAGGTAATCGATGAAGTAATGGGTGGTTGAACCTGTGCCAATACCAATGACACTGTCGTCTTCAATGTTGGGTTTAATGTAATCGAGAGCAGCACGAGCAACAGCTTGCTTCAGTTCGTTTTGGGTCATAGTGTAATCTGCATCGATGATGATTTATAGCCTATCTATACCTAAAGCGATTGAAATTTAGGTGTTATAGGCCGCTCCTGCACATCCATGCGCCTGCGGCATTAGTGCATCCATGCACGTCACACCCCCTTTTTGCCCAGGGCTGCGTTGTTTGAACTTGAAATATTGACAGTTTCCTGCGTTCAAACGCCTTGCCATAAACAACTTTCCATAAATAAATAAGGGAC
>JAZFYA010000256.1:0-13789 GCA_036443315.1 Pseudomonadales bacterium
TGTGCTGGATGATGTGGGCAGTGTAGTACTTTTTGCGTAAAAAAACGAGTTTACGTAATTATATTTATTTACGTAATGAAAGGGAGTGATCGCCCTGCCCTGGCCAATTTAAACCATCCATTAATGGTTTAACGTGGGCTTTACCGGCCATGAAAATTTGGCTGAGGTAGGGCTGACCCATATGAATGGTCGGATTTATGATGCCGTATTGGGTAGATTTCTTAGTGCAGATCCTCAGATTCAGGCACCTGGCAATTTGCAATCTTATAATCGATATAGCTATACGTTAAATAATCCACTGCGGTATGACGATCCCAGTGGTTATGGTTGGCTAAGTAAAAAGTGGAAACAGCTTAAAAAAGGTGTTAAGAAAATTGAAGATGAATTCAGGCGTTTGGGACGTAGCATAGAAGGTTGGGGCCCTCAAATTCGCCGATCTGGAAGACGTTTGGATGACAGTGTTCATAAAAGACTTAACAACGAGTGTCAGAACGGTTGCCAAATTAGTTACAACTCTAATGGCGAGGTCGGCTTTCAAAGTGAGAATATTGATTTTGCTTATACACCGGAGCCCGATGATCCACAAGGAGTACCCGTCACTTCAACAGATGGAGGAAGTAGTGGAAGCTCAGGAGGTGGCAATTCAAACGGTAACTGCCCAATTAATTTCGCAACAGGTGAAAAATTCTTAATCGTTAAGGATTACCAAGCAACCGGCGCCTCAAAGCTGAAGTTTGAACGTCACTATTCGAGTGAAGCCAATGAAACCACGGGTTTAGGTAAAGGTTGGCGTCATAACTTTGATAAAAAGCTAGTGTTTGTTGGTGGCAATAACAACCCCATCGAAGTCAATGCTATTCGAGAACAAAACGAATCCATTAACTTTGTCTATCTAATCGGCGAAGGTTTTAGTGTCGCACCCGGTAAATTCAGCCAACTAGAGAAAACAACTGAGGGTTGGCAGCTAAAACTTGAAGATAACAGTGTTGAACTGTACAGCCCGGAAGGTGAGTTATTAGCCATTCATTATTTAGGGGGTTACCAACAAGCATTACATTATCAAAGCGTGATTTTGGCAGATGACACTATATTACGTCGTTTAATCAAAATCTCTGATAGTTATGATCAACAATTGGAACTGGTTTATAACGAGAAAGGGCAGTTGGATACAGTGTTTGCTAATAGCAAACCCACTACTCAATATGGCTATGATCGACATGCCAACTTGGCACAAGTACTCTATCCCGATAGTACTCCGGGTAATTCGGCGGATAATCCAGCGCTTGCCTATCGTTATGAAGACAAACGTTTCCCCCATGCCATCACCAGCGTGTGGGATGAAAGTGGCCAACAGGTCCATGAAATGGCCTACAACAACCATGGTCGTGCCGTATTATCAAAAGTCGATGGCAGTGGCTATTGTAGCGAGCCACTTTGACGCCGTATGATTTGCCAGATTATCTGTCGTACGATCTTGCACTTTTACGACGGTTTTACCACACTGTTATCGTAACAAAAATTATTTTTACCACATTAAAATCTGACGTTTTACCAATCCACATCATAACCATTCGATAGTGTCGGCTGGCCACGATATTGTCGTAGGTTGGTTAATATGATGCTGCCGGTTATCCAGCCACAAAAAAGGGAGCACATGGCTCCCCGTTACGATAGCTTTCGCAAAAAATCAGTGCTCAAAATGCAATGCTATCATCAATATCAAACGATAATTGTTGATTTTCCTGGTCGGTGTTGATTGGGTTCTCCCGTTGTCGCTGTTCGATAATCTCGACTCCGTATGTGGTCCACAAGGCATCTCAATTCGTCTAAAAACGAGAGGATCATATGGGCGTCGTCGGCAGTCCAATAGGTTCTCAGTTGCGATAATTTCATACGCATTGGTCTGTGCTCCCTTACGCCACTTGGTAAGCTCTTCATGGGAGTGCCAATGAGGCTGTACCAACACATTGTTGACGTGAGTGATGGTGACGATCTTTTTCGTTTCTCGACAGGCTTCGATCAGGCTGCCGTAACACAGATTGCGGCAAAGCCGTAAATTGCCTTGCGCTGAACGTATGATAAGCTCTGTGGCTGCACTATCAAAAGTGTTAATCCCTAGTCTCGCCGTTTCCAATTCCTTGACGATATAACGCTCTAGATCGTCATCATTCAGTGCTGCTATATTTTCAGAATAGGTAATTCGACTCTTGATATCCTGATTTACATTCATGGATAAGTAATACAATAAGTCACGCTGCTCAAACAGGATAAGGTTATGCTTTTTAGGAAATCGCTCAAATAATAATTTGAGTTTCCGCAGCACCTGCATATCCAATAAATGCGCTTTATTCACATGGATGTGATGTATACAGGTTTTGCAGGAGAAAAAACCTGTCATCAATCAGTATATAAAGCATTTTACGGTCTCGGATATGATACAAATGCACTTTGTATTAACGCTTTTTCCAAGTCTCTGATAGCGACTTCAATTTTAAACAACTCGGCCAGTTGTTTTAAGATATTGAGGTAAGTATGCAAGGTTCTAGAGCACGATACAACCGTGATAGCGCGTTCTTTTTGGAAGTTTTCAATATGCTCGCGTAGGACACTTTTACCCACGCCAGGATTGCCAATAACAACGGTGACGTGCTCGCTAACTTACTTATCACCCTGAATCCTTTTCTATAGCTGAAAGACCGCCATTTTCCGATCATGTCATCACCGATGATATGAAAGGAGAGACTCAGTGCAAATGTCTACTCAGGTTCTAATATTAGCTGTTGCCATTAGTATTACTGCTCAGCAAAGCGTTGCTGAGACAAGTGAGTATCCACAGTCCATTGTGGTAATTACCTCCGATCAACATCCCATCAACGAGCCATCGCTGTTTGTGGATTCTCCCGCCAGCTCAAAACCTGCTATTACATTGCTTAACCTGGACGCCGTCAGTGATTTTGAACGGCGTCTGGGTGAAGGCTTACCCGCTGATGAAACACAAGCTCGCGTTATTATTGAGCAGCGTATCACCGAGCGTAGGCGGGTGAATGTAGATGCCGAACTGCGAGCCGCTTATCAGGGGTTGGCTGTGGCTATGCAGTACGGACTGGATCGCTATCCCGCCATTATCTTTGATCAACGCGCCGTAGTTTATGGCGTTACTGACCTGCCGGTAGCGATAGAGAAATACCGTACTTGGTCGCGCCAGAAAAAGCGTGGGGCGATTAACGACGATTAATTGTCGATGCCTATTTGCCACCGTGCTGTTATTTTTCAGTCTTAATACTGCTGCCTTTCAGGCACAGTCGACCACGCTGACTACCGCCGACATTGTTACTTCATTCACCCTAGATCGCTCCTGCCTGAACTACTGCATTACCGGTGTTTGCGTGTGGCTAAAATGCACTTTGTTTGCCTGCAAAATAAGGACTAGTACCCGCATCTCACATTATAACCCGGATCTGGTTGTCAGTATTTACGATAAACCGGGTGATAACCCTTGGGTTGAAGCTGAAGCCTTATTTGGTTCGATGGAAGTATCACTCGCCAATACTCTGGTGGGTTTATTTCACGGAGTTGATGCCGGGGGAGGGCATAGCACCGAAGGGGGTCATCACGCTACGGACCATAGTCTGCGGTATAAAGAAGTAACCGCCGTAGGACATCCCTTTAGCACTCTAACGGATTTTGCAGGCAGTAGCGGATTTTACTGTCCATCGGAAGCGGAATCATTTATGCCCTATTTTTCCTCCGGTTTCGATGCCCTGACGTGGCGTTTGGGGCTGCCGGAAATGTTGTACCTTTACAATTTATTGCCCGGTGTACGGGTAGTGGGGTCGGGGATTTATCAACAGTGGGGGCCGGTGTGGCCACGCACGGGATTTATTAAACAGAAGGACGATGCCAAAGCGGCCGCCGTGATTGCACAGCGGGCGGGAAATATTGTTACCCGATCGGGACAGCCTCATGTTTATGTGCCACTCAGTGGTAATGGTTACAACCGCACTTGGCTACCGGGTGAGTTGGTTGAAAATAATCCCGGCACTGGCGTTTGGCAAATGCTGGTCCCCAAGCAGGATGCGCAATGTTATGCCTTTGGTGAAAACGATGTACTGACAACGGCATGGTCCAGTGGGCGGCAGACTGAAGATAACCGCTATGCGTTTGCGTTATGGCGTCCTTATGAATGTTGTAAAGCCAAAGGGGTATATTTGTATACGGTGCCCATGCGGGTGTGCCTATGAACCCAGTAATCATGTTGCCTTTACGATTTCTGTGGTTGATGGCTTTGTTGTTATTAACCGGTTCGGCCATTGCCGCCGATGCCCCCAGTGATGACAGTTTGTTTTATTATAAAATCGGCGGTGGGCGGGATATTGCCATTCCGCCGCGACTCAATATCACCACCATTAACCTGTCGTTAAGCGGCAACGCTTCTGCACTAAGCTGTAGTGGTTTTGATCCCATGGTGGCAATTGATAGTTCGTTGGACAATATTAAAAATGGCATTGATAACGCGGTTAATGCCATTGAGTTAGCGGCTGCCGCAGCGATTGCCAATCTGCCAGGTTATATCCTGCAAAAGGCGAACCCCGGTTTATACGATCTCTTTCAAAACGCCTTGCTGCGGGCCAACGAATCCTTTTCGTTGGCCACCAAATCTTGCGAACGCATTCAATACGAGATCGCTAATAATACTAACCCTTTCCATGAGTGGGCGACGATTAGCTGGGGGGATTCCTGGAAGCGATCAGTGGGTGTGGGTGGGGCCAATATTTATGATGCGGTAGCCGCTGCCGAGGTTGCACCCAATAGCGGTATTGAATGGGTGGGCGGAATACGACGTGGCGGTAGCGGGCAACAGCCGATCCGAGTCTTATCGGATGTGGCCACGGCGGGGCTCAATATGCTGTCACAACGGCCACCAGAAACCGCCGTTGATTTACCCGCGTCTGCGGCCTTATATCAACATTTTTCCGGGCCTAATGCAGTTGATGTTTGGATTCATAACGTTCTGGGTGAGGTGCAGGTCGGTATATGCGACAGCTGTAATAAAGGCGCGCAGCCGGGTAAGGGCTTGATTCCCTATATTGAACAAACCACCGATGAAATCGTGCAGTTGTTGGTTAATTTGGTGTCCGGAGGCACTCAACCGACGCGGGCTAATCTAATCAATGTAGAAGCACCGGGCATTGCCATCACCCTGCAAGTTATCGAAGCGTTACGTAATCAGCCACTGGACGAACAGATGATCGTCATCAATAAACTGTCCCAGGAAATTGCGGAAGCGCGGATCATGGAAGAGGCGATGATCATTCGACGCTTGTTATTGGCCGGTCGCAAGGAAGGTTATGTAGCCGCCAACCGCATTGCCCAGCGCGAAGTGGCAGTGGCTCTGGATGAGTTGGAAAGCGAAATCGATAACGTCATTTTTGAAAAGGATACGCGCAACCAGTTTGTCACCTCTACGGTAGTGGAACTACTGCTGCGGGATAACGCCATTCGCCAATCGTCGGTGAATACACCCGCTGCGATACCGTTGGATACACGCCCTCTGAAAAATGGAGGCGTACAGTGATTAAACGTCAGTGCGTTCTCTGGGGGTTCACGCTGGCCACTCTTGCTTTGCTATTGGCTGTGGGTTTGGTGGCCAGTTTGGGTGTTAAGCACTATCCACTTTTTTTGACTGATTCGCTAATCCATGCATTGCCGTGGGGCTGGTGGCGTGGGTGGGCGTACCTCGCGTTAGTTGCGTTCTGGCCCTACCTAGTCAAGGGACTACTACAGCGCCGGTACGCAGTGGTGACAACTAACCCGGATCGTCGTCCGCTGTTAGTGCTGATTGTCTTGTACGAAGGATTGATTGTGCAGAATCCCTTGGCCTGGCTCTTTAGGTCAACCGGGTAGGGAGAGAGCATGGCTGTTGATAGTACCCTGGAACTTTACACCACTTTGTTTGGCTGGTTGTTTTATAACAGTATTTGGGATGTGCTGGTGGCGACGGGCATGGTGTTTTTACCCTTTGTCGGTATTTTACTGGACACCATTATTCGTTCCTACGCGGGTGAAGATGCGGAAGAGGCAGGCAATACAACCTTGCGAATTATAGAGGTCGAAGTCTTTGTCGCCTTCTTTGTCATTATGATTGCTGCAGTTCCCGCCACGCCATTAAACGCGGTGGATTTATCCTTTACTCCGCGCGCGGTGATCGGTAGCCCGGCGCAACCCGTGGCAACGGTTAATAATTCCCAAACCACATTTGGTGGTGGTATTTCGTTTGCTGGAACTCCTGCGACGGTGACCGTGCCGGTATTCTGGTATGCGGTGATGAGTTTCAGCAGCGGCTTTAATCGGGCGGTGATGGACGATGTGCCGCCGACACTCGACTTGCGGGGTTATGTGGATGCATTGCGGGATAGCCGTATTGAAGATCCTGCGTTGCAACACGAAATCAATGACTTTTTCCGCGATTGCTTTGTGGAGGCGCGCTCTAAATATTTAGCGGTGCGACCCGTGGGGGCAGCCGTTAGCAACTTACTGACACAATACGGTGATAGCGATCCCGACTGGATCGGTTCGCACGTCTACCAACAAATCCCCGGTTATTACGATTCACTACGAGCAGCCACGGTGCGGGCAGGTTATGCGTGGTCGGCACTGCGGGACATTGAATGGGATGTCGCTAACCACCCTCTGTACGGTAAACCCTATTGCACAGAATGGTGGCAGGGTATCTACCAGTCCATTCTTAATGACCTGGGTACTATTGATCTGACCGCCGCCGCCGCTGAACCCGGTTGGAACCCGGTGCAACGCCGCGATGCGGTGATTCAAACTGCGCTGCTTAATTCGCCGCCGCGCTGGACCACGCGGGGTTATGATTTTGCCTACGGTAACCTAGTGGATTTCAGTGTCGGCGAGCCGGGGATTATGGCGTCGGTACAGAATGCCACCCAGCAAGGTTTGGCCGCTTATGGCCTGGGTAAAACCAGTGTTTCTTTTGCAGCCTATCTGCGAGTGTTTCTGGAAGCCGCTCCGATGATGCAATCATTGGTATTGATGGGACTTTATACACTGCTGCCGTTTTTTATTCTGATTAGCCGCTACAAATTTTCTCTATTAATCATTGGGGCACTGATTTTATTTTCAGTGAAGTTCTGGACGGTAATGTGGTTTTTTGCCTGGTGGGTGGATCAGAATTTAATCCAGGCGTTTTATCCCGACCCTGGCAGTGTTACCACGCTATTTAGTACCGACCTAACGCTAAAACGCATCATTCTTAATTTTCTAACCGGTAGCCTATATTTTGTCTTTCCGTTACTGCTATCCGTTTATCTTGGTTTGGTGGGTATTCGCGCGGCCACGCAACTTGATGGAGCAACCAAAGTGTTGATGCGTGGAACAGCGGATGTCGGTCGCGCCAACCCGCGATTAGGTGGTCGCTTTGGAGGAAGAAGGGGCGGTGCTAAGTGAATAGGGTGTTAAAAATTAAAACGAGTACCACCAGTCGCGAGTGCTGCCTCAATAGCACCCAGCCATGTCTATGGCTTCACCACACCTGGATTAGCGTCTATGCGCGGTGTGCCGTGGCTCCTTCAGGAGCGCTGAATAATCTGTTTGTTCACTCACCCAACCGGGGAGCATGTTGCCCCATTGGGTCGGCATCTCTTCTTTATTCAATTAACTCATTGAAACAGGAGAACTGTCATGAGTAAAACAGCGAAAAAACAAAGTGACAAAAAGCAACAAGCCAAGTCTGCCCCCGCAGACACCCACCGTTACTTTAACGAGTACGCAAATGGTATTGGTTACCTGAACAGCATCCGTGAATTCGGTGGTGAAGGTAAACCGACCCGTATTGCCGCTCAAGTCTCGGTTATCCAGGGACCAGCAGATAAGGTGCATTATGAGTTTCACGATCTCATTATCTCGTCCGAAACCGTACTCGGTGTGATTATGGAACACCGGGAGGCTATCGATAACGATGACGCCAATGTGCTGATTCGTTTCAATATGGCCAACCCTCGCGCTAAAGCGTTTATCTATAAAAAAGGTGAACGCGCTGGTGAGTTGGGTTCGGTAATGGGTGGTTTCCTGACGCGTATTCTAACGATGAAAGTTAATGGTGTGCTGGTTTATGAAGACGAGCGCCTCTTTGATGACAACGAGGATTCGCGCCAAGCCGTTAATGGATAACACACTACCGGGACAATCACATTGAAACCTTAATGTGATTGTCCTTTCCTTCCGGGAGCAACCGTTTCCGGAAGGACTCGGCTTGCTCTCTATTTTTTATTGAAAGGAGAGTCAGTCATGGAAACTGTCGAACCTTCAAGTGATAGGCATGAAACATCAACCACACTTGAGCAAGAAAACCGACTCATCAACGAAGCAAAAAACCTGTTATACCAGCGACTTACAACGCGGGACCAGGTATTAAAATCACCTCAGGATGTGCAGAGCTATTTGTGTTTTCAGCTATCCGAGCAACAACGGGAAGTCTTTTGTTGTTTGTTTCTGGATAGCCAGTACCGACTGATTGAGTTTCGGGAGATGTTTTTTGGCACTATTGATGGTTGCGCTGTGTACCCGCGTGAAGTGGTGAAAGCCGCTTTGCAAGTGAATGCTGCTGCCGTTGCCTTTGCCCATAATCATCCCTCCGGTATCGCTGAACCGAGTCAAGCTGACCGACGTATTACCGAACGACTGAGAGACGGGTTAAGTCTAATGGATATTCGGGTGTTGGATCATTTTGTGATTGGTGATGGTGAAATGGTATCTTTTGCTGAACGTGGATGGATCTGATATGTGGAGTAATAGCGCCTATTAAACTTCGGTTTATAGGCGCTTTTTGTTTTTGCCAGAAACTTTAGTACCATCCATCATCTCGCTCAATCGGGTCTATCTCGCCAGTACGGTAATTGTAGTGGGGTGGTGATTCCGGTTCCTCATCCGACTCGTCGCCATCGACCCAGTCAATTATAAGAAAAAGTAATTCCCAGAGCGCGCGTACAGCAAAAACGCAGAATGCGACAAGAAGAACGAGAAAGGCCTTAACCCGGTACATGCGTCATTTTCCGGTTGTTGGGCGTTTAAAAATACATATTAGCTGGGCATTAACTTCAGAGCAGCTAGCCAATTCCCAGCTTTCCGCCCCGAGCTTATTCATGGCTTGCGTAAGCGCCTGGTTGTTGCCCATCAGCGGAAAAGTTTTAACCAGGTAGTTCCAGTTGTCGGCATGAACCGATAATGAGAAGAGTAACGCCAAGACGATGATAATGGGTTTTGATAGAAATTGCATACCATAGCTCCTTGATGGTGATGACTCGTCTATTATAAACCAAAGGCGCTTGGGATGGTTAGCGCCAGGACACTATTTTGTCAGATTTTACCCAGTGATATGCTCGCGCAATGCGCTCCAGATCAGGTGTAAATCAAACCCGGTTGTTTCGGCAATGGCAATAAAACGCAAACGTTCCTCGGTGTTCGAATAGCTCTCCCAAAGATTCCATATTTGATGCTCATCGGTTTCCTTGCACAAGGGCGGTCGACCACTGGCTGTACCCTGAATATTCAACACTCTACGGCGGCGGGAAAATTCAGAGGCATGCATACCAAACAGGCGGCGCATTAATACCAGCGGCGCCCCTAATAATAAATGCTGGTCCTCAAGCTCCCGCTCTTTGTGCATTTCTTCCACTTCCTCAAGCTGCCGTTGCAATGCTGATGGATCGATAGTCACTTTGAGGAAATTATGGGAACGTAAAATCAGGGTGTTTTGCTGAGTAAGGTTAAGTTCAGAGATATAATCAATTACTTCATCGCTGAGAGTAAGGTCTTGCAATTTATCTGCCTGGATGGATTCCAGTAATGCAATAAGTGATTTAGCGGCGGCGTGACACAATTGATCCTCAAAATTTACCATGGCTGCTACTCCGTCGTCCGTGAAAGACTGGTTATCGTTTTAGTCCCTGTGATAATACCCAAGTCAACAACAATAATATGGGGAAACTTTCCAAAACGTGAATAAACTTATTGCAAAGAGTCAAGTGATTTTTATTTGTTCGATATCTGTGTGACGCAGTTCACAAAAGCGGCTCTGTTTATGTGTGACACTCCTCCAAAATATTGAGAGCCGTGAAAAATTATTTTTCCGAGTGAATAGTATTGCAGTGATATAGCGGCAGAAGATCGTCAGCATAAGCTAATACAAAATATTGATAATGGTTTGGCTATGTTGAAACTGGCGCAATTCACACAGTGCCTTCTTTGCCTAGTGAGTATGATGCTAACCGGATTGTTTGCATTATCCTTTTCCGGGTTTTCTGTGGTGGATATCGAGCAGGGTGGGGGTGGTAAGGCCGTTTTCATCGCTCTGTTATTCGTTACCCTGGGTTGTTGTATCGATATTGGAAAGTATCTTTTTTGGTTTCAGCGTCAACGTAGTTACGCTTACGGCATTATTAGCCTGACTCTGACAGTCTTTTCGCTGTTGGCCAGCTACGCGTTTTTTATTTCGTCGGAATTCAATGTGATCAAGGATGTGCAGCCTACAACAGTAGAATACCTGGCGGTACAGCAACAACTGGCGTCGACAAGACAGGAAATTGCCTACTATGAAAGCCTGTTAAACAAACGTTTAAAAAGTGCGTATCACCAACAGTGGCAAGAGGCCGAAAAAAACACCGTTAAGATTAGACAGTTAAACGACGAATTGACCGTGCTCACTGCAAAACTGCCGGATGCTGGCTTGCGTTCAGCCCAGCGACAAGTGCCCGCCACGCAGGTATTTGTTGTTGTTTCCCACGTATTGAACAGCACAAAGGAGACGGTAAGCAATATGGCTTATGGCCTGCTGGCCCTGCTGTTGGAAGTCAGTACGTTGGGATGCATTAGTTTGGTCTCCGCGCTTCGTGCTGAAAAACGGTGTTTACACGATGGAGAAGACTTGGGGGCAGAGGCAGTAAAGGGACATGATTATGATGAAGGTTTGCGGCAAAAAGTGGTGGAATTATCCCGTGACATTATTAATGGCACTACACCCCCGGTGTTGCGTAAGATAAGGGCGGCACACTATGGTTTGGATATCGATGTGATTAGATCCATTCTCAATAATTTATATCTGGCCGGGGTATTGGATACGGACAAGCGTAAAAGTTTTAAACTTTCTAAAGCACATTAAGCCTAAAAAATAGTGATCCAGGCAGGAAGGAAAACATTACTTCAAATAGATAACATACTTGCGTTTCTTATTAATCCTTAATGGGTGGAAGTGGCTGCTGTGTTTATCGTTGGTCAGGTGTACTTTCAGCTTTAAGAATCCATCTTGAACCCGCTGCCAATTGTTGTAGGTGTCGTCGTGTTTTATGTAATGCTTAAAAATGTCGGGTGACACTATTGCCGTGCCGAGCGGTGCATCGATTAGCAGAGTGTTCAGCGTATGGGTTCGCATTTCTCGCTGGGTAAGTTGAGTCAATAGCCAATTATAAAACTGCTGTCCCTGTTGGCGTCTGCTGATCTGGCTTTTTATGTTTGATACTTGTTTAGCATTATCTGTTGGTGCTTGAGTGGTTTTAACGGGGACGGAAGTGCAAGGCTCAACTGACACCTCAGTATTTAGTTCACCGTACGATGCCAGGATTAACTGTCCCAAAGGCGTATCAGTGGTGGGATTGGTCGCCAGCTTAAAGGCTGTGTCATAGGCGGGAGGGTATGATGCTAGCCACTCCAGTACTTGATGATCAAAAAACGTCAACATCAATTCAGTATCAATATTTTCATCGATACGATCAAAATGCTGGCGCTTGAGGTTGGGGTGCTTTTCATTGCTGGGTAACTTATAAAAAACCAACCCAATAAATACGGCGAAGATCCATTTGTCCTTGTGTAAGGATAAGTTGCTGCCAGGAAACGATACTCTTCGACGGTGGTGTAATCCCTGTTGGATAGCGTTGAACCTATATCGGGTTGTCTGCATCCCATACCGCTCCATATGCGCGAGGATTCTCTGCAAAGGATAATAATAAAGTCGATCAAAATGAGCCGCTGGCAGGCCAACGTCTCGTTTAATCAACTTAAGGGTGGGTGCTAGCCAATCTTCGCTCTCTGAATTTTCTATCAATGATTTTCGGTTTTCCCGATAGGCTTTAAGCTGTGGTGCATTCAATGTTTTTTCAATCAACGCAACACAGGGAACGCTATCGTTTTTAGCGAGGGTAGACCGTTGACGTTACCAGTGTTTACGCGTTTGTATAGCGTAATCCTTCTTCTGATACGTGAAAGAAAGGATAAATTGCGGTTTTTAGTACTGGATGAAGAGGGTGTTGTAAGATGAAGTCGGGGTCTTTATGCAAGATCATGATTTAATATTCCATGCGGCGGTATTCGGCCATTGCACTGTATCCAGATCGATAGTGTAACGGGTCGCAGGGTTCAGGGATGCCTTTAGCTTGTCGGTGGTGAGTTGCTGGTTATGTGATAGCACTAAGCCCAGTAGCGCTCTGGTTTGAGCGCTGTAATAATTCATTGCCAAAAATTGCAAACGTCCCACTCGGTTCTCGGCGAGTGCCTTGATTTTTTTGGCCATAATAGTCAATGATTGTGTGGTGCTGGCATCCGGAATTCTTTTTAGATCCCGGAGCACATCCAGATATTGTAACAATGGCACATCGTTGGGCTTGATCGGTGCCCGTGCCACCACGGCCTTAACACGAATGGTGCCAAAATCTTTAATCTGGCGGCTTCCCGCCACTGCGACGGTATAGGTCTTGGGTACCTGTGTGGTTAAACCCAATTGGTTGTACAAGGCAACCCCGGTGACATAGCCGCGCAAAGCGCCGTCTCGGTACAGGACCGATTTAAGCATCTCACCGTCAGAGGGTTTTCGCTGCCCCAAGAGACCTTGCTGGGGTACGTAAAATTTTCCTTTTGAAAAGCGCGTGACTTTATTGTCTTGCACCAATCGGCTCACCGCCTTCATCACGGTGGCAGGTGCTTGCTCAAACGCGGGCAGATCCCGGTAGCCAAAGAGTTGGCCTGGCGCGATCCGGTTGACTTGGCGCAGTACCAAGCGCGAGATATTCATCGTTATCATTCCTCTTCGGGGATCATAGGAATATCATCGTATAAATAAAAGTTTTACATGATATAAACTAGACATATATATCTATAATAAACTGTTTTAACTATATTTAGTCTATTTTATTTTTATTGGTAATACCAAAGTCATACGGCGGAGGCGAATAGAGGCTGCCGCTATTACTGAAGATTGTCACGATGCCAGCGCTGTCCAGCACGCCTCTAATGGATATACCTCACCCGCCCCGACGATGTTCGAGGCCGGTGAGGTTATAATGCGTCACTCAGTTATTTCAGCTCGCCCGCTTTCCAGTTGCTCCTTAAATTGCTGGTTACGCGCCCGGAGATAACGGATCAAGACAATCAGTCCGTGGTGGCTATCCGTCTTATTGATAGGGGCGAGTTCTTGCTCGCTGTACAAACTTTCCACCGCGTCGTAAAAAAAGCTGTTAAGGGACATTACTTCGGTGTATTCATCGATTAATTTAACCCATGGTTGTTGGGTTTTATCCGCATTCGTTTTACTATTGTGCTTAGCCATGATTGACTCGTGCGACCTGCTAAGTCGCTATTGATTCTGTTTTACACACTTAAAATCTTTTTACGTTTGATAAAACCCGTTACTCCACTAACGGTTCCCTACCCGAACATGCGGTGCTGGCAACAGCGCGGTGTGAAGCTTCGGGGACAATGTAACCACCGATTATCGGTACGC
>JAZFYA010000257.1:0-3847 GCA_036443315.1 Pseudomonadales bacterium
GCCCACCCATTGGCTCATTCTCACGATAAGGCCATGTCCATTCACGATTTTCGTAGCATTTATCGGTTGTAATATTGACTACTACCCGCACAGTAGCTGAATTGCGAACTGCCTCGAATAAATTAACCGTGCCCATCACGTTAATAGCATAGGTCTCCATCGGCTCAGCATAGGAGTAGCGAACCAACGATTGTGCAGCAAGATGAAATACGATATCCGGTCGTGCAATCTGCATTGCCTTTACCAGTGCAGATGCATCACGGGTATCGGCAATAGTACTGCTCGCCATACCCTTGCCTGCTTCAACCGCCGTAAAAAAATTTGGCTCGGTAGGTGGATTGAGTGAGTAGCCATGAACTTCTGCACCCATAGCCTGCAGCCAAAGTGATAGCCAGCCTCCTTTAAATCCGGTATGACCGGTAAGAAAAACTCGCTTGCCGCGCCAAAATTCACAGCTTATTTCCATGACTTCCACGGTGCTCTGCCCCCAAGCCAAAGTTCTTCAAGATGATTCTTATCGCGCAACGTGTCCATAGGCTGCCAAAAACCTTTATGCTCAAATGCTATCAACTCACCTTCGGTAGCTAGTCTGACTAGGGGACCGGCTTCCCAAGAAGTGGTGTCTCCAGCAATGTAGTCCAAGCATTTCGGTGACAAGACAAAAAACCCCCCGTTAATCTTGCCCCCATCGCCTTTCGGTTTTTCAATAAAACCAAACACATTCTGACCATCCATATTCAACGCGCCATAACGCCCAGGTGGTTGTACGGCGGTAATGGTAGCCTTCTTACCGTGTTGTTGATGGAATTTAATAAGTGCGGTAATGTCGATATTTGCAACTCCGTCGCCATAGGTGAAACAAAACGCTTCATCTTTTTTAACAAAATCTTCCACCCGCTTTAGTCGACCTCCTGTCATGGTTTCATCACCAGTATCGATAAGAGTTACCCGCCAAGGCTCAGCATTCCGATGATGCACGTCCATTGTGTTAGAGGCCATGTCAAAAGTAACATCTGACATGTGTAGAAAATAATTAGCAAAATACTCCTTAATTACATAACCCTTGTAACCACAGCAGATCACGAAATCATTGATGCCATGAAACGAGTAGATCTTCATAATATGCCAAAGGATCGGTTTACCGCCGATCTCTATCATGGGCTTGGGCTTGAGATAAGTTTCCTCCGAAATACGAGTGCCTAATCCGCCGGCAAGTATGACTGCTTTCATTGCTCTATTCCCTTATTTGTTTAGCTGTGTACATATCGCAAATCAAACTAATGTATAAATTATATGTAGCGTCAGTTATGAGGCGTACACAGTTGATGGCGATGATAGGACGCTCATATGTAGTGATCTTTTTTTTGAATCTGTAATATGCCAGTACCGATAGCACCACCTTACTATGTTGCTCAGCATTCATGAGCAGAGCCTATATCTTGTGACAGGGGAATGAATTGTTGGAGAAAATCCTCATAACTTTTCGAAATACCTTCAAGTAACCCGATCTTTGGCGCCCAGCCGAGTTTATTAATGTTTCCACTATCGAGTAATTTGCGTGGTGTGCCATCAGGTTTGCTAGGGTCGAAAATGATCTTACCTTCGAAGCCGACAATCCTTTTGACTGTTTCAGCCAGCTCACGGATAGTGATATCATTACCGCAGCCAATGTTGATTATAGGTGGAACTAAGGACTGTGAATTAAGGATTGAGTTAAATGTCTCGTTTGGCAGGCACATTAGGAAGACACAAGCGTCTGCTAAGTCATCACAGTAAAGAAACTCTCTTTTAGGTGTACCCGTCCCCCATACTACTGCTTCATTGTCACCGAGTGTTCTGGCCTCATGAAATTTTTGGATTAATGCCGGAATAACATGTGAATTAACAAGATCATAGCTATCGCCACGACCATAAATGTTAGTAGGCATGACAGCGAGAAATTGCGTGCCGTATTGCCGATTATAACTCCAGCATTGATCAATGCCAGCTATTTTGGCAATGGCATATGACCGGTTTGTCGGCTCGAGCAGTCCGGAAAGAAAATATTCTTCCTTAATAGGTTGGGGACAATCACGTGGATAGATACAAGACGAGCCAAGGAACAATAGACGCCTGACGCCGTGTCGATATGCCGCTTGAATAACGTTATTCTGGATAGCAAGATTAACAGAGATAAAATCAGCTGGATAATTATTATTAGCGAGAATACCACCAACTTTGGCAGCAGCAAGAAAGACAAATTCCGGCTTTTCCGTTGCAAAAAAAACTTCGGTTGCAACCTGGTTAGTAAGATCAAGTTTCGCATGAGTACAGGTAGCTATATTTGTATAACCATTAGCTCGCAGCCTCCGCGATAAAGCGGAGCCAACTAAACCACGGTGTCCTGCTACATAGATTTTTGTATTGAGGTTCACTTGGTTATGTTTCTTTAGTTGAGTGTATAAACCCAATAGAGCGCTTACTTTTCTTACTTTTTTCTGATGGCTTCATGCACAGGGCAATCATTTCGAATATAAGACCACGACTTTTGTCATGTTTCTACTCGCTATGACCATAAGCTACAAAACCGTGTTTCTTTACCAACTCATCGCGTTCGGCAGATTTCAGGTCTTCCCTGACCATTTCTGCAACTAGTTGTTTGAAGCTAATTTTAGGGCTCCAACCAAGTTTCTTCCTAGCTTTGGAAGAATCACCTAATAGTGTTTCAACCTCGGTCAATCGGAAATAGTGCGGGTCTACGCGCACAATAACACGAGGTTCCGTATTCAAAGAACCAGAAACTAGGTGGCCTGATTCATCTTTCCCACTACCTTCCCAGCGAATAATTATGCCAAGTTCTTTGGCAGCAGCATTTACAAAATCACGAACGCTGTTTTGCACACCAGTAGCGATAACAAAATCTTCTGCTTGTTGTTGTTGCAACATCAACCACTGCATTTCAACACAATCCTTGGCATGACCCCAGTCGCGCTTTGCATTGAGGTTACCGATGTAAAGACAATCCTGCAAACCAAGCTTGATACGAGCTAAAGCACGAGTAATCTTACGTGTTACAAATGTCTCTCCACGCACAGGACTCTCGTGATTGAACATGATGCCATTACAGGCATACATACCATATGCCTCACGGTAATTAACCGTGATCCAGTGAGCGTAAAGCTTGGCAACCGCATAAGGGGATCGGGGATAGAACGGTGTAGTTTCTTTTTGTGGAGTTTCCTGTACCAACCCATATAATTCAGAAGTAGACGCCTGGTAAAAACGAACTTTCTTTTCCAAACCGAGGATGCGAATTGCTTCGAGTATACGCAATGCACCGAGGGCATCGGAGTTGGCGGTATATTCCGGCTCTTCAAATGATACTGCAACATGACTTTGCGCCGCAAGATTGTAAATTTCATTCGGTTGCACCTGCTGGATAATTCGTACCAAACTACTGGAATCAGTCATATCACCGTGATGAAGGAATAGACGACGGTTATGTTCGTGTGGATCTTGGTATAGATGTTCAATCCGGTCGGTATTAAACAACGAGGTTCGGCGCTTTATGCCATGTACTTCATAACCCTTATCCAGCAGAAACTCGGCAAGGTATGCGCCATCTTGCCCGGTGATACCCGTAATCAAAGCAATTTTTTCTTTATGCATTGCCTCTAATCCCTTCTTAATACTTATAAGACCTAAAATATTCCTGACGCACGCGCCAATTGCGATCTGTTGACTGGCTCTGTCTATATTACAAATTATATAGTATCGTAAAACTCGTAAAACCCGCTCTTTCGAAATAAGGACAATGAATCCTCACGAAACTGTATACACCCGCGTTGATCGCCATTCGGAACCAGTC
>JAZFYA010000258.1:0-7038 GCA_036443315.1 Pseudomonadales bacterium
AGAGTTCCAAGCTTTGCCACCAGGTATGCTATATGTATTTCCTGCCAATCTTTTAATTGTGCATTCATGCACAACATAATTACATATATTTATTAACTGTTCAAATTTATTTTGGATAAACTGTCGACGTATAGGACAAACAAGCAGTCAATAAAGCAAAAAATCAAATTTCACTTAGGGAGTTACGATGAAACTTTATTACTCTCCGGGTACAAGTGCATTAGCCATTCATGTTGTTTTAGCTTGGTCCAATATTAAATACACGCTTGAAAAAGTTGTCATAGGCAGCGAAGAGTATAAGAAAATTAATCCCTTGGGTGCTGTCCCGGCACTTGTAGACGGTGATGGGCCAATAATGACGCAAGCCGATTCATTGCTGAAATATATTGCAAATAAACAAAGCGACGGCAAGTTTGCACCCCAGCATGATATTCAAGCAGAGCAGCAACTCGATCAATGGCTGGCTTTTATTGGTAGCGACCTTCATCCTACTTATTCGCGAGTATTTAATCAACAGCGTTTTACAACAGCGGCCGATGAACAGAGCCTAGCAGCAGTAAAAGCTGCTGCAGAGCTGAGGCTTGATACCTTATATCAAGTGCTGGATCAACATTTAGCACAAAATACTTTTATTACAGGCGAGCAAAAATCTATTGCAGATCCTTATGCCTATGTAATGACAAGCTGGATGAAATACACAGCTTTACGCTTAAATGACTATCCAAATGTTGAACGCCACTTTAATGAATTAAAACAAGATAAAGGCGTTATTCAGGCAGAAAGTGAACAAGATATTCGATAAGTCAAAAACTCTAAGGATTTAATCAATTCTATTTCATCAATAACAATTTGATATGGAGGGTTCTAAAATGGGTAAGTTAAAAATGGTTGTAGCTCTACTCATAACATCAGCATTATTTGCAGTCAGTTGTACTCAGTTGGAATGTAAAGGGTGATCTGCCGTTGAAGTGCTTCAACTTTCCTTATGTCAGCACCAGCATTATCCTTTGTGTGGTGATGCTATTCACTTCCTGTAGCACCCCTTTTGTAAAACTCACCTCTCCCACAACTGTGGAGATAGATTGGCTCTTTGAGAGCCCCCACTTAAAAACTTCAAGTGAATTCTCCCGCGTCGATTTTATGGGCCTAGACGAAGATATGCGTCGTTTTGCCCAGCGCTGGGCGGGACCCTACCGCGGGAAAGAGCGCCGTTTGCAAGAGCTGGTGCATGCTCTTATAAGCCCTGGTCTTTTGGGCATTCGCTATGATGAGACGGCCATATTGACTGCACGGGAAGTATTTGATGTTCGGCGCGCCAATTGCCTCTCCTTCTCAGGTCTCTTTGTCGCAATGGCGCGGGATCAAGGCTTGCCTGCCTATTTCCAAGAAGTGGATACACCCTATCAATGGGATCAGCTGAGGGAGGGGGTGATAATTCTATATCGCCATGTCAATGTGGTGGTGCCTCTCAAGAGCGGCGAGCAGATTGTTGATATGCAGCTCAATCGCTACAAGCCGACCTATCCCAGGAGACGTATTAGTGACCAGCGAGCGCTGTCTCTTTTCTACAACAATATAGCGGCGCAAAACCTCTTTCAAGAAAACTATTCCTCGGCATTTGAAGCCTTGCATAAAGGAATTCAAATTGATCCTCAAGTGGCTATCAATTGGTCTAACCTAGGTTTTTTATTTGGCCGTGTAGGAGATAGCCAGCGTGCCGAGATAAGTTATCGGCAGGCACTGGCTGTAAAGCCCAATAACCCATCAGCAATGAACAATTTAGCGAATATTTATGAGAAAAAGGGAGAGAGTAACTTGGCGCGACAGCTTTTCGCGGCTTCAAGACGCCACCGCTTAAGGAACCCTTACTATCGCTATGCTTTGGCACAAAAAGCCTACAGAGAAGCGGATTACCTAGAAGCTCTCGATCTGATTTTAAATGCTATTAATTTAAAGGATAAAGAGCCACTTTTTTATCGTCTTTTGGCGAAGGTTTACGCTGCCAAGGGAGAGGGTGTCTTAGAAAGACAAAGTCTTGATAAAGCTGCAGTCCTTGCTGAAAATGAAGGGGGAGGAGTATAAGAAGAACAAATACCTCTTTCTTTTTCGCCTACTTTACACCGAACATCGGGCTGGCGCAATTATGGTCGCGCCCAGTTATTATAAATAGGCTAATTGCTCGCATAGAGCGGCGTTTGGAATATTGTCTAAAGAGGATGTTGAGCGGTTGACGAAATATTGGCATGAAACGTCAAGCTCATCCGATTAAGGTGTTTACCTGTAGAAATAAACCGGGACAGACCGAGCGCCAAGATAAATCGGCAAAAGATTGCAGGTGAAAGTCCTCTACTCAGTAAGGCGTAACTAGCCGCTGAGACCTCGAGTCATGGGCCGTTAGTCGTAAGGCTAAAGGTTAAGCGTTGATAGAGGAATGTACAGGCTCAGTATTGAGCTCCGAAATCACCGTTTGAGAGTGCCGACCTTGTGGTCTGAAAGGGAAGGCAACATAACCAACATGCGTATTACGTTCCTTTGCGTTTTCTCGCCAGTATGTCAATATAAAAGTCCTTTTGCATTTTCGTGTCTTTCCATGGATCCCGCGGTCAAGCCGCGGGATGACGGGGTGGTGGTTAGCATTTAACAGTTTATTCAACGGCGCAGATCCGTATATCTTTCAGCCGTATATTAATTTCAGAATCCGCCAGTATCCATTTTTTAACAAACATAATCAATAGCTTATGGAGGGGTCGCCACACGTCAATCAGAAATATACGTCCGCGCCGCGCCGTTAAAAATAGAGCTTTAATTTAACAACATCGGTAAGTAAAAGAAATTCTAGGACACACACTCTAGACATTGACAACCTACCAGCCCTCATTAGCATAGCAATCCATCAATCGCTCAAAGGAATGGCGATGACCCCAAGAAAGGAACTTATCTCGTTCAAGACACATCTTACTACCACACTGTTTCTCGCTGTGTACGCCGCACCTTTCTTTGCGGTATCGATCACGCCAGCGGTAAGAATTATGAACACCGCCACCAATGGATCGGGAACCGAATTCGGCTTCTTACTTCTCTCTTCTCCCTTGATATTTGCGCCTATCCGACACCTGCCCGTTAATGATTTGTGCGTAATTGAAAGACCCAACTTCGTGGGTAGGCGTCCGACAATCCTTAACAATAACAGACGCCAAAGGAATTAAAGAAGGCCCTCTCTTGAGGAGCTTTGACACAATCCTTTTAGATAATTATTTTCTGCGCTTTACGCCTGCCAGCCCTAAGAGCGCTGAACCAAAGAGCCACAGCGCAGGCGGTACCGGAACATTGGCTGGAGCATGTACAACAAATAATTCTTCAAGACCAAAGTTACTAGGATCAAACCCCGTCAGTGAACCCTGATATAGCATGATGTCACCTATCATATCGTCATTGGTATCTCGGGCAATTTCTACCAAGCCAGCATTCCACAAGTAACTGGTTATAATCGTATCTGTAGTATTCCCTTCATCAGGATCTCCATAACCAACGAGATCAATAGTGCCATCCATACCTCTATCGAATGGTTCGATATCTAAATTGAAAGGCGGAGGGTCACCGATCCAAATCCCCGCTTTTGCGTAGTTCACGCCCGGGACTATAGATTTATTGCCCTGAAGATGAAAATCGGGCAACCACCAAGGTATATCCACTTTAGCATGCACCGATACAGAGCCCACTGGCAAATGCCAACTAAAAAATATAAAGGGTATTTCTAGCCACAAGCCAACTCCCGCGCCAGCCCATACATTTTCGTGTAGTGCGGCTTGAACATTTTTTGCAGGCAACAGAATACAGAGCACAAGCATACTTAATAAAATGTTATTAAGCTCCTTTCTCTCGCATTTGGTGCAAGGATTTTTACTATAATGAATGCCCAGATTGAAATAGTTTGTTTTGTATAATTTTCTCATGTTTGTAACCTCCATTGCGAAATTTGGATGATATTGTTGATTTGCGAAGACCAGGCTTTTGATCTCATTATCGAGAAGGAAAGAAATAGGGAAATGACTTCAGAATCGTGGTATCTATGTTCTATCCATAAGATCTGTACAGCAAAACTAAGGCTTTATTCTCTCAATTAATATTCAACTTAATTCTACCGATCACAAACACAGTTGTAAATATAGGGATGTATATATTATTGCGATAAAAAGAAGAACTTATATTTTAATTCACAATAAATTCGATGTTTAAATCTCGATATGCGAGGTTATGTTTAATTCTTACATCTTAAGATCTAACAACTTCATTGCTGTAGCGCGTCACTTTGAGGGGATAGCTCAGGGACAGACCACGGTTATTTCTCACCTTACTTTTAAAATGGACCTTCCAGGCTTACCTGGAGAAACCCGCCTATTTAAATTCTTCTCAATCTCTTGCTTGAACTTATCATTACCTAACACGTTGTGCCATTAGTCGCTGTCCGTATCGCATCAATCAAACCTGCCTACACACTCCCTCGAAATAAATGCCTATATTTCTCCAACCTTTGCGTTCTATGGTTTGTTACTTAGGCCAAGTTTTACTTGACCACCACATTATTTCCCATTTTATTAAAGCAGAGCTGATACTTCCAAAAAAATATTTTCTAAAACAACGCCAAATTTTCACACCAACCTTCTCCCGAACGCATAAATAGTGGTGCCGGTAAATTCTGGAAAAACAGACTAAAATCCCTATCAGGATAAACCTCCGCCACAACAAACTGTGCCCGGACTTTTACATTACTATCGCCAATTCGACCACGCATGCCCCACTCAACGATATAATCATCGCATTGCTGTTCTAGTGAAAGTCGATTGACATAGCCAACATCCCGATCAATATCAAACAGATTTTTCATCATCACTTCTGAAAACAACATCGCCACATCTTCACGGGTAGTTGAGTAGGCATAGTCATCGTTAGCGCCATCGTTTTCCATCGCTTCACCTACCTCTAACGCTGTTACTATTTTCTGCGCAGCAGTCGGCGTATTACCCAGATACATAACAGCAGCCAAACCCTTTAATAATGGCGACTGCAACGGCATACTTGCATCGAGCCGGATCGATATCCGCTCGCTGAGCAACTGCTGATAAGCCTGATAGATGGTCTGATTAAGCGACAAGTACAGCGTATGTTGCGGTGGAAAAAAATCATTAGCATGCATCAATTCGTGTAATAACACCCTCGCGAGATTTAGTCTAATGTCCTCTATCTCACGCACATCATTATCATTTAAGGAATAATATTCCCAGGCATATTCAAAACCGTCGACACTGCGTGAAAGAGAGATAAAAGCCAACTCATCACCATAGCTACTACGAAAGTCATCCTCTTTGGTGATCACCACTTTTTCCGCATTGGTTAGCCACAAATAAGCCGCATCGATATAGATGGTTGATGTCTGCGCCTGGTAACTGGAAGGTCGGACGTCATCATCGATAACAATAATCGTTACCGCAGTAAACAACTTGAGAACCTCCTCCGGCATAGTTTCCAGGACCTGCTGAAAACGGAGGCCCATCCAGCTATGAGAGACCAATACTCTGGACATGATATCCGCAACTGTTGGATTTTCCGCATCCTCCAATAATAAAGGCAAATCGGATAACAAACAGGTACTCGCGCCATTATCAACCAGTACACAAGGTTTCATTACACTCGCATAAGGGGAGCTTGCAACATAGGGAGTAATATCGCTTAATTCATTATCCGTGGGAGTCACCTGGGCATTACTATTACTGCCTCCACCTCCACCACAAGCGACAAGCGACAAGAAACCCTACCGATAACAATAACAAACGATAAAATAATCTGTTCACAGGGACTACCTTCACCATAGGCTGCATTATCTCAGTTCCTTTCTATTTGTAGCGTACTCTACTCTCGAACACCAATCACAAACAATCACTAAGACACACAACCAATCATTAAAAAACCGGGACAGACCCGAATGGCACTAAGTTAAGCCTGTTTAGCATGAGAAAATGCCTGCAAAAACAAACACTAAATGGCATAATTAGCCATGAAAAATCCTACTCCTTTACTCCCCGGTTTTCATCTACAAACACTACGCAGAACACCACGTTCAGCCCGACAGATTTTGGCGGAAAAAGCCGAACAACTGAAAGAGAAATCCTTCAGTCAGCTTGGCGAGTGTTTTGGAAAATTCATTCCTGAGCCTCATCTGCGACCTACAGAAGCGGGCGCACAAAGTCGCCGACGATTTTTCAGTAAGGAAAATACGTTCTGGGCCTTTTTCTCTCAGGTGCTGGATGCCGATGGGGGGGTGTCAGGAGGTTGTCCGAAAACTTCAAGCCTATGCCGCTATGAAGTCGAAACCGTTGCCCTCTTCTTCAACGGCGGCTTACTGCCAAGCACGGAAAAATTTGGACTTGTCAACTCTTGAGACAATACTCCAATATACGTCAACCCAACTCAAAACGATCGCGGACACTGATCGACTCACTGGTCGACGTGTAATTGTTGTTGATGGAACCGGCGTCAGTATGCCAGACACCCCAAAAAATCAATTGATTTGGCCGCAACAGCGCAGCCAAAAACCGGGTTGTGGATTCCCACAGGCGTTTATCTGTGCCTGTTTTTGTCTGCAAAGCGGTGCTTTGCAGAGTTATGAATTGGGGAACAAAAAAAGCAATGAACTACCTATGTTGCGTAAGCAATGGGGCACGTTCCAGGCGGGTGATATTTTCCTGGGGGACAAGGGTTTTTGTAGCTATTTTGACGTTTTCAGCTTTAAAAATAGGGAGGTTGACTCTGTCATCACGCTCGCCCGGCGCATTCCTGTCACCGAGACTGAAGCGGTTAAAGTGCTTGGCAAAGATGATCTGCTTATTCACTGGAAAAAACCAAAGGTCAGAACCAAAGCCTCTAGTTATTCGCAAGAGGATTGGGAAGGTATGCCGGAAACTTTGCTGCTCCGACAGATCAAAGTGACAGTCAATCAACCTGGTTTCAGGGTCAGCTCGTTTTACATTATCACCACCTTAC
>JAZFYA010000259.1:0-15284 GCA_036443315.1 Pseudomonadales bacterium
CTGCTTAAAACTGATTTATTGCTCTTCTATGATAATTTTGTAGAGTTTCACGATTACTGCTCTTTCATGTGTGACGCTTTCGCGAGCTTAGCTCTCGGAGAAGACGGCCTAGATACAAGCACTGCAACGGGGGCCTGCCGTTTCTGCCACTGGATAAAGCACCCAATTCAGCAGCTAAAAGAGGATTTGAAGCGAATCCATGAAATGGCAGGTATGTGACAGGCGTAGTGTATAACTCCGATGAGAAGATCGATGCCATGACGCGTTGGGTGGTTAAAGCGTTGGGGCCAGAGGTACCGGTGCGTTTCACCCCCCGACTTTAAAATGCGTGATCGTCCACCCACACCGCCTGCAACATTAAGCCGTGCCCGCCAGATAGCTATCAATAATGGTATTACTATGCCTACACCGGTAATGTGCATGCATAGTGCCGGTGGTAGTCGCTATTGTCACCATTGCCAGAATTTGTTGATAGAGCGGGATTGGTATCAGCTGGGGCAGTGTGGTTTAAGTGATAGTGGGCTGTGTCTTCATTGTGGGGAAGCCTTTCCTGGTATTTATGAAGGGCCTCCAGAACACTGGGGTGCTCGGCGTTTAAACGTGGTGATGCAGTGATATAGTGAAGTTGATCAAAGCAATTACTCTAAAACGCAGCTCTCCTAACTATTCTCTTTGGAAAATGAGTCTATTTTTCAAATAGTTATAAAAAGAAGCGGGTAGTTTGCATTAAGCAATCGTCAATGTTTAAGTTGGAGGACTGCTAGCTTTTGTCTTGGCTATCATAGGTTGGTTGGTTGGTTGGTTGGTTGCTGTAATTATTTCTTGAGTATTCTTTAAAAAAAATAAAAAAGTAGTTGACAGGGTATTAATTTTTCATATTTAATGATTTGCACATCCTGTTGTATCGAAATTCAGCAATAGGGATAAGGATATAATAATAGATTAAAAGCGCCCGAAAATAATCGAATGATGTCTTTGGTTTTCCAGCTCCTGATAAAACAGCCGTTTGTAACGCTGTGTTAAAGAATAATAAGGAAATTTTGCAGATTTTTCTTCGCAAAAAATTTAAAGGATATTGACTTAAGGAGATATTACGATGCAAGTTAAGACCTTTTTATGTCTATTCGCCGACCTTATATTACCTGGTTACAGGATGCCAATACATACAAGCCTCCGGTTAATGGTTTAGGGATGATTTAGTATAAGGCTTATAACTGGGCGAAAAACTTTATATTACGGAGGCCATGATGATTCGCGGCTGCCCTCAGCCGGTAGGTACTGCACTGATTGAGTTGGTAGGTATCGAGCGTAAAATAAATCAACTGAATAAAAAAATTAAAGTATTTAGGTGATTTTGGATATCCCATACTTTGGTATGGAGACAATGAGGAAGTGGCCCATAAACTAGATCATAGAGGAAATAATTATGAAAAAACTATCCTTATCCACTGCCGTTGCAGCAACAATGTCTGCAGGCGTAGATACACACCTGCAAAAATGGAGTGATCTCATGTTAAAGAAACCCTTAATTACATTGGCCTTATTTCTTTTTTCGTTTTCAATAAATGCAGCTACGCTGATTGATAATGGCTCATATTTTACTGATTCAGCTAGTGATCTGGATTGGTTAACGCTCAGCAATACCTTTAACCGCAGCTATAACGATATTTCTTCAAAATTTGGTGCTGGTGAAGAGTTTGAAGGGTGGCGCTATGCAACGGGGCTTGAATTTGAACAATTATTATTTGGCCAGGGAGCTCATGCGACGGCTGGAGGGTGTTCTGGTTTTTCTGCAGGGGGTAATTTTTGTGGAGGATATTCCGCGATTAACTCCCCCATTCAGAATACATTAATTTCTTTATTCGGCGATACTTTTCAACAGGGCATCACCGGTCTTAATGCAGCCTTTTTTTCTATAGGAATACTTGCTGATGTAGGTCCCACATCGCCATTTTCACCATTAACAAGTCATTATCTCGCGTTAATTGCAGGTGCGTATACCGGACATTCTTTACCCGATGGCGCAGAAATTTACACGCATTGGGACGCTGCTTATGATGGTTCACGTTATCCTGAAGGTGGCAGCTTTCTGGTTCGTAGTTCTACGTCTACTGTTCCTGTCCCCGCAGCAGCTTGGTTGTTTGGATCTGCATTGATCGGTCTAGTTGGCATCAAACGCAGGCAGTAAATATCTAAACAATTTTATCAAGGCTTCTTAATCTGGGGCCTTTTTTATATCTGGGTTATTTTGGGTTGATGAGCCGGGACATATATGGACGCTCCACGATTGTCAAACACTATAATCCTGTAGTTTCAAAATAATGAAACTACTGTTTACTGCGTTATTTAATGTCTACCCTTGTTAACCGTCTTTTGATTTTAGGATGGCGGTAACGCAGACATATATCCGGCGTCAAAAAATGAAGGGGGGTTGATCCACCTTCGCGCCCTAATGAGATCTGTGCGTATTCCGGCGAAGCTGAACACCCATTCCGGAGGAAGATGAACACCTCCCAGCCCTAAGCATTGGCCTACGCCTTTTTACCCTAAGTGTTCATCTTCAGTCAATGAACTCATTGCTTTTCTCATAGATTCCCCCTTTAGTTGTAGCTTGTGCGCATTATGAATAAGTCGGTCGAGGATGGCATCGGCCAGTGTGGCGTCACCGATGTAAGTGTGCCATTTTGTTATCGGCAATTGACTGGTGACAATGGTGGATTTGTTACCGTGGCGATCTTCCATTATTTCCAGTAGATCATTGCGCTGACTTTGCGTTAAGGTTTCTAATCCCCAGTCGTCGATGATGAGTAAGTCGGCTTTTGCCATTTGATTAATGAGCTTGAGATAGCTGCCGTCACCGTGACTGATGGTAAGCGATTCAAACAGCCGTGAGGCGCGGTAATAGCGCACGCTGTAGTCGTGGTGGCAGGCATGATGACCAACGGCACATCCCAAATAGGTTTTGCCACAGCCGGTCGGTCCCGTGATTATCAGGTTCTGTTTTTTTTCTATCCACTCGCCGGTTAGCAAGTCAGCTACCTGAGATTTTTTTAGGCCTCGCGGGTGCGCGTAGTCAATATGCTCAATGCGGGCATCCACTTTAAACCGCGCCGCTTTTAGCAAACGTTGTAACCGCTTGTTGGCACGCGAGGTGAGTTCCTGACTAATCATAATGCCCACGCGCTCATCAAAGCTCAGGTCATCGTAGGTTTGCGGCTGACTCCATTGTAGCTCCAGAGCTTGCGTCATACCGCCGAGTTTTAAGGTGCGTAGCTGCTTTAAATATTGTTGTTGTGACATTGGATTCATCCTTTGTAATTAATGGCAATACTGTGGGCCACGAATATTATCGTGATCATCACAGGCGGGGGTTTCGGTTGTGGTGCGCTGCTCTTCGAGTGACAGTTCAAGTTGATCGATGCCATTTTTTAAAATTGATTTAATACTTTTCACGTAAGGTGAATGGATGGCTATCGCGCGCTGACAGGCGGCATCTAATCGTTGGCTGTCATACTTTCTCGATAAATTTAACAACCCAAGACAGGCGCGATAGGCTTGTTCAGGATGTGACTTACGGTCAATCATTGTCTGGGTCATCAGCTGAACATTCGGCCCCAGGTCTTTTGCCCAGTTGAGTAATCGTTCCGGAGACCAATCACTGTGTTTGCGGTGAGCCGTTGGCATATGATTTGGATCGGTGGTATAGCCACCTTTAGCGTTATTGCGGGCATGGCGGGCGATTTGTTTGCCTTTAAAGAACACCGCTATCACATCGCGTGTTGCTTGCACTTCGACTTGATGTTTCACCAGATGATGAGGCACCGAATAATAGTGCTTTTCATATTCCAGGTGATAATCGATGTTGACCCGAGCCAATTTGAATGCCGTAAACTGAAAGCGAGTGGCTGGCAGGAGCTTGATGACGGGTTTATCGAGCGCTTCAAATTGACTCAGGCGGGTGCCCGGTAATTTTTTAAACGGCCTGTTGTCAAGGTCATCCAGCAGGAACCGAATCTGTTGGTTGAGTGCAGCCAAAGTGAAGAAGGTTTGGTGGCGCAGGCGCGCCATAATCCAGCGCTCTACGACGAGCACCGCGTTCTCTGCCTTGGCTTTGTCTTTGGGCTTGTAGGGGCGCGCAGGTATCACCGTGGTCTTGTAATGACTGGCCAAGTGTTGATAACTGCTGTTAATAACCGGTTCATAACGACAGGCTTTAGTGACAGCGCTTTTTAAATTATCCGGCACTAATACCTCGGGCACACCGCCAAAGAACTATGTGTCAGGACAGGCACTCTTACTGGTAGTTGAACATAGGCACATTCTTTGCCATATCCACAAGAGCTTTTTCCACCTTTTCAGGTGAATCATGCCAGTTCCTAGCGAGGTGTTGAACTGTTGGTATTCTAAGCTTTGTCATATTCATCTCACTAGTGAAGAATATAAGGACGATGCATAGAAGAATAAAAATCTAGAAGAACTTCATTCTCTATTTGCATACCTGGGTTAATTTTCGATTGATGGTTCCATGTTTTAAACCACGGTCCATCAGTGACATGAGATAGTTCCACGAGTTTGTTAGCACTGAGCTGAGTGTAGAAACTGACAATCTTGTGTAATAATTTCTTTCCATCTTCATCAATATCACTTTTTGCGGTAAATGATTCGCCTGTTTTGTGATCCAGTTGTTTTACCCGAGTGGTCAAAGGAGCGTCGCTGAAATTACCAAAAGCTCGGTACAAATACGGTAGGACAGGACCATATTCCCATGCTTCAAATGCATGCTTAATTAAGGGCTTCCCCGTAGAGACCAAAAACCATACATGACAAAAGTAGAGTATTTTCTGAAGACTCAGATTTGTTAGTTGGATTTCATTTTCATCACAATAATCCAACACCAAATTGGCTATACCACGTCCATCATGCACTTCAGTTCCCCACTATCTTGTAAATTCATATCTATTATCTCAACCTAGTTGTATAAAGTGGACCCGATTTAAAGTAATTAGTAGTTTCTAAGGTGTATCATTGTTTAATGAGTTCAAAACGGGATTTAATTTTGTTTAGTGCTGAGCTATAACTCAGCTTACCATCATGTTGGAGCCTCCCGACCACAATTCCTGGATGAATATTTAATAATTCCGAAAATTCAATTATTTCATCTTTATCTCTCAGGGTGCAGAGATCATATATATGATTGTCGGGAATTAAAATACTACGAGTCCACTCATTTGCTTCAGTCTCTTCATTAGAATTTTGTTTAAAATCAGTATCATCTAAAAAAATCGTTTTCTTCTGTTCCGCATGAAGAAGAATATGCGCTGCCTCATGAAAGAACGTAAACCAAAATTTGTCATTACTCTTCCCATATAAAGACAGTTGGATCATTGGGCTGTGATTATTTAGCCATCTAGCTACACCACTGACATGAGCTTTTTTGATGGATTCTACAAGTACGAATTTCACACCAGCTTCCATACACAATTCTTTTAAAATCGGCTCAAATTCTTGGGGAGGTAGAACAGTTAGTTCTCGAATATCCTTTACAGCTCGTTCAAACTTTACTCGATTGTATTTAGGTCCAGGCATTGTTTCGGCAACTATTTCACCAAGTCGCAACCAAGATGCGATAGCTCCAACATCGGCCTGATCTTCCTTTGTTCTTCTAAAAGCTCCCTGCTTAGCACCATAGTGATTTGACCAGTCATCTGGAGAGGCGACACCAAAAAAGGCAAGCAGTTGCTCGACTAGTTGAGGCTTTGATGATTCTGTAATCCTTTTGTTATCAATGACCCCAATCTTTTTAAGATCTGGCAAGGGCAGTTGATCTAACCAATTTACCCAACCAGCATATTTTTCCTGTGCCTCCAAACGGGCTAATTGTTGCCGATATTTAGCTTCGCGATTTATCCAGAAAGATACCGAAGATCCGAGCACTCTTTCAAGCTTCTGAGCTGCATCATAGGTCAAAGAGACTTTGCTCTTAATTAGCTGATTAAGATGCTTAGGGCTAAAACCTAGTCTATTTGCTAATTCAGCTTGATTCCAATCTCGTTCTTCCATCAAATCCAATATGGTGTCTCCCGGTGGGGATGCCCAATCAGGAGAAAATGTTCCAGTTTCACTATTCATGATAATCTCCTATAAATACCACAACTATCTTATCTACCATTGTCCAGTCAGTACCTCCATCTTCCTTTTGCGGTGGAGGTATTTCCTCTGGCGTAAATACCAATCGATTCCCTCTCGCTAGATCTAATGAAAATTCTCCTTTACGATTACCGCTCAAGGGGTGAGGCCTTCCCGCTACCAGTTCTGATACGTTCGAGGCTGCATCTATGTCTGCAAGTCTTGCTCGGAGCTTTCTAGAGCTATCTGTTCCCAGAGTTTTGTCAGCCTCCCTGCGCTTAAGACAAAGCTTTTTAAGCTTGTTGTTTTTGTAACTGATCTCCAAAGCGTATCATCCATATTTCTTTACCCATTAGGTAAAGAAATAGTAATCATCTTTTTAACGGCTTGCAACTATTTAAATTAATATTTTTCATATTTGCAGGTTAGAGCTTGGGCCTACTTGGTGATCCAATTTGAATGTTTATGTATAAATCTCAAGGAAATTATTTTTTAAATCTTTGATTTATAAGACACTTTGTGTGGTGGAGAAGATGCGGAGGAGCCACAAATAGGGTTTCCGTGTGGTTTCGCTATGTAAGGGTTCATTGTCGCCAACCATTAAAAAACCACCTATATTATAAGCCCCATTTCCCCGGCAATCTTTTTGGCCAATAACCTAAAATCTTTTTTGGCATCTTGCACTGCATTCGCATGAGCCCCGATAGCCCCATCAGAAGAAGTAAGATTAAAAACAGGCTTTCGATGCTCTTGCCCCATAGGGATCAGACTTCGATAGTGCTTTGTTGTTGCCAGACAATATTCATCATCATCCTGACGAACATCTGAGCCATTTGTCTCTCCTAACACCGATTTTCGATAGACCCCTGGAATTCGTTGAACCCATTTATCATATGCTTTGACAGGTCTATCCAAGCGAACACTATGCTGTTGGCAAAGATAGCCTATAGGCTTCATCAACCCTTGCGGCAGCTGAAAATCCGAGAATGATTTTTTTTCACTACCGTTATCCCAGTTTTCTAATCTTTTCTTCCACAAACTTTCCCAACTTCTCAAAGTAGGACCTAGATTTTTTAAACCCTGTAACGAAAAAAGATCCGCGCCAAGAGGGATTGCCACATAATCTGTTGCAATTAACACTGAGCGGTTAATCGCTCCAAGATTTGGCCCAATATCGACAAGAATAAGATCAGCCTCTACTTTTTCTGAGGCCATTTTCATTACTTGCCAAAACGAACTAAGTATCCGCATAGGTCTATATAAGTTATTATCGCCCATACTGTTTGGCCATTCGGAAGATAACGCATCCTCGTACCCTGAAAGGCTAACATCTCCCGGAAGAAGATATAAATTAGTTGCGATTCTTCTAAGGCTTGGCTCTGAAATATCACTAACACCAGTCAATGGTCTAACACACTGGTAAATCGTTGCCCCCTCTTCCTGCCGAGTCCAAATTTCCTCAATTTCTTTCTCTTCAAGAAATGCAGCGGTCAAATTTGCTTGAGGATCTAGATCTATTATCACCACCCGCTTGTTTAGACTCGCAAACATCCACGCAAGGTGATAGATCAAAGAAGTTTTACCCACTCCTCCTTTGTTATTGAAAAATGTTAAAACAGGAGTACTCATTACTTTCCTCTCAGAGTGCACACAACCATACTTTGATTAGTTTCAAATTCGGGGGGAGGATTACCATTTGTCTCCATTTGCTTTACAGCTGTAGCAATACCTCGACCAAAGGCCTGAATAAAACCGAAAGTTTTGAGAACAACTCCAATATTGGGGTTTCGGTAATCAGTTATGCCGGGGGTACCAAAATTTTCCGGTGTTACATTGCCATAGGGACCGCCAGGACTGCTAATCTCAATTCGATCATTAAACCAATAGACTCTCACTGGAGCATTAGTACCCTCGTAAGTCCGATGAAGTACAGCGTTATATAATATCTGTTGAATAGCTGCAGGCGGATAAAGCATTTCCTTAGAGTGAATCGGTGCGGAGACAATATCAATTACAGAACGATTATGGGCTTTGAGCTTTTCCTCTGTCCGACGAAGCATTTCAACCAAGCCACCGCCTATATTTTCTTCGTCTATAATGGGATCTGAAAGCTCCAACCCATCGATCCTTAAAAACTGGATAAATGCTCCAGCAAGAAAGTCCTGCGGGCTTTTACCAATCGCCAATAATCCAAGCAAAGTTGGCGTAGTTTCATCTGGTGAAACAATCATTTTACATGAGGCTAATCGCTGTTCATAAGTTCGGCTATTTTCCTCTAGTACATCCTCCGCAACCGCTGCAGGTAGATATTCATTTTCAAAGATGCTTTTAGATAAATCACTTACCTTTGCACTTGGAATCGGATAGATATCATATGGAATATTTTTGAATCTTCTTTTCTCAATTAAGATTCGCTCTTCTTGTTCGTTAGCAATCGCTCTACGTGGCCCTGTACGAATCCATACCCGCCCATTGAATTTGACCGGAGGCATATCCGAAGGGGTAACGGTCAAGACAGCTATTGCTACCCCCTTAAGCAAACGTTTTTCCACTGACATTACAGGTAATGGTAAGATATTCCCATCTGTTTTCGTGTTCGCCAGAGAGATCAACAGTTGATCCGTGATTTCTATTCCCGATGGCTCACCGCTGTCTTTGGCACCAATAAATAAGACCCCAGGTTCACCATGACCAGGCAGGTCATTGGAGAATGCACAAATAGCCTCACGTGCCTTTTTAGATACATCCCCCTTAAAGGATTCCTTACGTTCTGCACGGTCAGATTCTATATCGCTAAGCAGATGTTCTAACTCTTCGTCAGAAAGTTTCTTCATCACTTATAATTTCCCTTCCTACTGTTTACACGCTTAAAAATTCATATTGTACATAGCAACGACACTCATTTTATATATCACGAATTAGCACGTTACAAAATAAGCTCTCCATCTGATATCTAGCGCCAGCTGATCACCCACAATCCAGCTATTACAAGATTCAAACCATTTTCGTAGTTGATAGCGCCCTTGCTCCCCCTAATCCTGTAAGAGCTGGCGCTCACGCAGCTCTAATTTCAAAAGTTTTAATTTACTAGGCGGCATGTTTCTATAGCGAGAACTTGCAGGATTAGAGCCCCAGCCTTTAACCGCATCAACCGATGAGTCAGTATATTCTGCAACAGCTTCTTGATCTAACTCATCTATATCAGCCATAAGCTTCTTCAGCTCTTGATTATTAGTCATTAAATACTCTCGAACATGGTTCCGCATGTGTACATTGAACACTTGAAGCTCATTCTAGGTGTACATTGAACACTAGGCAAGTACTAATTAATATCCAATTTCCAATTCTTAATCGGTTGGCCACCGAAGGGCATGGCAGACCAGTTCTTTATCCAGGGCTTTACCAGGTATTGGGCCGTTTGAGAATACAAGGGAACAATCAGTACCTGCTCGGTGAGAAGCTGTTGTTCCAGTTGATAATAGGCTTGCCGGCGTTCTACGGGATCCGCTTTACGCCGAGTTTGTTCGAGTTGTTGGGCGAAACGAGTATCGCTCCATCCCAGACGTTGCACCGCTGTGGCAGGTTGCGCCACAGCACTGAGCCAACTATAGGGATCGGGATAATCGGCACACCAACCAAAACGGAATAAATGCGGGGGTTTCTGCTTTGCTACCCCGCTAGAAAGTTATAGCTTGCATTAGCAGGAATTGAATTTATAGTAAATCTACTATATTATTAGGAGTAATAGTTTTGAGTGATTTTAATATACCTGTTATTCGGCGTATCCGGTGGCTGGGGAATTCAAAGAAGAACCTTTTGAAATTCCCTAGAGAAGCACAAAAAACCATAGGTGATGAGCTGCAAGTTATTCAGTTCGGCGGTATGCCGAAAGATACAAAGCCCTTTAAAGGTGTTGGGTCTGGTGTTTTTGAAATTGCTATCAAATACGATAAAGAGACATATAGAACGGTTTTGGCGGTGCAGTTGGGAAAGGAAATTTATGTCCTTCATGCCTTTCAAAAGAAATCAAAACAAGGCATAGCTACACCCAAGGAAGATGTAGATTTAATTAAACAGCGTTACAAAGAAGCAAAGGAGCTAGAAAAACATGGCAAACATTAATGGTATTGAATTTGAAGAAGGTTCGGGCAACGTCTTTGAAGACCTTGGCTTTGACGATTCAGCCGAGCTATTTGCACGCGCTCAAATCGGCTTTCATGTTTTTAAATTGCTTGAGGACAGAGGACTCAAACAAAAAGAAGCCTCCAAGCTCTTAGGCATTGCTCAACCTGATGTATCGCACTTAATGAATGGTCACTTTAGCCGTTTTACTACGGATAAATTATTGGATTTTCTGAGGCGCCTAGACCAAACGGTTTCTATCAGGATTAGCCCTCACAAAGAGGGTGAGCCTTACCAACAAGTAGCGTACGGTGCATAAAGTAAAGAGTATTGGTACTGAAAACTTATTCAATCTTATTTAGATCTAAGTCTAAGGGGTCAGTTCTCGATATAATAGCTTTAATCTTTTGCCAAGACGCTGGTCCCTCTCAAACTCCTTTTCCAGTTTCTTCTTCGCTTGATTAAGGCCACTGATATGGATAGGGCGAGTGAGCTGGATTATTCTATTATATCAATACTTGACCCCTTTTTCCTTTCTAGCAACGCAAGCGGTAAACAATAATAATGTAAGAACCCATCTTCTTTTGGAGTGCGAAGACTGTCGTAGTGTTATTGAGGCAATGCGACGGCAATGTATAGCGAAAACGTTGATTGGAAAGAGTTTAGTCGCTTGAACCGAAGGGTAGTGAACTTGATTTGGGTTGCATCCAGTGTTGCAGAAGACTATTCAAAGTTTGCCGAAAACATGTTGGTGAGACTTATTCATTGCATTGATCAATATGATCGTATAACAAAAGACATCCATAATAGAAAAGCGCCTATTGCCGTTGTGTGGGAAAAATTCGAGGTTCCACTAAAGAAAATTGAAAAAACTGGATACAGCTATACCTTGCTGTTTCATGAAGAAATTCTTAAAGTCAAAACTGCTCGCCTAGATTGGTTCTTTGTAAATCATTTGAGATCGATGAATTCGAAAAATTCGATAGCTAACTTCAGAAGAATTCTCAGCGCAAGCACCCCGAAAAATCTGCATAAAACTGCACAGATTCGAGCACTTTATATATTAGCTAAACTAGGTGACAATTTGGTGCATGAATTATTATCTGCTTGCCTAACACCAGTAGAATGCGACGGTATTCGTAATCCCACCGTTGTTATTGCCGGAATTGAAGGGCTGTTGTATCTGCTGAAGCCAGAGAAAGCCGCTAGAGAAATTGCTCTCGTTTTTGAATATCCTGATGAACTTCGTTCTCAAGTAGATGATGATATCTGGCAGGCAGCACTCAAAGCACTTATTTTTCTAAAAGCCAAAACTACTGTGATAAGGGTGATTAATGCACTTGTGCATCAAACTCGATTTCAAGAATCAGTGCAACTCGCCCTAGCAGGTGAGCCTCCTTCCTATTTTTCAGATCTCGAGACTTTCATAGGACTTGCTATCAACCAAGAAAGCATCTGCCTAGACGTGGAAAGCGATGATCCATTGGTGCAAGATGCGCGCAATTGGATTGTGGAGCATTACATTAAATATTAAAAGGATCTCAATTATAGAACCGACTTGCTCTTGACAAGGCAGTGAGCATTGATTTTTAAAATTCTATTTTTCTTTCCTAAGTATTGGAGTTTACTGGAATATGAGCACCTGCTTTAAAAAGAGGGAAATGTTAACAAATTACGATCATTTATTTCATTGGTTGGAGAAATTACAACAGAGCGAGTGTATTAGATGCCTGCCCCGACCACTAGCATCAAAATCTCGAGCACATATTTATTGAGTGACCGCTTCTACACATTCTCACCTGATATAGCAACTCGATAAACCAGCTTCATTCCTTCGCCTTAAGAGTCGCCTTAGTGGAAGGAGTTGTCTCTCACGGGTATTTTGGGGCTGAATCGAGGTGAATGGCAACTCGGTCCCCATTGCTGCCATTTATAATAAGTTGTTTTTGGTGTCATAATGTTGATCTGATCCTAAAATATTTTAATGTTGATCTGACCCTAAAATATTTCAGATGATCCAGTCACGATGATTAAGGGCGCTGACTTACCCAAGTTTGATGGAGGACTATTTAAAGCACCTTCTGGAAAAAAAGGTTGGGGGATAATTTACAACAACTCAATGGAATCACTGGGGCGTATTAACTATACCCTTGCTCATGAATTTGGGCATTACCTACTTCATAGGCTTGAGTATCCTGACGGTATTCAGTGTGGTGAACAAGATATAGTGAGATGGGATTCTGCTTATGGACAGATTGAGCACCAAGCCAACGTTTTTGCATCGAATCTGCTGATGCCTTTGGATGATTACCGCCGACAAATTCCAGCAACGACGAAGGGCGATCTTGACATAATTGGGTATTGTGCTGATCGATATGGGGTGTCGTTAATTGCTGCTACACTTCGCTGGATCGAATACACAGAGCGTAGGGCGGTAATTGTTGTGTCTCGGGATGGTTTTGTCTTGTGGGCAAGATCAAGTAAAGCGGCGTATCGAACTGGCATTTACTTCAAAACGAGTAATCGCCCGCCCGTTGCTTTGCCTAAGAACTCTTTAGCCGGTGGATTAATTACTAACGAAAATAAGAGGCAGAGCGTTTCTCTTTCGGCTGGTGTTTGGTTTGAAGAAAGTTGTGAAGAGATGGTTGTATTTTCTGAGTTATATAATTTTGCGATATCTGTAATTCAGCTTGAAAATATTTGATTGCATGTTTAACGTCCGCAAATGGCACAATCCTGTGCTGTCAGTTCGAGCGATAATCAATTACATGGATCGTTAAGTTTAAGCGACTACAGATTAGCTATAGACGTTCATATAATTAATTTGATTTTTACACTAAAAAAATCTTTATAAAACAAGCAGGTTGTGGGGATAAAATTTTACTTATTTATCTGACGCTCTATAAGGCAGCAGTTGAACTTATCTCTCCCTCCCCCCAGAATCTTTTTCCCGTGTGGTATCTTTGCTTTGAGTTAATTCTTGCTTTTTATAACCTTCGATATGTTGCCGCCTACTTTCAGCCAGATACGTTTTCACATATTGGTTATCATCTTCGCGTTTTATGTTATCTAATATACGTTTTTTGCTATTTGTAAGCACTTGCTCAGATGCCTGTTTGCCTAGTAAATACGGCAATTGTCCAAAAATTTGCTGATTTTTATGGGCCGGGACAACTCCCAATGGTGCAAAATCTTCATGCCATTTCACGGTATTAATTTGGTGGGTTTTTATCCATGATTTATCGTCATCAAGTTTAAGATGTCGGGATACTTTGAGAGGGATTTCCACTGCCGTTTCATGGCCCTTTGGCGGTGAATGCGTAATGGGACACAAAATGATATCCCTCGTCTTATCTTCGTTCTGCTTGGTGGCTAATATAATAGCACAGGGGCGGTCCTTTTTTCCTTCAATATGGCCAGCTTGTTCTTCCTCTTTCCACAAGAAGTCATACCGGATCACAAGGCCGGGTTTTGGGTCGATTTTCATGAATTATTCCATGAGGTGATTAAGATGCGGTGTTTCTTCGCCTTGATAGCCTTTCTCAAGCTCTGCCTTTAATTCATCGCTGAGTTCATGTGGATAGAGCGCCTGGCGTGTATCATAGCTTTTAAGGCGCTCGTATTCGTCAATATCGATTAAGACACGCACCGGACGTGAGTACCGTGTTATAAAGACGGGCGACTTTGCCGCTTGGTCAAGATACTGGCCCGCTTTATTTTGGAACTCTGTTGAAGACACATTTGTTTCGCTCATAATAAAATCTCCTTATTCGCTATCTTAGCTAAGATAGCCAACTTAGTCAACTTTTTTCTTTTTGGGGTATTAGATCGGGGTCTTAAAATTTCTGTTTCTCGGAGCCGTTATCGCAAGCGGCTGTGTCACTGGTAAAGGGTTCTGCTGTCAAAAGAAGGAGTGCAACGACTTTTGATAGCGGGTTCCTGTCCTGTTATACAGAAAAAGCGGAGATAACGAGCACAGAGAATAAAGAAATTACCAACTGTTTCTGGGTGAGTGGGAGCAAACTACATAACCCGCACAGGCAAGTAATAGCTGCGCCGTTTTTAAAATAAACCACGTAATAAAAGGCTCATCTAGTTAGTATTATTATAACTCCATTTCCGTATATAAGTTCTGGATTTCTTCAGGAAGAATACAGAGATATTCTAGGGTTTGTTCTTCGGCGATGTGGGCGAAGGCTTTCATGAGCAGGGCTACAGAGGCTTTGTTGGTCGTGCGTTGGTGGTATCCCCATGTTTTTCGTAGACTGTGAGAGCCGTAATTTCCTTCAATGCCTGCTTCTTGGCACCATTTTTTGACCCGGTGGTTAAGGGCTGGGACAGTGAGTGCTTTTCTGGAGTGTTGAGATAAGAACAATGGTGCGTGTTCATGGCAAGTTCTGGGGTAATACTTTAGCCAATGCTGGATGGCTGAAACTGTGACACCGTTTAAGGCTGTTGGACGGTATTCTTTATTTTTGGATTGTTTCAAATCAAGGATATCATTTTCTTTTAAGTGCGCCACTTGGCCAATTGTAAGAGATAACAATTCATTAGCGCGGTACGCGGTATTAATCCCCATAGTGAATAGGCAGTAATTGCGGGGATACTTAGACAGGGCGTGTTTAATGGCTTGGATGTCTTTGTGATTCCTGATGGGCTGCACCTTGATGGAAGCGCCTTTTTTGGGGTAGTTATCATTGCGTCCTTTTTTCATCTAAAACCCTCCAATCTGAAAGAAAGTAGTGTGATTTTAGATGAGGCAACGACCCTCAAGTAGTGTGATTTCTAGTGAGGCAATGCGCTGTCGCAGATGAAAGCCCATTGGCAAGACCTAGAGCAGCACGCGATTGCGGTAGGTTGGACCCCGGCAAATTTCCTCAGCCAACTCTGGATAACTGGGGTCGATAACTGGGGTCAGATGAAAATTTAATAGGGATTTTCATTCCTCTCTAAATCAAAACCCCTTATGATCGCAGGCTACAACATACTTTGGTTACAAGGATGCAACCATGGCGAGATTACAGCGTTTCTGTCCA
>JAZFYA010000260.1:0-2615 GCA_036443315.1 Pseudomonadales bacterium
CGGTAATCAACCACAAGGAGGTATGAGATGCCAAGAAGAGCGAAGTTGGACCCTGGAGATTATCCATGGTCAAGTTGCCGAGTGAATGGGCAAGGAGAAGAGTCCGTTTAGATTGAGCGCACCAATGAACGCTTAAAGGGGAAAGGGGTGAGAGGTGATACCTGGTCTGTAATTATTGCCGGCGTGCCAAGCCTGGTGATACCCCTGACTTTCTTAAAATAGCCTGTAAGAGAAGAAGGCGGGACAGGTGTAGGGGAGTTGCCCCGATAGGTAGGAAGGTCAATTTTGCCACCAAAAGTCGATTTTTGAGGGGGAAAGCGCCCAAAAATACAAAATAACCTTGAAAAACTGGCTTCGAATACCATAATATCAAGGATGATTGATAGAGAACGTTATAATACAGTATTGGATCGATTAACGCTTTTCCCGGCGGTGGCTTTGCTAGGGCCGCGTCAGGTTGGTAAAACGACACTGGCCGAACAAATTGCAGAGGGTCGGGAAAGTGTCTATTTAGATCTCGAAGATCCACAAGTACGGCTAAAGTTATCAGATCCCAATAGGTATCTGGAAGCGCATGTTGATAAATTGGTGATCCTGGATGAAGTGCATCGTGTGCCAGAGTTGTTTCAAACACTGCGCGGGTCCATTGATAGGGGCCGTCGAAAGGGTCATAAGGCAGGGCGTTTCCTGCTGCTGGGATCAGCTTCACTGGACTTACTCAAGCAGACAGGGGAGAGCCTGACAGGGCGTATTGCCTACGTTGATTTACCTCCTATTGGTGTGTTGGAAATCAACCCTGAAGACAAAGAAAAGCTGTGGGTGTCTGGGGGGTTCCCCGACAGTTTCTTAGCTGAGAGTAATGAGCACAGTATGCTCTGGCGTAACTATTTCATTAAAACTTACCTGGAAAGAGATATTCCGGCACTAGGTCCGCGTATTCCAGCAGAGACATTACATCGTTTCTGGACAATGTTGGCGCATTGTCAGGGAAGTGTATTGAATGCTGCGCAACTGGCGCGCAGTTTAGCCGTTGATGGCAAGACGATTGCGCGATATCTCGACCTTATGGTTGATCTGCTGTTGGTCAGACGTTTGCAGCCGTACCATGCAAATGTGAAAAAGCGCCTGGTGAAGTCTCCAAAGGTGTATGTTCGCGATAGTGGGATCGTTCATGCTTTACTCGGAATTGATGGGCGGGAATCCTTGTTTAGTCATCCTATCATGGGTGAGAGCTGGGAAGGTTTTGTCATTGATAACTTAATGGCTGTATCCGTTGAGAAATCAATTGCGAGTTTTTACAGGACCTCAGCAGGGGCTGAAATAGACCTTATCTTGCAGTTTAAAGGTTTAAGTGAAACCTGGGCGATTGAAATAAAGACCAGCTCATCAGCGCGCCCCACACGCGGGTTTTATAATGCTATTGAAGATATAAAACCTGATAAGTGTTTTGTAGTTCATACTGATGAGGACCGTTACCCAATAGCGGAAGGTGTTGAAGCAATTGGTTTGATTGAGCTTACGCGGATGATTGCTGAAAAATAGTAATATGAACGGATTCCATAATGAAACAACCACCACATTCTGGACGGTTGGGTTGCTGCCCAATCAGTCAGCGCTTTTTCAACAGCCCGTCTGAGCTAATACAAATTATTGCCTATAAGCAGTAACCTTCTCACCCTGTTTTTCAAAATGTGTAAAATCCTTTGTCGCTAAATAAAACGCCCTGTCACAACCCATACATATTCTGTCGTGAAGTTCGGTAGTGAGTACGTCGACTTTATCGATCCAGCTACCAGCATCGGCTAAAACGTCTTTTTCGCCTCCTTCTATATCCATTTTGAAAATATCGATGGAATCAATGCCGTGGTCACTCATCAGGGAGCTTACCGTGATGCATTGCGTTTCCTGGCCGGTTGATGATGAGCCTTCATCAACGGTTGACACCGTGTACCCCCAAGCACCTGTGTCACGATCCTGCAGAACTCTGGTTTCCTTTTGGCTCCACAGGGCGGCTTTTATAGGGATAACATTGCGGTATTGACTGATATTTTTGACCAGTACATCGTAGTTCTCCTGCTCAGGCTCGATGGCAAATATTTTGGCATTAGGGTATTTTTTTGCAAAATACATTGAAGATGTACCTATATTGGCGCCGGCATCTACAATAACGTGTGGATCGGCGTGTCGAATATTTTTGTATTCTTCATGGATTAGACAACTTACCGCCACTTTAATATCGGGGGTTGATGTTCGGGCATAGAGCGCTTCGCCTGCAATGGTTATTAGCCTTAAGGTTTTGTATTTGAGAAAATCAGCGATTAAAAAATAACAGGCATCTTTAAATCCTAGCCAGCGTATATATCGATTAATTTTTCGTTTTGATTGTCTGGACTTTTTTTTCATTGGATAAATGGGCTAATTTTCAGTGGGCGATCTTTAGGGTTGTTCTTGGTTAATATCCATCCATAAACTGCTGCTTTTCCCGCGTAGGAGGGTGTCGTTAAAGCCTTCCGCTTCTCACTTACCGTCGTCATTCCCGCGCAGGCGGGAATCCAGGACGACGAAGTCAACCCGTGCAATCTAGTTTGATTGTTCGATAAAGATCTGTATTTATA
>JAZFYA010000261.1:0-2788 GCA_036443315.1 Pseudomonadales bacterium
TGGTTATGGTGGTTTTCTTTATTAGTGTACATTCAATGTTAGGGTGCAAGACAGTCATTTACAAAATCACAGACCAACTATTGGCACTGATGTAACAAGCCAGAAGGCTATTACCCGTATATCAAAGAATGCCCAGACGGCTGGAAGAAAGTAGCCCCTCAACCTCCTCCTAAATAAGAGAAGGAAATGGAGGGGCTTAATATTACTAACTACTCTTCAGCTATTTGATCTAAAAACTCTCCAGCCTTTACTACAAGTGCCTCAGACATAGTTACAGCGCTAACAACATTAATGTTTAACTTATGTCCGCCCCATTGAGCAGAGAATTCACGCTCTGCACGCCATCTAGCATGAGCCAGAATCTCACGCGCGCGCCCGAGTACAACCTGATAGGTTCCTTAATTAATCGCTTCTATTTCCTTTTCCCAAAGGCTTAAATCCAGGCCTATGAGTTTTATTCTGCATAATAATAGCTCGTGATGCGACATGGTTACCATGAGTAATATCTTTGACACGCAATTCGACAAGATCACAACCTCGTAGTTTGCTGTCAATTGCAAGGTTAAATAGGGCAAGCTCGCGTGTTCGATTGGTGAGTTGAAGACGGATTCGGATTGACCAGATTTCTTTTAACTTTAGCGGAGTTTTCTGCCCGATTAGTTTCCCCTTATTATGGGGAACTTTATGGGTTGATTGAGCGTTGTACATGACGAGTTTCTCCTACGTTGGATAGAAGCGTCATCTTGTACGGAACATCCAAAGTCGTAAAATGACCCAAAGCAGACTTTTGTAAATGCCCACTGATACAAATTAGAAATTCAAAAACTGCTCTATACCCTAAGCATCCGATCCGAGTTATCCGTTATATATACTTAATTACTTCAGTAAATCTCACATCAATGAAAAAGGTATAGCGTTATCTATCGAGGAGCGTGAATTATGATTACTCTTAATCTTTCAGATATTCGTTTTATGCAGACGGTACTTTCATTATCACAGGGTCATCGCGAGCTTTTCGATAAGCTGGCATCGAAAAAAGAGAAGTTAATATCTGATGATGTATCCGTAGAGCTAAGTGAGTTATGTGAAGAACGGTTGGCTTCACATGGGTTTGATCCCTACCACAGCCCGACAATGGAAGGCAGGATGCTAGAAAAATTGATTGATAAGCTGTATTCATGATAAATGCGTTGGTAGAAGTATTTCGTCAAATCTTGCTGTTGATGTCGGTTATCTGTAGTTACCTAGCTTAGAACATCTCTTTGTAATGTGTCCACATGGGCAAATATGAATGTCCGCTTTGGGTCGAGAGTTGACAGTCGACGATAGGCTGGAATCTGCCAGAAATGGACATTCAGTGGTCAGAGATACCGCTTAAATCAGACGAAAAAAGCGAGTTTCATCTGACTGTATTATTATTACCTATGTTGATAGAAGGATTTGTGGAGTCGTCAATGAATCAAACACAAACCGTGAAACCACATTATTTTCCATTCTCAATAGTGCAGGCTGTTTGATCCATTTAGTAATTGTTAGCTGAAAAGGAAACGTAGCGATGATTCGTGACAGCGTCACACTTGCGGAGATTCAAAGGGAGTGGGCTGGAGTGGGAGCTCTCAGAGAACAGCTCCAACGCAGCACATTTGCGTCGGTTGGTATTATAGGTGGAATTTATCCATTTACGCTTGCAAACGCAGCGTACAACCTTCCTTTCATTCACGCCTTTGCCGTGCTCAATATCGCACTTGAACAACTCAAGAGTGAAGATCACTTCGTTTGTAATAGCCATTTTCTTAGCGCGTTGCTCCAATGCAGTGAAAAGGCACTGCCTTGGTGCGACTTTAAACTAATCAGAACAGGTGTAAAACTTAGAAATAATGTGGCGCATCGTGGTCTGCTACTTGAGCGAGGCGACTGCTGGAAGTACATTGATGCTGTAAATGCGGAATTCTCTGCGTGGCGCATTATATAATCTCTACCACCAAAATATTCTATTCCCTAGATTTTGCGTCAAACCAGTTTGCAAGATAATTAACCACTCCTGACAGCTCAACTTTCTGATCTGGCGTGAGTAGCCCAGCTTTCATAATGCACAGATCACCCAATGATGGATCAGCCAATCCGGTTGTGTCCATCAATTCCTTAAGTTTTCTCAATGATTCTCTAGCTCCATCATCAAGATCATCGGTGTTAAGATTATGTAAGCCATGCGAACATTCGTGAAAGGCATCAGCAATTAGTACATCACCCTCTGAGTGTGAACGCTCAAGATATTTTCGTGCATTGTCAAACTTCTCTGCGGCATATTCGTAATTATCTCTAGATTGCATTATGTAGTTTTCCAAAATAGAGTATTGTCATTGCTATAGGCATAGCATCCTATCTACAGTCGAGCTACATATCAAGAATATTCAGATGACTATCTTATCCACGAAGATTAGTGACAATTACCTTTAACCCGCTTCGGCGGGTTTTTCTTTATGTTACAGAGCGTATACTGGATATATTTTAGGTGTCTCTGCCATGTAACAGAAACTTGAAAAATGGTTGAAGTGGTTGGAATTTATAAGATATGACATTCGAGAACTTGTAAGGGCAAAATATGCCCATCACGAAATTATAAGCATGATATTGAAGGCGTTATGAAATTTATGACAGAGAAATTATTATGGTAAAAACCGCCAGTGAATTGATAGCTGAAGCTCAAACACGGATTAATTGCCTTGATGTACCATCCGCCAAGGCATTATATGAGAATTCTGAAAATGCCGTTATTATCGATGTACGG
>JAZFYA010000262.1:0-4151 GCA_036443315.1 Pseudomonadales bacterium
GTCAGCCATTAATTGGTCATCTATTACTATATTCGTTCTCATTATTTGGCCTGCTTGCTGTCAATTTATATACACATGATATTGATTTTATATACACATAACAAGTTTGTCAACGGCGACCAACTAACGCTCTTGCTGCACCAGGGCTTAACAAGGCCTGCGCGCGCACTTGACTTTTCTATATCCATAAGTACACTGTACATATGAAATATCTAGAATTCGAATGGAATAAGAAAAAGGATACGACGAATACAAAAAAGCATGGAGTCTCATTTGAAGAGGCTCGCACCGCTTTTTATGATGAGTACGCTATTCAGTTTCTCGATCCCGAACATTCTGAAGAAGAGGATCGCTTTCTACTTCTTGGTTCAAGTTTTAATTTAAAAACGCTTGTTGTTTGTCATTGCTTTAGAGAAGAAGAAACAGTTATTAGAATAATATCAGCTAGAAAAGCAGATAAAGACGAAGAGCAATTTTATTGGAGTAAACGAAAATGAAGGCTCACTACGACTTCTCTAAAATGAAAGGTAAAAAAAATCCATATATAAAATTTCTAAAGCAGCCAATCACTATGCGCCTTGATTGTGACTCCGTTGAATATTTTAAATCTTTAGCAGAAGAAGCTGGCATTCCTTATCAAACACTAATTAATCTTTACTTACGTGATTGTGCCATTAATCATCGCAAATTAACCATGCAGTGGGATTTATAAAAAGCCTAACAAAAAGCTCCACATTGGGTGCCAGTGAGCTTGACGTTGAAGCTGTCGAATTACTCCATTTTTCTCTATATAAGCAGCTTTACGCATTCCAATCAATTAATGTAAATCACTGAGACACACTCTACAATTCAATATCCTTGCATACAAACACAAAACGACATTTCTTTAGCAGACGGGTGAAATATACGAGCAAGAGACAGTGTAGCCACCCTCGGTAGTCTAACCCCTCACCAGGGCGTGGGGTTCCAACCGAGTGAGGGGTTAGACTACCGAGGGTGGCGGGGCAGCGGGATACACACAAATGCCAAATCTCGCAAGCCATTTACAACGCTGCCCTAAAGTAAGTGCGCCCTTCGGCTAAACAAGAATCTTTCTGACGATATATGGTCAATTTATGCTGATCCTGCTTGAGCTTAGCGGGGGCGGTCAGTACCATTACACTTTTGCATTTCACTATCACCTGACAAACACTCTGCGGAGAACATTAATGATAACGGGCAGTATGGTTGCTCTGGCAACCCCCATGACCACCAGCGGCGATATTGATTGGCCAGCACTGAAAAATCTGGTGGATTTTCACCTGCAAGAAGGCAGCAGCGCCATTGTTGCCATGGGCACAACCGGCGAATCCGCCACACTGAGCGTCGCCGAACACTGCATGGTCATCAAACACGTTGTCGATCAGGTCAATGGCCAGATTCCAGTGATCGCCGGTACTGGCGCCAATAGCACTAATGAAGCTATCGAATTGACTGAAGCGGCGCGGGTAGCAGGGGTAGATGCCTGCCTGCTGGTGACGCCCTACTACAATAAGCCCTCCCAGGAAGGTTTATACCTGTTTCACAAGTTGATTGCCAAAAGCGTAGCGATTCCGCAAATCCTGTATAACGTGCCAGGCCGTACCGCCTGCGATATGGATAATAATACCGTCGATCAGCTAGCTGATATCGACAACATTATCGGCATCAAAGATGCAACCGGCGATATCCCCCGCGGTAAAGAACTGATCGAGCGCTGTGCAGATCGCATCACCATTTATTCCGGTGACGATCCCACCGCAATGGACCTAATGCTGTTAGGTGGCAAAGGGGATATCTCGGTAACTGCCAATATTGCGCCAAAGCTGATGTCGCAAATGTGTGAAGCGGCTATTGCCGGCAATACTGAGCGGGCCAAAACCCTCAATGACCAACTGATGCCACTGCATAACAACCTGTTCCTTGAGTCCAATCCCATACCGGTAAAATGGGCACTCCATGAAATGGGGCGGATCAGTAATGGTATCCGTTTACCCCTAACGATACTCAATGCCAACCACCAACCAGCCCTAAAACAAGCGATGCAACAGGCTGGCATTATTTAATATAGGTATTGTTTAAGATGTCCGGCTCAACAATGATGGAATCCTTAATGAAAGTAATAGTAAAAATAGCTCTGCTCACCGCCCTACTAACCAATCTGAACGGATGTGGTTGGCTGTTTGGGTACCAGGGAACATTCCGCGATCACAGCAATGATTATCGCCAAGCCAAAGTAGAAGCACTGCTGGAAATACCCGACCATATGGACAGTAACGCAATCGACGACAACTATGCCATTCCTCAGATCAGTGACCACACCACACTGGATGATGTGTTTAAAGTCCCTGCACCGGAACCACTAGGGGATGACATTGATCGGGATGCAGTACGTATTAATACCCTGGGTAATCAGCACTGGATCTTGGTAGACGGAACGCCTGGGCAAGTATGGCCACGCCTCAGGGGTTTTCTCAGCCTCAATCAACTGGAAGTACAACGAGTCGATGCAGTCAATGGTATGATCGAAACCGGTTGGCTACAACCATCAGTAGAAGGTGCATTACGTGAGCGCTATCGCCTGCGTATCGATCAAGGTGTGCAGCGCGGCACCAGTGAAGTTTACGTTCTGCAGGTTGATATTCGCGCCGGCAAAGATGACTGGCCCAAGTTCTCATCCAATAGTGAACGGGAAGAATTAATGATCCGCGAACTGGCCCAGTACCTGGCCGATAGTGCCGCCGCCGCTGCAGTGTCCATGCTTGCGCAACAGGCGATTGATTCCTCAGGTAAGATTACACTGGAAGAAGATGCCAACGCTCAGCCATTTATCCGTCTGCAACTACCCTTCACCCGCGCCTGGGCTTCCGTTGGCCAAGCCCTTAGCAAAGCGGGCTATACCATTGACGATATGGATCGCAGCCAACGTGTTTACTACCTGCACTATCTGCCACAGGATCAGGAAGATGACAACGAGCCTGGTTTTTTTGCCGCATTGTTTAGCTGGGATTCAGATAACGAAGCAAGCAGAGGGAAGGGTATAGCCTACTATCTGCGCCTTAATGAACAGGATCCAAATACCGTAATGATAACCATCGAACGCCAGAGTGGCGAGGGGATGAATGAAAAGGAGATGAATAAAGGCGAAGCCGAAAAACTATTGAAACTAATTAAACGGCATATCTCCTAAGTGTACGTTGCATCGCTGGGCAGTGGCAGCCGCGGTAATGCCACCCTAGTCAAGTCAAACAATACCCTGCTATTAGTTGACTGCGGCTTTACCATCAAGGAAACCGAACGACGGCTACAACGACTAGGCCACAGCCCGGACGATATCGACGCCATTCTGGTTACCCACGAGCACAGCGATCATATCAAAGGAGTGGGTCCCTTCGCCCGCCAATATAAGCTGCCTATTTACCTCACCCACGGAACCGCTCAGTACAACGGTGTGAGCAAACACCCAACCCTCAACCAAATCAATACCCACCGCTCATTTAGCATCGGTGATATAGATATCACCCCGGTCGCCGTTCCCCACGACGCCAGGGAACCTTGTCAATTTGTCTTTCGTGTAGCCGATAAAACCTTTGGCCTGCTCACCGATTTGGGCAGCATCACCCCCTTTGTCATTGAAAAATATCGTCAATGTGACGCTTTAATGCTGGAATGTAATCATGACCTGCCTATGTTATCGATGGGCCCCTACCCCGCCTCACTCAAACAAAGGATCGGAGGCCAGTGGGGACACCTAAGCAACCAACAAGCCGCCAATCTGTTGCAACAGATTGAAGTGGATCGCCTACAACATTTGATGATCTGCCATATTAGCGAGAAAAATAATACCAAGGTGCTGGCGCGGGCAGCCATGACTGAAGTGTATGGCGAAAAAGAATCGCTAATTCTCGCCGATCAGGAGCTAGGGATTGACTGGTTGAATGTTGGCTGATTTATTTAGGGTCATCTAACCTTAACGCTTATTGGCACCGCCACCGTTAAGATAAAATATACCCAAAGCGATTGAAATTTAGGTTTTACCCCCTGTGTCAGGATAGATGTCGTCCCTTATTTATTTATGGAAAGTTGTCTATGGCAAGTTGTTCATGGCAAGGCGTTTGAACGCAGGAAACTGT
>JAZFYA010000263.1:0-4658 GCA_036443315.1 Pseudomonadales bacterium
ACAGTTTCCTGCGTTCAAACGCCTTGCCATGAACAACTTGCCATAGACAACTTTCCATAAATAAATAAGGGACGACATCTATCCTGACACAGGGGGTAAAACCTAAATTTCAATCGCTTTGGGTATAGGCAGGAAAAGATTAAGCAAATCGTAACTCGACTGGATTGAATGATGATAAGGGCAATATAAACGTGAGCTGCTCTTAGGGGCGAATCTGGCAAGAATGGAGACATGTATTTTTTTGAAGAGTTCTTGTATCAAAGTTGTTTGCATTGTTCCGGTTCGTACTATGCTTATTCAATCAATTATATCTTAGCGGAATGGCACTTACTTAAGGGCAGCGCTGTTAACGGCTTGCGACGGTAGTATCCCGCCGCCACCCTCGGTAGTCACTACCCTCACTCGGTTGGAACCCCACGCCCTGGTGAGGGTAGTGACTACCGAGGGTGGCTAGACTGTGCAGTATCCAGGCACCACCGGAGTAGCTGTTCGCAATGCAAGGCCCGCTAAAGGGCGTGGGGTTCCAATCGATAATGGGCGATAGTGGGCCTTGCATTGCGAACAGCGGGTTCAAAGCTCCTCGGTTATAGCCTTAAGTAAGTACCATTCATATCTTAGCGCTATTTTTAGCACTAACTAGTAGCCGCTTATTGCGAGTACCAAGGTAAGACTATGGAATTTGAAGATTATTTGAAAATACTAGCGTCGAAGGATGGCTCTGACCTATATCTTAGTACTGGGGCGCCGCCCTGCGCCAAATTTCAAGGAGTTCTAAAGCCGCTTGAAAAAACCAGCATGCAACCAGGTCAGGTTAAGGATATAGCTTATGAGCTGATGGATGCCCGACAGCAGGCGGAATTTGAAGAAGAGCTGGAAATGAATTTGGCTTATTCTATTCCTAGCGTGGGTCGTTTTAGGGTAAATATTTTTAAACAGCGCAATGAAATCTCCCTTGTTGCCCGGAATATAAAAACAGAAATCCCTAAATTTGATGATTTGAATTTACCTGAAGTGTTGAAGGATGTCATCACTCAAAAACGCGGTTTAGTGTTATTTGTTGGGGCTACCGGTTCCGGTAAATCGACATCACTTGCGGCGCTAATCGATCATCGCAACAGTACCAGTGCGGGTCATATTATTACTATAGAAGATCCGATAGAATTTGTTCATCGACATAAGAAGTCTGTGGTTAACCAGCGGGAAGTAGGTGTGGATACCCGTAATTTTCATAACGCCTTAAAAAACACCCTGCGCCAGGCTCCCGATGTGATTTTGATCGGTGAGGTGAGAGATCGAGATACCATGGAGCATTGTTTGGCTTTTGCAGAAACAGGGCACTTGGCTATTTCCACTTTGCATGCTAACAATGCTAATCAGGCCCTGGACCGTATTATTAATTTTTTCTCGGAAGAGCGCCGTGCGCAATTGTTAATGGATCTGTCTTCCAACATTCAAGCTTTTGTTTCCCAGCGGTTAATTCCCAGTATTGACGGAAAGCGTGTGGCGGCAGTAGAAATTATGCTGGGGACTGCAACCATAAAACAAAAAATACTTCGCGGTGAGTTTGAGGACATCAAAGAAGTGATGGAGAAATCTGAAAATCTAGGTATGCAAACGTTTGATACAGCTCTTTTTAAGTTGCACAAAGAAGGAAAGATCACTCTTGAGGAGGCTATACGCAATGCTGATTCGGCAAATAACTTGAGGTTAAGAATTAAGTTAAGTGATGAAGGAAAAAGTCCGGATGCGGGTTCTAAAAGTGTCGGGCTGAGTCTTGAGGATATCGAAGAGAAGAAAGTGGAGGAACTCCCAGAGGGTAATCCGCAAAATCCGTTTATGACCGTTCGGGATGATTAGTTATTGTCTATCGTCATGGCCTAACATGGCGGCAATCACTTCTTTCCAGCCGATGATATCGGTGTTTTCGGCATCGTAAAGTTCAAATCCAATATTGAAGTGGTCGCCATCTGGTTTGACCCATTTTGCTTCACCAACCAGATAGAGCGTCTGGTTGCTATCGTGTAGCTCGGCGCAAATTCGCAGAATACTGCCAATGGGAACCTCCTGATCGATTTCAATTTGAATGCCATTCGCCGACAAATCCAGGCTATTGCAAATAATCACATTGGCTGGTGCGCTATTATCAAATGAGGCTGAAGAGACTTCTACAAAAATTGTGGTTTTTTCATCAAGTCGTACTTCACTGCGCCTTTCCTCTACTTTTTTCATCATTATTTCCTTGTGCGTAGGTTGTCGACTACTTTTTCCAAGGCGTTGTCAAAGTTGCTGCCCTGATCGATAATTCTTGCTGAACCATCGGTTAGCTTGACAGCGAGTTGTGCTTTGTTAAGTGTGTGCTGCTTAATGCCTGATCGATCAACGAAAATGTAGTTGCCCGAGGATTGAATAATAGCCGCAAGGCGACACAGTTGGTCTTCGCCTGTTTCGCTCTGAAATACTACACGGCCACCCAGTTGAAACTGTTCTAGGCTGGTGCTGATGCTTTGGATTTGTTGTTCCTTTGCCTGGCGTTGTTGACGTTTTTGTTCTTCTTGTTCTGCTTTTAGACGCGCTTTCTGCTGGTCTTTGGCGAATGCTTTGGCTTCTTTAAGGGCTTTTTTTCTCGCTTCTTCGCGGGCTCGATTTTGTTGCCGAATTATTTCCTCTTCGATGGCTCTGTTGCTGGCCACTTGAGTTTGTTGCGATTGGTGGTGATCTAAAAGTGTGCTGAGTATTTTTTCGCCAGTTGCTCTAAACAGATCTTTGGTTTTAACGGGGATAACAATTTTTGAGGATAGCAAGTAGGCAAATTCTTCAAAACTGTATTGCTCAACTTTAATGCCGATAAAATTAGTAAATAATAACTGCTTTGCCTGGCTTATCTTTATCGTGAGTTTGATGCGGTTTTGTCCAGATTCCGTTTTATAAATAAACCATTGCCCTTCGTTGAATGATGCTACTCTGTGTAGCAGATTGCTACTTATGGATGCCTGGGTATTGACTAAAGGGTCGGTATTATCAATCAATTCAAAATTAGCATACTCCAGTGGTTCACCCTTCAGTACTTTTAAATGTTCCTTTTCAATAATTGAAAGTTCGTCATCTAACTTGCTGCTGTGGTGCAGGCCAATAGTAACTTCGCGTAATTCTTCAGAGAGTTCTGAGATCGAATTGTAGACATATTGGCGGGTGTCTTCTGTTAACGGTTGAAAACTCCACACCAGGGTTTCAGTGAGTCTGAGGAGACGGTGCCATTGTTTGCTGTCCTTGCCATTATTAATAATCAGCAAACGCATGGACTCTCGCCACGGGCCGTGCAGAAAAGCGGCAATGCTAGCGGGAAGCTTTTTTCCGGCCATTTGCTGATTTAATATACGGGCGCTGAATTGATGTGCATGTTTCGCGTGGAGTGCCCCAATTTCAGCATCCCGCAGACGTTTTTCCAGCTTCCGGATGCGTTGTTGTTCGGTATCAAAAAAAACTTTCAGTTCGTTGATGGTTGTCGTGAGCTCGTCCCGGCAGGAGATATTGCTCAGCCTGTTAATGAGCGATGTTAGCTTATTCAAAAAACGTTCTGCGGCGCGTCCCAGCTCAGGTTGCCAACCTATAGAATGCTGAAGTATTAGGTTTAGTGCCCTGATTGGGGATTGTTCGTCTAGCCATGGTAGTTTTTTATTGAGCAGACTAGCGGCAACCATTGCACGCAAGCGTTTTAACTCACTATTGATATCAGTATGTAGTTTGCTGTTTTTCACATAATTATCGAACAGCTGGTCGACAAATTTTAGTATTGAAAAAGACTCAGGGCTTAGGGTTTCAACTGGCTCTAATTGGGATTGTATCGATTCAATTAAGTAGTCATCAATGTTGACGGGGTGTCGGTTGAGAATATTCAGTAATTGATCGTTGCTGATGGGTTTGCGGTTTTCGTCAATAGGCGCTGGGTAGCTGTGAATCAGCAAGGATTGACATTGATCCCATTCGCCGGCCAACAAGGAATTAATATCGAGCAATATGTCTTCTGATATTACCATAGACTTATTCAGAGACCCCTAGCCTTGAAACTTCAAGTAAACCAGTACAGCGAGATAAACCCAAAGGGCTATCGATAAGACCAGGCGCCATGTTTTTGCACGGCTTTTGTTTTCATTGCCTTCGCTGAGTTTGGGGCCACCAGTGATGTTGAACGAGCCGCAGGCGGGACAACATCCGTTGGGAAATTTACCGTTGCGTTTATAACTGCAGTCTCTGCACTGATAGGTCATAAGAAGTGAAAGTTTACCTAATGGGTCGTTGAATGGATGGTACGATTATATACTAATAGGACCATAGTGCCTAAGAACAAACTTCGCAATAACAATCTGTGAAGCAAAATACCATCGGCACTTCAAAAAGTTTTTAACGTTGTTACAAGCGTTGAGTGCGTTGGCGGGGAGTTTTTGGTTGACCGCTTCGGGTGTCGCTAATTCAATGGTTGCTAGCGGCAATAGCTTTGAATTGGGTTGCAAACGTTACCAGCCAAACTACTAGAGGGCGTTCTCAATTAACCCAAATAATAGAGGCAACTAACCAGAGCATAGCCTGGTAATTACGCGCCAGCCGTTCGTATCGCGTTGCCACTCGACGATACTGCTTCAACTTCTGAAATAAGCGCTCAA
>JAZFYA010000264.1:0-44135 GCA_036443315.1 Pseudomonadales bacterium
TGGACAGAAACGCTGTAATCTCGCCATGGTTGCATCCTTGTAACCAAAGTATGTTGTAGCCTGCGATCATAAGGGGTTTTGATTTAGAGAGGAATGAAAATCCCTATTAAATTTTCATCTGACCCCAATTTGTGTTACATCTGACCCCAATTTGTGCAATTTGTGAAATGTTCATGACCCCAATTATTTTGTGCACGGCCGCCGGGTAACACCCAGGAAGGCGGGACGACCTAAAAAGAAGGGGTAGAATTGTTGATTAATGAAATGTTCATCTGACCCCAATTATTTTTTGAAATGTTCATCTGACCCCAATTATTTTCATCTGACCCCAATTATTTTGACCCCAATTATTTAAATGTTCATCTGACCCCAATTATTTTGACCCCAATTATTTTTGACCCCAATTATTTTGTGACCCCAATTATTTTGCCAATTATTTTAGATACTTGACCCCAAGAGATGACCCCAAGAGACCCCAAAGACCTCAAGATCTCTTTAATGGGAGATTGTTGAGTTAAAGAATTGATTCATCCCATCCAGGAGCCAGCGCAACCGGTTTGCTTTTAGGTATATTACACTTATCCAGCAATGTACTTACTAGAGTATTCGAATTATTCCCAAATATTTCATACGGGATACAATTATTATTGATGCGATCTATTTCTTTTGCTAAGCAAGGAACCCTATCACAAGCTTGCCTGCCTGTGAGTACTGTCTTTGAAGGGGCAGAAGGATCCCAATCAATAGATCCAGGAATATAATGTCCACCACTTCCTAAAATAGATCCATTTGGTCCGGAATTTTCCTTAGTATTCGCACACTGCGTTCCTCCCGGACCTCCACGATAGTAAACTTCTACACCATGGCGATTAGTAAGTACAAGAAACAAATGATGGACAAATGGTAGAATACTTCCCAATCCACCAAGGCTAGTAGCACGTACATCTAACCGACAGTTTTCAACAGAATTTAATTCTTCTTTTGGGGTTTTCTGTATATGATATAAGTCCCTGTTGTTCAATGCTGAATTGCTACTATGGAGGGAACTATATTCTTCTGCTAAACTGTCGGTAGCATGATTGAATTTTGATTTGAATTTAGTATTAGATAGGTTTTTATAAAGTGTAGGTTGTATACTAGTAGGTGCTTGATTATGTACATTTATATTCTTGAACTGATACCTTAGAGAGTGAGGTAGCTTGTCGTGTGAAGTAAAATGTTCTGTATTGTCGTATGAGCGAATATCAGAATTTTCTGAATAAAAAAATGCCTTATTTCTTTTACCTTCTATAAAACTTAATACAGCATTCATAGTAACGTTCTCTTTTAAGCATGATTAGAATTTACATCCAAGTGTAACGGTTCCTGGTTTACCTTGAGACATCTTTAACAAATCTGTTAAACTATGTACCGCACAGTCAAGAACTGCAGCAGATGATTTAGAAGTAAATCTCGTTATACCCGCCAAAAAGTCCGCTCCTTCATCTACAGTTTTTGGTATTACCTTCCGTTGAACTGCAGGCTGATCGCTTAATATGCCTGAATTTCTAACTTGCTGCTCTACATGTGTCAACTCATGCGCCATCAACTTACGACCAAAGGTGGTTCTGGGTTGATATTCCCCTTGACCAAAAACAATATTATTACCTAAAGTAAAAGCCCGAGCACCGATAGATGCACTGGTTTGCGAAGCTTGTACTCCAGAATGGATCCGTACATGGCTTAAATCTCGACCAAACCTTGGCTCAAAAAAAGCACGTTCCGATTTAGGTAAAGGTTGACCTTTACCTTGTAAACCCTGCATACCTTGTTCAATATCATCTGTTACCGAGATAGCACCTGCACTGCTTGCTAATTTTGTCTGTAATTTCCCTTCTAATTCATCTTCACAGCCTTTACACATACGTTGTACTTTCAGTGAGCCCGCTGATGTCACACCGCTTTGAACGGGTATCGACATACTCATCACCCGATCCGCCACGCGATCCGCCTCCTGCTCATACCTATCATTCGGCGCACCTATGGTCAGCTTCGGTTGTATCCCGACAGGCACAGAATGCTGAATATTCAATTGCCCAAACCCATAACTAAAATGACTGGGTAATTGATGAGTGTCAGGTTGGAACGCTACCTGATCATTTTCCGGTGAATAGGCACTGATATTAGCACCTATTAAATTTGATTTTTTACTCTCTGCAAATGTTGTCATGGCATTCATCATTAACTCTCCTCTGGGTTGAAAAACAACAATTGAAAATTAGAAATCTCAATTCTCAATTCTCAAAAAACACCTTCCCCTCTAATCCAAAGGGCAAGTACTCTTCTATGATTTCCTGCAAACTGGCTTCTCGTTGCGTCTGGTTTAGGTGTTTGAATACACCCATTTCCGCGCCGTCTTCGGCGCCATTGTGTATCGCCTCGTGGGTATCGTCGCTGAGTTGCGCGTAGCCGGGCTGGCCGTAGGTGGTGGAGACGAAGCGCGGCGTTAAACTCGCGAGGATCAGTGTCTGTTGTTGGGCAAATTCCTCTTCCTGGAGATCTTGAAATGGTTCAATGGCGGGCAGGTAGTCCAGTTCCGGCTGCGTTCGGTAACGCTCCGGGGTACGCGATAGGGTTTCTTCTTCCTGAAAGGCGATGGGTAAACTACTATAACGTACACAACCGGTTTGAATACGTTCAACGACCACCGCTTGGGTGATAATGGACTCGGAGATCAGGTCCACTTCCGATACCCACACGGATCCCAATACGGTGCTGCGTTGCAAGTCAATGACGGGACCCGCCGCGGGTGTGGCTTGGGTGATGTCTTCGGCAATGGCGGTGTCTTGCGCGGCATCAATAATACTGTCCCATACGGTGAGTTTCAGTATGTCGGCGGGTAGGGAGATGGCCCCGACAATACTCTTTTCAACCATCACTTGTAATTGCGTACTGTCTTCCTGCCTGAGAGGCGATAGGGCGAGGGATTCTTTGGCCGCGCCGATGCCGGGTAATAAGGTGCAATGATGCAGCACTAGTTGTAACTGCCCTTGTACTTCGAGCTTACCCGCTAATAACACGCCGTTTAAAATAAGGGTGTTGGCGCTTTGGTCGGCGCGGCATTGCAGTGTCTCTACGGCGATGCAGGGGCGGGCGCCATCGGCTGCCTGGATAGTCAGTGTACGTTGACCGTTGAGTTGGATTTCTGCAATGGGCTCATCGTAGGTCGCATCGTCTCGGATCTCGATAATGCATTGACTTTCACTGGCGTCGGTGCATTGATCGATGGCTAGTTGCAGCGTGGCCACCGCACCCTCTTCCTGTTTGGAAACGCTAATCAATAAACTGTCTTCATCAAGCACCGCCAGGGTATTTTGTCGATCGTAATGACCGCCACCGATATCGGCGCTAAAGCCGTAGTGGTAGTTGACCTGTAGGGAGAGGTCGCTCACATCGAGTAAGCCGGTAATCTGTAGTTGTAGGCCCGCCACCAGGCCGTCGGGCAATGCGTCGCCAGGGTATACCAATTGCTGCGGGTTGTCGGGATCGGATAGGACCACGTCAATGGCCTGATCCAATACCGCGGCGTCAATGTGTAGGCTGTCGGCTTGGTAGTGATTTTGCAGTGGTGCGACAAGATCAATAATGATCAGCGAATTACCCCCATCCAATGCCACACTGTCGATCAGCGCGATCTCCTGCCCCGGTCCCCACGCCAGACGACCGCCACGCACGTCCACTGCCAGCGTGTTGACCGGGGCTTGCGGCCAGTCTTCCAGATCCATGACCGTTATTTCATGATGATTGATGGGCGTCGCCTGCTCGCCGATCAGTTTAACAATATGGAAACTTCTTTCAGGGCCATAATAATCACTATTCAACGGCTTGAGTTCGTCTGCAAGGTTGGCATAACGTTGTTCATAGGTCTGCAAGTCCAGGGCGAGCATGGCAGGCCGCAGGGCCACCGGCAGGTGGATCTCTTTGGCTTGTTGGGCGATATCATCGAGCACCTGTGGCTGATTAAAGAGTGGTATAGCCAGACCGAGGGGATGAAAACTGTAGCCGCCGCTGATGTCTTCGATGGCTTTGGCCAGGCCTTTGACAATGGGGTAACTCTGCAAACGCCAGAGGAACAAACCAATACTGGGCAATTGGTACCGCGTGTGTCGCTGGCTGCGATCGCTGATCTCCAGGCTATGGGCATTGCGTTCAAAGGCGCTGTTTAAGGTTTCCATACCCTCTAAATCACGAATATGCACGGTGCCGCCTTGACTTGGACGATAGTGTTGAATGTGTTGCGTCGTGACCAGCAATTTAAAAAATTCCACGGCGCTGGCGTGCCAGCCTGTCACATCATGAATAATACGCTCCATACTACTGGCCAGCCCTTTGCGTCGTCGATAACGTAGGGTATTGGCGATCCTGGCGCGTTGCGTCTGTAAATCCAGCTGGGTGTCATGCAAACCGTGGATCCCCAATAGCTCGGCGATATAGGCGATCGCCCAGGGTTCGCAGGTTTCAATAAAACAATTATCGTAGGCGCCACTTATCTCGTTTTCCAGACTTTTAAGCTCACCCTCCATAATGCCCAACAGGGCACGCAGGGGATCGGCTTCGCCCGGATTGCCGCGACGATAAAGACGCGGTAGCAGATGGTATAGATAGTCTTGATCCAAGATATTTGAAGTGATGCTGTTTTGTTGACTACTCATTGTAATCATCCTGTAACTGGATACCGGCAGGATTAATCGTCAATAATTCCGCGGCCTTTATTTCATCATCGTCGACGCGGGCCGTTTCTGCTGTCAGTATGGGGTTAAATGATTCGCTATCGTCGGCGTCATAAAGCAGATCTAAATCCACTGCCAGGACACCGTCTACCGCCTGTATCACTTGAATCACATCGGCCGCGGTGACGGCCTGGGCAAAGTCCCGTTGACTCAATGCAAATACCGTTTGCAAGTCGCTGGTCACCGCCATTGAAACCGATTCGGCGATATAATTCTCATCGATAAGTAATTTGGCCGATAGATTAAATTGGCGGCTGGTATAGCTGCTGATATTCAAGATTTGCCCTGGGCTTCGCACCGATTCGATGGTATCGCGTAAATTATCATAGAGCAGGGAACCGGGCTCGACCGCGTCGCCGTCTTCGCCAGCAATGGTAAGCTGCAGGACCGATTGTTGACTTTGCTGTAATATCTGTGCCTGGGCCTTGGCGATACCCGTATAGGCCTGAGCGAAATGTTGATAATCTCGCAGTGACACGACCCGATCGATGGTCAGTACATTTAATGGCGCATTAAAACGTGCCGCATCCAAATCCCCCGGGTTTGCCGCACCATTGGCCGCCACCGGATTGGTCACGGCCTTGATCCCCAGGGCTCTGTTCTGCAGTAAGATTAAACTGTCGGGCGCCACCTCACCCTCATCGCCAATGCCAACGCGGTAGCTGGCCTGAATGTTTTCCTGACCACTGGGTAAACGCGCGCCCTTTTTTCCATCACCAAACATGATAGTGATCTGATCGTCTTCATCCAAACGTATGGTGTAGTGTTGGCTATTGGCGTCCGACTGAAACAGACTCGGCGTTTCCTGCCATAGCACATCGTTGACACGAATGGACAGCGTGCTGGCGACACCGGTTTGAGTGGCGCCCGGGAGATAGCTTAAGGGCGCTTTTGACAGTGTAAAGCGCTGATTGGCGAGGGTGCCATTACCATCGCCCAATACCTCGGTCACGCTTTCGCCATGGGTTGCGGCGACCACATTGGCGTACAGCACCGCGGTCGCCGGCGCATAGGAATAGTGTAAATCCTCACTCAGATAGAGATGGGTGTGATCCTCGATGTCGGCGCTACCGGTAATGCGAAACATCTCGCTTTGGGCGGGTAGGAAGCCGCTTAAGGTCAACGATAGCCCGGCGGCGAATTGTGGATCCTGGATCGCATTGAATACCAGGGTTGACGAATCCAGTAGCGTCACCCTGATGGGGTCGTCAAGCCCCGGTGCGGTGATGGTGAGCGTATCGGGTACATAGTCATAGAGGATGGCTGGCTGCCCCTCTTCATGTACTAAGTTGAGGGTGAGTTTGGCCTGCTCCTCATCAAAAACGGCGCTTTCCACGCTGACGGTTTCAGTAACTTGGTCCAGGGTGTTGCGAATGACCCAGGCGTGGCCCTCCTCCAAACCGGGAACAATCGTGTCTAACTCAATCTCCTCGGACTGGATCCTATCGTCTGTGGGCCGCTCTTCAACGTGCAAGCTTAAGCCTTCGCTTTCGACATAAACAACGGTGCTGCGAAACGTAAAATCACTGGATTTGTCCGCTAAGGCAGGGAATGTCAGGGCCGTTACCCGGCCACTCATACCATAATCGGCCAACGAGACGTGCTCTGAACGATCGATCTGATACAAACGTTGAGTCGCGCCAACGCTGAGTAACGCCCAGCTTCCCGGCACGGCCTTTGCGACGCTTTGATCCAAGTAGATTTGCGCATTGTCCCTGTCGTCGATTTGTTGGGAGTTTTCCCATACCGTCGGCACATTTACATCTACATCCCAATCGCTGCTATAGGGTGCGCCTTCCCCATCGATCAAAGCAGCGGGTAAGCCTGGTTGCCTGGGGGCATTATGCCCAAAACAAGCGGTCTTTTTGCGCAGCGCAAACAATTGCGGGTTAGCAAACTCGGTTGTTATATTCTCTAGCACAGCGTCATCCGCACTCAAGGCTTCAGCCGGCCGATACTCAAGGGTAGTCACCTGGTTTTCCCTATCCACGTCAACGGCTTGTACCGTCAGCAGGAAGGCATATTGCCAATCCCCCGCCGCATCCCCCGCGCCGGCATACTCCAGCAGTAAAACCGGATCGCCGATTTGCAAAGCGGTATCAATACCTTGCACGCGCAGGCGCTGGGTGCCGCCATTGATCTGTTGCGGTATCTGCTTACGGGCCTGGTAAGCCTGCAATTCATTCCACTCCAGCCGCGCGAGTAGTTCAGCTTGCGTTTCAAATGTCTGCGGTAACGTATCTTGTTTCGGAATACTCTGCACCGCCGTACCCATGGTGACTGTCGCTACCCCGCCCGCGGCATTGTCATCCACGCTAAAGGCTAAATACGTGCTGGCAGCCAGGCCCGGACTCAGCTCATAACCCGTCGCTCTGGCTAATTCCCGCAGTGAGCGTTGCTCTGTGGCCGTACCCAAATAGTTCTCATCATTCAAACGCTGCTGATAAAAACTTAACACATCCAGCGTCATGGCCCAGGCATCCAATAGGGCGATGGCCGGATCATCCGTATCGCGGGTCGTCAGTGCGGCCAAGGGTTTACTCTGCGCTTGATCTGGATCCGGCGCCTGTAGCGCAATGGCATTCAGCATGCGGCGTAAAATCGCCCCGTGGGTAAAATGGCTGCGCTGACTATCAATGTCGGTGACAGCAACGCTATCGGTGGTATGGCTCATAACGGTTCTTCCATAATAAAGTCCATACGGCCCTGTTCAGGCACGGCAGGATCATTTTTTAATTGCACAATTTCCAAGGGCTCCACGTTGATACGCCCTTCCTCTAATTGATTTTCCCCCGCCGACTGATTCCAACGTTGAAACAGGGTCTTGGCCGATGCCAAATCAATCCATTCCACTCCCGCAATAGACATGGCTTGCGTGACGATAGTGCTTAAGTAAACGTCATCACCAAAGCCGAAATGGCTGGGATGAAAAAAGCCCTGTTGGCCATCGTCCGCATCACCATCACTAAAATGCTCCAATAGACTTTGCCGCACCACATTGGGTAAATAACCGCTCTTAACATAAATCACCAAGCTAATATCCAATGTCACATAATAGGGACTGACAATTTGCACATCTTGCCCCAGGAGTTGAAAGGCGCGCAGGAAATCCAATAATTCCGCTTGGAACGATTCGTCTATCACCAAGTCGGATCCCCGTAGCACACTGATAAATACCGTATTCCAACTGCCGGTCCACTGTATGCGGGCGGCCGCTCGCGTGACCTCCGGGTGCTGCATCGCCAGGGTGACATAATCCGCTTCAGTCACTGCCCGCAGCTGGCCGCGGAACGCCTGCGGCGCATAGAGTCGCACCTGTTCGATGGGCTCGGCATCGGTGCCACCCTGCGCAGGCAAAGGATTACGGATTGCTTTAATGGGGATAACGGTGTCGGCGGGACCAATGACTCGATGGACTAACGCGTCCGCGCCGATATTGCCTTCACTGCCATTACCGACCCGGTAACTGACCTGGAACTCGGTACCCGGCGTGGGACGTTTACCGTAGGTGCCATTGCCAAAGCGTAGATAGGCCCGCCCCTGCGTTTCGCTCTCCACCACAAAATGTTGCGCAAAGCGATTGCTGTCCAATAGGTCCGCACGGGCGTACCAGGTTTCCTGGCCCTGCGTCAGCACTACCTGCGGCTGTGCCGCAGTGGTTTGCTGCTGAATCGACACACTGGCGGCGGCCGTGGATGCCGCGTCAAAGGGCGTGCTGTAGCTAATAGCGGACTCCGCCAGGTAGGGTCGATAATCGCCGTGTTCGGGGACACGATCCCCGGCTTGGGATCCCCCGACACTTAAGTCGCCGCTCACACTACGCCCATGATCGGCCAACACAATATTGCCGGAGACAATGGCAATGTCCTTGAATTTAATACCGTCGTAGACGCCGGCAACGACCAAGGACAGGGGTAATGCGTCCTGTACATGCCATGCAATTTCGGTAATTGGCAGGGCCGTCTCGACGGCTGGATCCAGGAAAAAACCACCCAAGGGATCTTCCCCATAGGTCACTTTGGTCAGACGCACTGCATAGCGTATCGAGGGATCGGCTTCCGCGCTCTGCGCGTTGTATTGGCTGTGAATCTGTTCAAAGACCAGCACGTCGCCAACATTCAAATAATCGAAACGTCCAGCTAAGGTTGCGCCTGTGGCACCTGTCGCTAGACTAAAGGTATCCGCTCCCCAGGTGTAAAACAATATCCGGTTGTGCTCGGCGGACAGCGGGATCGCGTACAGGGTTTCAAAAAAACTGGCGGATTCATTTAGCGCCCGGGCATAGTCCGAACTGTCAATGTCAATATCGTTGCCGTCGCCGGGGACGATGCGCGTCAAGAATTGGCTGCCTTTGGGCAAGACAAGATCCTGTGCTTGGAAATCGTCAGCAATTTGGATTTGCAACCACAGCCGTGCATTGCTGCCTTCGTGCATGGCATAATCCAGTAGGCGGGCATGACGTTTGACTGACACCCTGCGGCGTGCCGTACCCAAATAAGCTTCTGTCGCGACCGCGTCCTGATAATAGCTTAACTGATCGGCGGCATAGGCTAATGATTCCGTCAGCATCACGCTAAAATCGGCGACGTTATTGCCCTGTGGATTTTCCACCTGCGATGTTGTCAATACCGATAAACGATCCAGGATCAATTTCCTGAAGCTTTGGTAATCCTTTGCCAGGTAGTCGATTTGCGGGGTTGCTTCGTCGGGTAAGGATTCAATCGTGTCAAATAGGCAGTCGGAGCCAACCGGCGCATTGGTTTGAAAAGAAAACATCACCTCGGCAAAAAAGGGATCCACGTCCTGAACATTCACTAACGTCAAGGTGTATTGCACGGAGTCTTGCCCTGCGCTGAGGCTATTCTCACTCAGATGGAGCAGCAATTGATGCGGGACACCGTCGGCTTGCGGATAATCAATGGACGTGATAATAAGGTTAGCTGCATTAATACCGCCTTGTTTCGTCAAGAGAATATTTTCGATCTGGATAGCCAGTGGCATAATTTGGGCATCCGCGGCAGCTTTGGGAATAAAATTGAGCAACAAGCTGATCGTCTCAGCCTCATCGTTCACCTCCACAAAGTCCAGGCCCGTCCATTGCTCATGCTGCATGATAGCTTGACGGCGTTGCTCTTTTAGGGTGTCATCTGCGGGGATTAGGTTTGCCATGGTGAGTCTTTCTCTTTTAATGGATGCTTAGGACTCACTCAAAAATAACTTTCCCTTTTCGCTGCCCCCTCATCCCGCCCAGCCGCGTTGCTTGAGCTTGAAATATCGACATATTCCCTCGCTCAAGCGCCTTGCTGGGCGGGCGATGGAACACCGAAAAGGAGAAGTTATTTTTGAGTGAGCCCTTAGGGGCTGGATGGTTGGCTGGATGGATGGATGGCCAAATGGCCAAATGGTTAACCATGCTTGGCGAACCATCCATCCAACTCATTCACTACTAAATTGCTCGACGCGTCGTTCTTGAGTCTGTTGAATTTGGTATTGCACCGTGACCTGTACTCGGTTGTCCTCGCCCTGTACCTGTACCGATTCTACCAGCACCAAATCTGCGAGATACTGTTGTAATGCGCCCTGTATCATGAATTGGTTGGCGGTGGTTAATTCGTCGTTATTGGGGGCGAAAACCAATTGCAGTAAACCGCTACCGAAATTCGGATTGTTAATGCGTTCACCTGGGGAGGTAAACAGGATTTGTTCAATCAATTGGTATACGTATTGACTGTCGGTGGCTAACGCCATACGACCACGGTTGTTAATGTGAAAGGGGAAACTCATATTCATGACTATTGTCCTGTTACTCGCGTTTGCGTCGTAGCAATATTTAAACCCGTTCCAGTAGGCGTGCACAGTGCCTGACTGTCCTGCAATAAAACGGCTATGCCAGCGGATTTAATACGGGTGGCGGCACTGCTCCATTGGGCGGTACTGCAAGGCCCCCCCGCATTGGGAGGCAGCGCACAGGCGGCAATGCTATAGGCGTTGTTTTGCACCACAATAGGCTGGCCACTGACCTTGACCCTTGGGCTAACCGCCACGGGCTGTGCTTGGCCGCTGTGCAAGCATGTCACTGTCGCGCCTTGGTGTAAGAGGGTACCCGGCATTAGATGACCTCCAAGGCCCCTTGATTGATGTTAACGTTTTGTGGCGTTAATTGGATCGTCTGCGCCCCATAGCTCACTTGGATCTTCCCGGAGTCCAGCACAATCACAGCCGATCCATTCTGCAATGTGATGCCCTCGCTATTCATCGTGAAGGATAAAGGCGGTGTCGTCGTCGTGATGCTCACACCGGCTGCACCCGGTGTATCGTCCAATTGGATGCTAATATTTTCCGTCTTAAGCATTTTTATCTCGGCAATAGCCGGCTGCGCGGGGACTTCGCCCGTCCCCCAGAAACAGCCACTCCAAATAGGATAGTCCGGATCACCGCCTTCGAACTCTACCCATATATTGGCACCTACCGGAGGCAGGGCAAACAGTCCCACCGTTGGTCCAGCATAGGGGACACAGGGCATGGCCCAACTGAATTGACCGCCCCCCAGCACCAAAGGCACACTGATCTGAATACGGCCCAAATTTTGTGGATCAACATTGCTTTCCACTTTGCCACGGAATTTCCCTAAAAATGGTTGCATTTTTACGTCCTGGTTTGAAATGGGAGTCGATACTCCTGATGTGTGATATTTGGATAGTGTGTGATATTGAGGTGGATAGTGCCCAACGTGTTTCTATTGCGCTTACTGTACGACTACGATTACCGCTTCGCTGCTTCGCTGAGTACGAACACGAAGCATGACATCTCTAATATCCATCATGGGCAAGTGCGTGATATGGACACCTAAACCTCATACGCTGCGGGTATAAGCCGCCAAAACAGACTATTAATGGATTGTTTTGGCGGCTTATAATAGTCTTACCCATTTGAATTTTATTGAACCGGCGCCCAAACCTATTTTTCGCGCCAGCCCTGGAAAATATTGGCTTAGCCGCCAACAGGGCCGGCGATTTACCAGTTGGGCCGGTTTTTCATTTGAAGCTATCTGTTTAAAGCACATTGATGCCCTCAAATCGGCACTTGGCATTCAGGCCGTCGGCACCATGGAGTCGTCTTGGTACTATCGCCCACACTCATCAAATGAAAAGGGTGTGCAAATCGATCTGGTCATTGAAAGGGCGGATCAATGCTATTGTCTTTGCGAAATCAAATTCAGTCAAAAGGAATTTGTTATCGATAAAGCCTATGCAAAGACATTACGTGAAAAAAAACAGGCGCTACAACGCCATGCTAAGGGTCGGGTCAGAAATAACTTGGTGTTTTCGGTGTTCCATCGCCCGTCCAGCTAGGCGCTTAAGTGCAGGAATATGCCGATATTTCAAGCTTAAGCAACGACGCTGGACGGGATGAGGGGGCAGTGAAAATGCCAAGTTATTTATGACCCGATCCTAAGTCTGGTTACTCTATTTTTATAGTCATGATCTGCACTGATGGGATCCGTCAAAACGACTATGCCAGTGAGCTTGTGGATCACGTTATACCATTAGAAGATTTGTTCGTTTAAAGTAAAAGACCCATCACCATCGCCTGTATCACGGAATAACCGCTGCCGTAGTGCTGCCGGTGCCATCGCGTGTTAGGGTAAAACCTTGCTGATACTGCCCACGACGCAGAGTATGGGAGACTCTCTTGACATAATACCAGCCGTCATAGGTCTCTCCCGCGCCGCTTACCCCCACCAATGCACGCGTCTGCAAGACCTCACCATAACGCGCCGCATCGATTTCACCCTCCGCCGTGACCACTTGATCGTTGGACAGATCGGTTTGCGCCTGCGCCTGCGCCAGGGCTTGTTGATAATTTAGACCGTGGGCATGCGCCAATTGCTGTTGGCGAGGATTGACGCTCACGGCGGCTCCTCTGGAAAGCGGCGCACGCGTACTGGCGAAGGTTGTCACAGGGAAGACTTGATGCGTGCTGCGGTCTTGTACCTGGCTGGATACGATACTGGGTGCCAGTGCATTGTGTTTAAAATGCATGGAAGCCACATTGCTTCCCGGCCCCATATTCACCGCCAGCGCCCGTTGCGGCAGCCCGACGCGCTTAGGCGGCCCCCAATAGGCCGTGCTCACCTTAAAGAGGGGGCCGGTGGCAATATAAAACACATACCCGTATCGCTGCGCCAAGGTTTGCAAATAGTCCAAGTCCGTCCCGTGTTGCACCGGAGTGCGATCCGTGGGGCTGGGCGCGTCGGCAACCGGTGCCGGGATCACTTCTGAAACTAAATTATACTGCGCATAACTGGCAATGATTTTATTGACAATGATCACGTCACTCTGGGCGCTATGTTCAACGATTTTTTCCTCCCTATCCATCAACACACCCACGTCTTCACCGGTCACGGTCAGGGTTGAAGCACCCGGCTCACTACTGGGCTTAAGTTGCACATGGGTGATGATACCATCCATAATCATGCGCGAGATTGCATTAAAGACCACCAGGATAGTCACCCGGTTAAAGGTCTGTAATAGGGGATTTTTCAGTAGCGAATAGTCCAAGGCCGATCCACAGCGCCCGACCGTAAACACAATTTGAAAGCCGGAGCGTTGGTTATCACTATGGGTGACCTCTATGGACTGTATCGCCTCGGTCATGGTCGCCGGTAGCGGCACCGTAACATTGGGTCCCATTAATATCGTGCATTGAGTAGCTGTCAGACTCATGATTATTTATCCTGAGATAGCCTAAGATTATAGCGCCGCGATACGCAGGACTGTGCCAGGCTCTTGGCTCAAATGAATAGGATGCATGGCATTATTCGCGTCGGCGATCTTCCAAAAAGTGAGCGGATCACCCAGGCTACGGGTAGCGATCAGATCTAATCGATCACCTTCGACAACCGTCACCTGTGTCGCCAGGGGCAAGGTCTCACCCTGGGGCAGGAAACGCCGACCCACATAGGCGATTTCTTTGCCGTTAATGGTCGCGGTTTTAATGGGTAGATCGTAATAACGACTGGTAAACTCAAACATCGGTAAACTCCTTGATGAAAAGGTGAAAAGATGAAAAGGTGAAAGGCTGAAGGTCAATCACTTCGAACAACGGCCAAGCCAGCTAACCTAAGACAGTGAACTGCCCAGCTTACCGACATTAGCACTGCTGCCCATGGTCGCCATAATTTCTTTAATCACTTGATGAGAAAAGAAAACCCAGTAACCAAAATGGCTTGATGACAAATCATTGTAATTCAAGATCTGCAAGCCCAAAGAAACCTTGGCTCGGACAGGGTTCAAGCGGCTGTCATGTTGTTCTTCGGTGATGCTAAAATCCGTAATACGCACCGGCACAATACGTCGCTTCCCCCAAATAAATAAGGTTAGTGGCGCAACGCAGGGCAAAATCTCCAAACTGCCGCTGGCTTGCAACACTGTATTGAATAACACATCCAGGGTTTTCGGATAAATCAGCATTTCCAGCGCCGACAGTTGCGGATAAATCCCCATATCGACCGCATTACTATCGGATTTTTCCAATTGATCGGCCGCATCGATGTCGATGTCCAGGGAGATGGTTTCGGTAGGTGGCCCTTTCAGGCGTAACGCCTCGGAACGATCACCCTCATCGGCACTCGCGGTCTGTGCATTGAGGGTTCGCGTGAGCTGCTGCGGGTTGTATTGGAACGAGATAAGACTGGAGAGAGGATTAAATAAGTCTACGCCGATAATTGCGCCCTTTGCCAGATGCGGTGTGTTGGATAGTTGGCCCATGGGTTGATCCTTTCTGAAAATTGGAAAATTGAAATTTAGCTATCAATCGCACTGTTACTTGGTGCAGACTCCTAGATAAATCCTTTGTTCTAAATCAAACGAAAACCACTATTTAAATGCGGGGGACTAGCATTCTGTAATCTGGGTTCTGCTACGCTTATTCCAGATACGCGCTTAGTGTCCAAATTTACAATTCACTTTACTCGCATAACCCAAATAATGACATAATAATTAGGACGATTGTCAGTGCTGTCAGGAGCACTTCCAGAGCCAACGGTCACACTATGAGAATGTGTGTCATGGTGTGAAACATGATTTCCAACAGGAGGCGAACCGGGCTGATGAGCCGAAAGCCAACCCGTGTGGGCTCCGGCGTCAGCTGCAGCTTGAATAGTGTGGCTATGGGTATTGTTTGACGTGCTACCCGTGTGCGAGTGATCACGCATGGTGTTAGATCCGCCGCTTGAGCCCGAGATTGTAGCGCCCATCAAAAACCGGTTTTCTCCATTTAAGTCAGGAATGGTTTGGCTATCCAGCGGACTATCCGGATCATTCAATACCTGTCCATTACACTCAGCCCAGCCATCGGGTAAGGCGGGTACATTGGGTAGATCTTTATGCCAGGCTTGGATTGTGCCAATCGGGACAATGCCAAAGCCATCAAATGTCGTAGCTTTAACACTCCCCACCACATCAAGTTTTGCAGCAGGGCTTGTCGTGCCAATACCGACATTTTCATTTTCATCAATAATAAATCCCGCGGCCCTGACACTCCCTGCCACATCGAGTTTTGCAGTAGGACTTGCTGTCCCAATCCCCACATTCTCATTTTGATCAACAAAAATCACTGCTTCATCCGCTGCACTGGCCACCGGATTTCGTGCGCTGGGTACGAACAGCGTGCGGTAATCTTCGATATCCCAACTATCGTCTTCCTGGAGGGTGAATAAGGCCAAAGGCACATAATGATGCTGAACACCAAAGGCGGTTTGCGATTCGGGATCGCCTGTTTCATTCAAGGGCCAATCGAGACTGTTGGACAGGCGACGGGATGAGACAGTCCAGTAATCGCCAGTGTGATAGATGCCCGGTTCAAATTTAACTTCAATGCCATTTTCCAAGGCGATAAAACCATCACTATTGACGAGACCGTCGTCTTCAGGGCGGATCAGATCGGGCGCGGGGTTAAAACTACCGACGCCTGGAATCGTCAAACGATTATTGGTCGTATCGATAGCCTCGATCCGCGCCAATAGACCGGGTTCTCCCGCATCGATCAATGCCTGGTTGGTTAATTCCACCAGTTGATCAATGCTAAATAAGGTTTCAATCTCAGCCACTGCCGGATCCAGCGTGACATCATTGCCTTCAATGGATGCGATGCTGATAGTTTCCGCGTTGATACTGCCGCTAACGACAGAGCGCAGGGCTGAATTCCAGTGCCGCACGCTGCCGTTGATAAAGTCATCGGGCGTAATAGCACTCGGCCAGGCCAAGATCTTGAACTGATTATCATTGACTTCGGTAAGCTGTACAAAGACGCCGGCCCTACCCTGTAAGGCCCATGATTCATGACTTAACTCGATCCAATCCCCTATGTGAAATTGATCTTGTTGCGATAATGTGACCGGTTCAATATCAATGCTTAAGGCCTCAATATTGATCTGCTTAATACGTCGGATAATGGCGCCGTTATCACGGGACCATTTAAAGCTTACCTCATCATTATCGGGATCGCCGCCTTGGTGGATCTCAATACGGTAAAATCCGTTAATCAATTGTGGGTCGCCATTCAAACGAACCGCTAATTGTCCCGTGCTCTGTGCGGTCTCCAATTGCCACAGCGGTTGATCCGCCAGTGTATTTTTCTCAACCGGGGTGCCTAACTCACCTAATTTTAGGCTTTTCACTTGAGAGAGGAGTTTGATCCGTGAAGTGGTATCCACGCCATTTAAGGCGACTTCTTTTAGCTCGGGATCTTCCGCTGTGGAGATATGCCTTTGCCAAACATCCAAATAGAGAATATAAACACCGTGTGTATCGGGTAAGGTCTGACCGGGCAAATCAGGTTGTCCGGTGAATAGACTATCCTCTTCATTTTCCGCCACTACCCCGGCCACATAATAGCGGCCTTTTAAGATCAGCAGCCGTTTATCGGGCGTCTCTTCATCCACCACAATCTTAAACCCGTCTTCGCCAACGGGCGTGGCAGCCTCGCCAATCAAGTCAGTAAACTGGTTGCGCAACTGCAGATCGAAAATATCCATCTGCTCGTTCCAGTCCGCATCCAGTTGCACCCGGCCTTGTTGCATACGCACAGTGCGATAGTGTTTACTTTTGTTGAACGTGTCTCTTGAAAAATCGCCTTTCATTGGGGCGGCACCTTTAATTTGATTCTTGAGCGGAGATCGGAAATCTGGAATAAGCAGGCAGCGCTGTGCGCATGCGGACTAGCGGGATATTTACAAGTACACTAGAAAGAATGTGCGCATGGCGCACCCTACATTTGCTATCTTCAGCGCTCGCATTCTTCAGAGCGCACATTCTTCAGAACTCACATAATGGTGTGGTATTCCACAGCCTGCGCAGGCATGAAGGTAGTTCAGACCGAAGGAGTTAGGCTAGCTGACTTTGTCGTTGCTTGAATGGGATGAATCAGACTGACTGCGTATTTGTTGCAGGAGTGTGGACTTTCCGCTTCGTCTTAGACCTTTGATAATAACGATTTGAGGATTTTTTCGAACTCGTACAACACGCCGCCAAGCCTCTCTATGCCAAAGGTCTTTGGGTATAGATAAGGCAAGACCCACTCTTCACAGGTTTCCACAAACCAGTTGTCATACAAACTTTCAATATCTTGTTCAATGGCCTTGAACTCTTTCTCAATCACTCCATGCAAAGTCTGTAAGGGTTCCCCCTTGGCAAGGCCCTGCTGCCGGTAGACATAGCGTTTCTCTTTATCTTCGGTTTCCATTAATCCTATCTCTCAAAAACTTAATGCCAATTTAGCGATAAGAATAGTTTGAACCAACGATTAACCATCCAACCATTTAACCACTACCATTAATTTTCGTCATCAATAGCCTCGCCACCTGCTGTCCAATGGCTTGGGATGAATCATTGGCCCTTAGATCAAACGCACCACCGTCCAATACAGAAATATTTCGCGATTGAAGCAAACCCTCCCCCAGCCCTTGCCGAGCGATTAAATGACTCAACTCTTGTTTGAACACCTCTGCCACGGATTCGGTCTGAACGGAAGAGAAACCATCCAAGACTAACTCATCAATCTGTATATCCATTTGATCAAAATCCATCATTTTTTCTCTTTTAAGTGACCCACTGCCCCGTCAAGGTCTTATCCAATTTTAAAAACTCGTTTTGTATCGCATAGGTTAAATGCCGCATATTCACCGCTTCGTCTGCATCCGCCGCCAGGAAAGCCGCGTTTAATGCAATGCTACGGATGTTGCCGCCGGTAATATTCAAACTGGCCAGCTTTTCTATATCCAGACTTTCCGTCGGTGTTTGCTCAGGGAATATGCGTTGCCAGATTTCGGCCCGTTGCCTCGGGTTCGGAAAGGTGAATGTCACCACAAATCGAAGCCGACGCATAAAGGCACTGTCCATGGCACTCTTTAAATTCGTGGTGAGTATGGATAAGCCTTGATAGGCCTCCATGCGCTGCAAGAGATAACTGACTTCCATGTTCGCGTAACGATCGTTACTGTTATTCACCTCGCTACGTTTTCCGAACAAGGCATCGGCTTCATCAAACAGGAGTACCGCCCCACTGTTTTCGGCTGCACAAAAGATCTTTTCCAGATTCTTTTCCGTCTCGCCAATATATTTACTCACCACGGCGCTTAAATCGATGCAATACAGATCCAAGCCACATTGATTGGCCAATACTTCTGCGGCCAAGGTTTTACCCGTGCCACTGGGACCGGAAAATAAGGCGCTAAGGCCCAATCCCCGGCTGCTCTTATGGGCAAAGCCCCAGTGCCGGTAGACTTTGGTGCGCTGTTTTACCTGTAGTAACATTTCTTTCAATAAACGGCTTTGCTGTTGAGGCAAGGCCAGATCATGCCATTGTGCTCTCGGCTCTATAGCGCGGATCAACCCTGCCAGGGGTTTGCGGCATTGCTTGCGACACAGCTGCCAGATGGCTTGGTAGCATTCGTCAGCATTTTTCCTGTCGTCAATGGCGATGCCCTTTAATTCTTCACCAATGGTCACGATTTGCCGTTCATTCAAATGAAATTGATCCATTAAGCATTCCCATTGCGCGGGACTCAATGGTAGCTGTGAACCCTCGCCCAGTCGGCTCTGCCAAATGCTAAGCTGTTCCTCGTGACTGGGTGGTTTTACGTTCAGCTTGATGAGCGAACGATTCATGCTAAAGGCGGTTGTACACCCCGCTATAAAACAGGGTGCTCTCAATCGTTCTAGCAGATAACAGACTTGCGCCGCAATTTTCCGCTCTTGATCCTCTGTGTCATCATATTCCAACAGATAAGCCGCATGGCTTAAGATCACTTCTCTTTCCATTAAGGTTTGCAAATTTGCCAATGCCTTCATATTGTTCGGCAAGGTATGAGCTGCCAAGGTATAAAGCTGTAGCTGAAGTTCATCACAAACCCTCCGCGCGACGGCGAGCTGAGCGCCGTTGTCCTGATCGCTTAGGCCCATCACCGGTAACATCGCCGACTCCGTTGCCTGGGACCAAATCCGTATGATCTGTGTGGCACAGTGTTGATCAACGGCTTCGGCCCTTGATTCGTCTTGTTGGGGGTTTATCAAGCCTAGCCATTGCGCATCAAAACAGCTTACGCCGGTCAGATAATGCAATACCCGTTCGGCAATACGCAACGGACTGACATTTAATGCTGGCCCGGCATCGACTTCAATCAGTTGCCAGTAACGTAGCGGGGCCTGCGGCGTTAAGGCGCTCCAATGGGGATCGGGGAACACGCTGAGTGCCAATCCCAGGGTGGGATAGGCTTGTTGGGGATTTCCCTGAGCCTGGGCGCAAAGTGCGGCAAATTCACCTTCCAATTCCATTCCCGCACAGAGCAGTAATAGTTGGCGTTCAAACGTGGATAAGCCAAACTTCTCACACAAATGCTGTAATGCAGTCGCCGAACCTCCCTGCCATTGTTCGCTTGCCGGTGACGGCAAAGGGATCGTATCGGGTGTCTCCTTTACATTGTCTTGGCCTGTTGCATAGTGCAATAAGATCTGACGTATTTCATTCAAGGCAGCCGATAAATCACTTTGATTTTGCTGTTGCCATTGTTGTGGCGATATCTTCATGAGCACCTTGCAGCTTTCTATGGGCAACAACAATCACAGGAGCAGGCGCAGTCATCGCCGCTGTTAAAGAAAATAGGAAAAGTTATCAATAGAACCATTCAGTCCGTGACCGGCAATAAAAGTCAGCGGATCAGCCGTATTGATCCACTGACCGACCACTGCTGTTGCCACACTTCCGAGCGCATTAGCTCCTGCTCCTACGGCAGTCCTGGACATTAGCAAATTCTCGTCCAGGAAGAATCCAATTCTGTTGCCACTACGCTCCAGTGTCCAGGTATGCCAGACATCAACCTCGGCGGCAAAGTGGCCGTGATAAAAAGGAAAATATTCCCCGCCGATATATGCTATAAACTTATCGCCGTAGTTGTCGGTCCAGAGTATTCTCAGAACATTTAGCCCGCTGCTATCCACCAGATGAAGCAAGGTCCGCCAACCATTTGTAGAATTCAATTTAACATCGCCGGTAATGGTAAAATTCGTTGCGCCACTCAATAGCCCTGGATCCAGGAGGAGATAATGGGTACCGGTTAAAGAAACGGAGTTAGGATGAGCCGTATCTTCAGATCCGGAAGCCCATGCCACAAGATCAGGAAAATCATCCCCATGAACATCTGCGGCGGTGAAAACATGCCTGATTCCCCGCGTCTTGACTAAAGGCACACTGATGGGTGTCACTGCGCTTTCTATTAACACCACGGATCCCTGATAGGCAACCGATAAACTATAAGGCGTTTGAAAGAAGATGGACCAAAGCTTGGTGGCCTCTTCCAATGAATACAGCTGAGGTATGAACTTAACTTGCTCTATTTGCTCGGCCAGATCGGAGTCCGCCAGGAAATCCAAGGCCGGTTGGCCAATGGTTTCCTGAATCATGTCTGGCGTTAATACCGGTTGCTGATCTAAGATACTGACCACGTGGCCTAACAAACGTTGCGGTAAGATTTCCAGTTGGTCGCCGTAAAAAGTGAATAAATAATGTAAGTCCAATGCCACCTGCGGCTTGGTTAGCCATTGGCCGTTAACATCACGGGTAGGCAGATCGGCATTGCGATAGGCAGTATTCGGCGTCACCTGGTACAGACAGATATTAATTTCCGGCAATGCGTCCACGCTTTCCGGTGCCTTGGGTTGGCCTATTTTGACCGTCACCGAGGGAATGGCCAACGCGACCTCGGTTTGTAATAAGCGTTGCAGGGTAGCGGTTACCGTGGCCAGGGCCAGTGCATTACTCATAGCGTTCCCCCTTGGCGTTGCTCCAGGTAGTCGGTTAAGGAGAGGGACGGTGTGCTGGGGGCTGGCGCCGCAGCCCTGCCTGGCGGGGCCTTTGCGGGCCGCGTGGCCCGCACGTCTATGCGACCTATATTGATATTAATTCGATTCTTTGTCGGCAACAAACGCTGTTGTCCCAGATCGACAAAGGATGCATTGTGGGTCGGCGGGCGCGGGGAAAGCGGTAGGTCAACGGGTAGATCATGGGTGCCGCCATCGCCTTCGTGCCTGTGCATTTTCTGCTTCCTGTCCGTTTTCTGTTTAACATCGGTCACCAATGGGGTGATGGTGGAGGCGATGCCGCCACCCGCTTGATCCTGCGCTTTAAATCGAGGCGCACCTGGCTTGTCGATTTGAACGGGCGTCTGTGTTGTTGATGCGGGACTCTGCCGCACAGTTCCGGCGGTGGGAATGCCATCCGCGTTGCTTGCCGTTGACGCCGGGGTTCCGGTTTGATTAGCGGGTAGCCCGGATTCTCCTGACATATTTGGATCGCCTTCAAGCTCTTCAAGCTCTTTATCCACAAGCGAAGGAGATAGAGAATTTTCAAGGCGACGAGATGAACGGCTCTTTATTTCTAGCCCAGGACTCCCGTCAGTGGGCGCGTCGCCGGTGTTGCTGACAGTGGATACAGGGACGCTACTCTGATTAGCCGGTAGTTCGGATTCTCCCGATATATTTGAGTCGTCTTCAAGCGCTTTATCCACAAGCGAAGGAGATAGAGACTCTTCAAGGCGACGAGATGAACGGCTCTTTATTTCTAGTCCAGGACTCTCGCCAGTGAGCGCGTCGCCGGTATTGTTGACAGTGGATACAGGGACGCTATTGCGCATAGCCAACGCCGGCTCTAGGGCGCTAGGCTCTGATACTAAATAGCGATCAGGTCCGGTACTGGAAGGTACTGGCGGAACTATGGGTTGCGGCTCGGCACGCTGAAGATCGCTATGATTTCGGGCGGCAGGCGCTTGGCCGTTGCGGTTTATGACCTGTTCGCCTGCGCCTGTTAAGGGTCTTGCATGGGATAAACCCGGCGGCTGATCAAGCGACATATTGGGCATGATCTGTGCCTCGCTGACAAAAACGCTATCAACCATGTTGTTAAAAAAACGGTTGCTAAAAGAGTGGTTGCTAAAAAAATGGCTCATTTATATCTCCTAACGGCTCGCGTCAAAATAATTTTCGGGGTTGCAATGGCGCCGCCGACAACACCCGGTGGGATAATGGTTGTTAGGCTGAAGGCTGAAGGTAAATCGTTGCAGGTAACGACACAGCCAGCTAGCCTTCAGCCTCCAACCTAACAACCTTCAACCTCCAACCTCCAACCGCTGCAAATAAACTCTCCGCCGCCACAGACTCATCGACAAAATATCATTCTCGCTCCAACCATAATGGCGGGCCAAAGAGCCGATCTCCTGCATGAGCCGCTTGGCCTGGATAACAATCTCCTTCCACAAAAAATCCACAATATCGAAGGGCTCCCGCCATGGTGTATTGCAATAGGGACAATCAAGGTTCAAGAATATGTTCGCGTAGGGATCCCATGCCTGCATGTGTGCTTCCAGCGCCTCGATCACCGGCTCCGTTATGCATGGATCGGGCAGGGAATCAATCTGCAGCGGCTTACCACACTGTTCCACCTCGACTAAGCAACGGCGAATTAACGCATCGCGAGCCTTTTCTTTATCGCGACAATGAATGAGCTCGGCCAAATCATCACTGTTAATCAGTCGATAACGGATGTGCAGATCACCATGGCTGATGTGTTTTTCATGGCCCGTCGCCAAGACGTGATCCGGCGGACATAACGCCGCCACATCAAGCTGAAATTCCAGCATTTCCCGGCAACCGGGGCAATGTATCAAACACTCTACCGAAGGATTAAAGAGCTGATGGCAGATTTTTAACAGGCGAACATTGCGCTCGCCTATAGGCAATGCTGCCAAATCCTGCCCGCTCATTTGAGGATAGACAACGCCTAAAATGAGCAGGGCACGATCGATAGCATGCAGCGCCGACCCGCACTCCCAAAGCGTCAACAGCTCTCGGCAAGACGGCTCTTGGCAAGACGGCTCTCGGCAAGACAGTAGGGCGCCCACGGGATTACGCAAACATAGCCTCCTCAGGCTCTGCGATATCAATTCGCTCCCACCCTTCGTTTTCCAACTTCAAGGTTTGGATGGCGATCCCGCTACCACTGGCATCCAACTCGGGCAATGCCTGATAATCAGAGACCCAACAACGAAACACGGAATAGCCCAACACCAGTTGACTTGCCTCATTGTAGACTTCGATAATAATATCTTTGCGAAAGTCTTTAAGCGAGGTTCCCGCATCGAGACTCCAGATCTTTTTCGCCCACTGTTCAAACTCCAAGTCGTGGGTCACGCCACGCTCCAGGGTAATGGCCTCGTATTTGGTTTGACCGGGCGATTTGCGCTCGGTGCTGGGATCCCCGCCCTCGCGGTGGGAGACCACCTCGGTACTGCGCATCAGCGCACTCACTTTGCTGATCCCGGCGACCTTTTTACCGTTCCACTTCACTTGAAACTTGAAGTTCTTATAGGGATCAAATCGATGTGTGTTTACGTTAAATTGTGCCATGTGTCTGTCTCCTGGTTAAAGTGCGGTTTGATTGGCGATTTGCTGCAGTTTAATGACAACAAATTCCGCCGGTTTGAGTGCAGCGAACCCCACCACGATATTAACAACGCCACGCTCAATATCCTCTGCCGTGGTGGTTTCTTTATCACATTTTACGAAGTAAGCCTGCTTGGGCGTTTGCCCTTGAAAAGCGCCCTGGCGAAACAGCGTATGCATAAAGCCGGTGATATTCAGACGGATCTGGATCCACAACGGTTCGTCATTGGGCTCAAACACCACCCAGCGTGTGCCTCGATAGAGGGATTCCTCTATATGCAAAGCCAGTCTGCGTACCGGAATATATTTCCATTCCGAGGCCAGGCGATCATTGCCCTGCAGGGTACGTGATCCCCAAATGACCGGGCCACTGGCCGGCATGGTGCGCAGGCAGTTGATCCCCAAGGGGTTCAGTTCGCCATTTTCGTCGTCGGTCAGGAGCACGCTAAGCTGGGAGATGCCGCTTAGAGTCGCGTCTAAACCTGCCGGTGCCTTCCACAAACCCCGATCAGTATCAATGCGGGCCATGGTGCCGGCAATGGCACCGCAGGGAACGAACTCCTCCAGTTGATTGCTACGCAATGGATCCGCCTGTATGACCCGGGGGAAAAACACGGCCGCATTTTTACTGTTTACCCCGAGGCTGGTGATACCGGTTTTGGCATCTTCTTTGTCATGCCAACTACTGGGGGCATCGATCAGCATAAACGCACGACGATCTTCACAATAGGCTACGGCAGCCGCTAACACATTGCTATCCACATTCGCGTCCGCGGTATAGGGAGGGATACACAGCAGGTTAAAAATATCCGTCTTTTCCAATGCGTAGAGACCGGTCTTCTGACTCTGAGAGCCTAACAGGCTGGCGGCATCCAGGCGTTCACCGTCCGCGCCCAGTACCGTCATGGCGACATCCGCCACGATATCGGGGCGATCCTCGGTGAGGCTATCCAGATCGGTGGACACCCGCAGCAGCTTGGATTCGTTTTCCAGCACTTTGTTAATACGACGGGCACTGTCCTTCAGACTAAGATTAAGAAACTGCTCGGTCTCGGCGCTTAACGTATCTTCAATGCTGAGGTTAAAAAGCTCATCGACCGTCAGCCCGTATTGCTCGGCAACGCCGGCCTCTATGGTATGATCGATACTGACCTGCAGATGATTTCCCCAGGCCCCTTCGTTGGCGGTCTCCAGCGTCAAGGTCTCCGCAGCCGCCGCGAGATCCACGGAGGCCTTGGCGGGGTCGACGGCATGGGCATTGTAAAGCCGCACAATCACCGCTTGACTGCCGCCATTGAGGTAGAAATCACGCACCGCATAACCCAAGTGACTGTCTAGCCACAGCCCGCCAAATTGGCGTTCAAAGTCCGCGAAACTGTTAATCACCACCGCTTGGTTAACCGAACCCTTCGCACTGCGGCCAATAAACGCGGTGACTGAGGTACTCACACCCGTCACCGTGCGTACGCCCGAGGCGATTTCTTCGATATAAACACCTGGATAAGTTAATGTAGCAGGCATAGTTGTGTACTCCTTATTGAGTTAAGTTAAAAAAATACCAATTCTCAGCTTTCGACGAAAGACTGTGAAATTAGTGGGAACGTAGCCTCAATGCCGCGAAACGGAATCAAAGCATGGGGAAAATATCAGAGTTTAATAAAGAATCCACCCGTAAAACGGGTGGTAGTGGGTTTACCTCTAAAAGGGACAAAGTTGAGTTGTCCCGAAATAGTTAAGTGCTCGGTCAAAAGTTTTTTAACATTTTAAGCCTTTCGAAAGAACCTATAAGAACTGGGAACAAATGTGGTCATCCTGAGCCTGCAGAGGATCTCAGAGTATCCGGGAGACCAAAAACAGAAGTATCCCAAGCTGTAGCAAGTGCACTACCACCGACGTGAAGCATTTGGGAAGGGCTCGTGGTTCCAATGCCATGATTTCCATGTTTCGAGTACTCGATTTGTCAGCTAGATCATGAACAACCTGAAGGATTTTTTGAGAGGTCTCAAGATGATTTTTTTGATTAAGTTCGTATATTTATAATTCCCCTTATTTTACCCGTATAATGTAGACCACACTCATGTTTTTTGGGCGAGTTTCTGGTCCTCCAGCAGCATCAGTACCAGTGCTTATGTTATTACCCGTTCCATGGTGAGCATGACCTGACTCATAGATCTGCGCCCCATAAACTGCGGGAGTACCAGATGGTGGTGTCTTCATAACCCCACTATGTGCATGAGATCTAAATTCATCACCTTGAAGGTCTCCGGAGTGATCGGAACCTCGTAAAAAACGAGAATCTCCATTAAGATTCGGTATTTGAGAGCCATCAAGTGGACTTTCTACATCACTTAAAGTTTGTCCATCACACTCCACCCATCCTTCAGGTAAAGCAGGTACGCCTGCTAAACCTTTATGCCACGCTTGAATCGTGCCAATAGGCACAATACCAAAACCATCGAATTTGCTAGCTTTAACAACACCATTCACATCCAATTTCTCTGTAGGTGCCGATGTACCAATCCCCACATTGCCTCCATCTTGCACAGACATCAGTGTGTTGCCATCATGTTGGAATTCTAAATTTCCATCCCCTACAGTATTGATATAACCCTCTAAGCCATTATGACCAATTTCAGTATATTCTGTTTCAGTTGTATCGTTAGCTCCCCGAACATTACCAATCACAGATAACTCGACACCTGGGCTGGGCGTGCCGATCCCCACATGTTTGTTTTCATCAATAAAAATCACCGCTTCGTCCGCTTCACTGGCGACCGGGTTGCTGGCACTGGTGGCAAATAAAGTTCGATAATCCTCTACTGTCCAACGGCCATCGGCCTGAATGCGTAATAATGCCAATGGCGCATATTCATGTCGTATACCGAATGGTGGCTGAGTCTGTGGAGCCTTATCGGGATCAAGGGGCCAATCAATGCTGTTTGCAGCGGCGCGTGAAGCGAATGTCCAGTAATCGCCGACTCGATAGTCCCCTTCGTCAAACTTGACTTCAATGCCGTTTCCCAAGGCAATATAACCATCACTGGTCGCTAGGCTCTCACCTTCAGGGCGAATGAACTCAGCTGCGATATCAAAATCACTCACGCCAGGAATGATGAGACTGTTCGTCTCTCCATTGATAGATTCTATTCTGGCCAATAAGCCGGGTCGTTGATTATCTATTAATGTCTGGGTGCTCAGCTCCACCAATTGTCCTTCACTAAATAAGGCCTCAATGTCTTCAGCTTGCAGATCTAATATCACCCTGTCGCCATTAATCTCATTGATCGTACTGTATTGTGCTTCCAAACTGCCGGTACTGACCGACAGTGGCGCGCGCTCCCAGCGGCGTACGGTGCCGCCGACAAAGTCATCGGCATTCAGCTCCGCGGGCCAGCTCGCTATCTTGAGTTGATTGTCGTTGACCTCCGTCAGCTGTACGAAGGATCCCGGTTGGTTGTACAGGGCCAGACCCTCGTGACTCAGCTCCACCCAATCGCCGACCCCTAGTTGACTCTGCTGCGCCAGACTCACCGACTCAAGTTCAATGCTCAAGGCCTCCACTTTTTCAATACGTCGGACAACGGAGCCATTGTCATGCGACCACTTAAAGGTCACCGCATCATCGGCAAAATCACCATGCTGATGAATTTCGATGCGATAGAAATGATTACCCAGCTGATCGTGGTCTCGCAGGCGCACGGTCAATTGCCCACTACTAGCCGCTGTTGCTGTCTGCCAGGTCTCATTCTCCGCCAGCGTGTCTTTGTCTACGACGATGTCGAGATCACCCAGGCGTAACCATTTGACCTGTGCCATTTGCTTGATACGCGTGGTGGTATCGACACCCACCAATGCGCTTTCTTTGAGTGCGGTTTCTTCACTGGCCGAGAGATGCCGTTGCCAGGCATCGAGATAAAGCAGATAAAGACCTTCCTCATTCGGCAGTTCCGAATCCGGCAAATCGGCCTGTGCGGTGATCAGTTCCTCACTGTCTTTTTCAGCCAACCATCCTGCAATGTAATAACGGCCTTGAGCAATCAGAAGATTTTGAGGCACTGATTCGACGAGACTGATCTTAAACCCATCACCTCCAACCGGTGTTGCCGCATCACCAATCAAATCGGTAAACTGGCTACGCAATTGATGGTTAAAAATATCCATCTGTTCGTTCCAGTCAGCATCTACTTGCACACGTCCCTGTTGCAGTCGCACGGTACGATAGTGCTTGCTTTGATTAAAACTATCCTTTGAAAAATCGCCTTTCATTCTAGCAACCTCAGTTGAACTTCCTGTAGGTGACATGCCACTTAAAACGACGCCACCACCCCATACGCTACGATTAACACACACCAAGTCGACAGGGTATAAAAATAATGTGATAGCGGTGTGCCGAAGTACATCTTGCCAATCCAGACACATTTATGCACCGGTGACAGTAAGTAACCGGAAAACTCCAGAGCCAGAAAAAAGGTCAAATATTCAAGGCCGTAAAGACTACTGAGTAAAGCGACAAGGCCGGCAAATTTGCTGGAAGAACCTAATACATATCCGGATCCAAAGGCAAATAAGCTAATAATCATTACACCATCGGGTTGATCCATCTGTAATTGATAGGTGGATAGTATTGACTTAATGGCTTCATCATGTTGCGCAATCACATTTCCGGCAATAATCACCAACGCTAAAAACAACACCAGTCGCAGATTAACATAGGTTAATAAGTGCCTATGATCCCTGTTGTTACTGCGCACGTGGTAATAGATCACCAGACCGGGAAATACCATTGCCGGATGAAATCCATAGATCATGGCGGCAACCGCCAACAGCAAAGGGATGGTGTTCATCCACAGCGCTGCAGCTTGGACCGGTGCTGTTTCTGCCAACTGTAAATCAATATCCCGCTCTTTAACATAAACAAAGAGGTAGCCCGCAATAAAACACAAGGACACCACGAGCAACGGCAAGCTATAAACTAAAAACTGCCCATAGGACAAACCGAGCACGGCCATGGGAATAATCACGGTTTTTTCCAATGGCGACCAGAGATAATAATGGTGGGTAGATAAATAATCGATCAGCCCTATTTTTGATCGGCAAGGCGCCTTCCTCGCCACCAAGGTATCTAACATGCCTGCCGAGAATGTCACGCGACCGGGGATCGGTAATACACCACACAATAGAGCCACCAGCGCCATTAACAATCGCTTCGATTTTATTCGGCGTAATAACAGGGTGTAGAGCCCGGCAAAGAGTTGCTGATCCCGAATCATTCCGGACACCATCATCACGCCGATCAAATAGAGTAGATAACTTTGATTATGTAACAGGAGTTCCATTGTCGCTATTCAGTATCATTTTTAGTGATGACGGGAGGGTTAACAATGCTTGCTTAACCATTTAACATTTAACCATTTAACCATTTAACCATTTAACCATTTAGACCAACCGCTTTCGTCAATACTCCATCAACACATCGCACAAATTACAGTTCCAACATTGGCTTTGGCAATTGGCGATCTTTTTCAACCATTGTTGCTTTTTTTTACCCTTGATACCGTGTTCACTGAGAAACTGATATTTTATTTCATCCAAGACCTCGGCATTATTGTCGAAGTTTTTTATGATCCGCAGGCTATTCATTAAAAGACCGATGTCGTCGCGGCCATGCAGTTTAAAGGTTTGCACATATTGCAACAGCCGATCCCAATCCTTTTTCCATGGGGGTAGATCACAGACCTTAAGACGATAGGCCGGATCTTGATCCTGCCACTGATGACAGGATATTTGTTGGCAAAGCGTTGACGCCATATAAGTCGGGCTATCCGGATCTTGTCGGTGTACATTGTAAAGATAGTGCTCTTCGCGCACCGGACAGAGTCCGCGGCACTGCTCCGTCGCCAGCAGGCAGATATCAACCGTGATCCCCTGTTGTGCCTGTAACTTGGACCTGGCCTTGGCCATGTTTTTCAATTCGGCTTGATGGCGCATTAAATGGCGGTCGATCTGCACGACATCGTATCCCAGCAGGGCATAATCGACAAAGTTTTGCGCATTATCCACCGGTCGTACGACACTGCTTTTAAAATGGCAGCGGGGAAAATGGTGTTTTAGGGTACTCACCCAATGGGCTTGAATCATCGTGATGCGATGAATGCCTTCACGGTAAAGCGGTTGAAAATGTTTAATAAATAGTTCCAGATTAGCTAGGTCAGGTGACACCGCCGGGCTGTTAAACACGGCATTGACCGCAACGCCGGTTTCCTGCTGAATATAGAGAGCTTGTTTGATCAGCTTGGATTTATCTTCTTTCTCGTCGATCACCATACCCATGGCATCTTGCGTAAAAGGCGGGATGCGGCAAGTAAAATAGATATCGTCAAGCAGGTGTTTGTATTGCTTCAAGAAAGGCAAATAGATCCCGGTAAAATCCTGTTTGGATAGAAAGGGATTCAAGGGCAATGAAAACATATTCCTACAACTCCTCTATTTGCGCTTCAATTCCCCTGATGGCCGACAGATCGGTTGCCGCTTCAATCCTATCCCTCCAGCTTTGTTGCTCACCAAGCATTTCAGCCATCAGCGTATCAAAGGCTGCGGTTTTCGCTAATATCCGTGCGACCAATTCGGCTAAGGTGATGCCACGCTGCGTCGCTAATTGGGGCAGGAATGTTAACGGGGTAGTATTATCCACCTGCCATTGTTCCGCCTCTTGTCTTTGTAGGAGCCAGGTCCGAGTTTCGTGGGGGACATAGCCGGTTTCCGTAGCACGCACTTTTTCCGCATATTGAATATTGACTGTTTGCTTGAGAACCAATTTAAGCAACTCGATGCTCGCGGCGAATTGCGCATCATCCAGGGTTTGCTCTATAACATTGGCCGAGCCAATGATCTGTTTGTCTGTATTGACCATTAAATAATGCGCGTAATTCATCAGCGTCGCCGGTTCGATGACCTGCGGGTGATACTTTTCCCTGTCTATCTCATCCAGGCTGTTGACCCAGGCGATGGCCATGTCTTTATAATTGGCAACCATTTGCAGACTGGGGATCGCCAACTTGGGGTTTTGGCCCCGCATGATTTTAAATAGGACAGGGAGGCTCATGATGCCTCCACCAGATTAGCGGTGACTCTTGAGAGTTTTTTCGGTTTGGCTTGTTTTTCCAGGCAATTGATTTGCCTTTGTATATCGCCACTATAGTCATTGGCCAGACTAACGGTCTCTAACAGGGTTTTTTGTTTTAGCCCCTCCGGCATCAATTCAATGGCGGCTAAGTTGCCCGCCGAGATGCGGCCTTGAGTGGCCATGTCCACAGCGGCTTGTTTGCCCAGACGCCGGCTCCAGTAGACTTCGTCGTAGTGATCAAAGTTGTCCAATAGTTCATCCACGTCGACGTCTACGATCAACTCTTGCAGAATGTCATACAGGTAGGATAATTCGGTTTGGCTGTTGCGGCGGGTACGCGCCAGCGAGATCAGTTTCCAACGATCATTTTCGATCTCCAGCTCACGCAGTTCGATTTCTATGGCAGAGAGCGTGTCTTTGTCCCGCGCCAGTGTTTCCTCTAACAAGGCCAACGCCAGCTTGGCCTTTTTGGCCTTGTAATCTGATTTATGCGCATTCACTTCCCTGACATCGATCTCATTCACCACCTGCCGGATCCTGTGCACGTGTGTATTTTGATCGCCGATGACAAAATGTTTAAGCTGAAAGCGGGTCATGCCGATGGGGATTTTGTTTAGTATTTTTAACATGTTTGCTTTTAAATCTGTTTGCATGGTTGTCTCCTTTTTAAAGTGAAGTTAACGTAGGGTACTTAAGTTAATGGCATTGGGGTACGCTATGCGCAGCAAAAAAGGGGCGACGCAGAAGCGCAGAACTGGGATCCTGAATTTAAACAGCGGAATTGTTAATACTGGTAGAACAAATGGCGATGGGAGCATCCATACTGCCGGGGCCTCTGAAGACTGAATCGGTGGCGTAATCCATAATATAACTTTTCCCGTTCTGTACACCATCATAAGCCCCGACGACGTAACCTTTGGACTCTCCACCATGCCAAGCGGTTTCACTTGCATAATAAGACATATCAATACTCCTGCCCCATGTCTCAGTGGCAAAATTAAATTTGTTGACATGATAATAGTAACTCGCGTTATTACTCCCGATCATATAGCCAAATCCCTTGCGCGTATTCAACGAGTTATTGAAAGCACCTGTATCTCCCGTGCCACGGCAGCTATCATTTACCATGTAAAACGCCTCCGTGGCTAAGATAAACCCCAAGGTTTGTGCATTGGCGCCACTGCAGGCCCAACCCTTTGTTTGATCATGAAATCCCCCGGCACCATTCGCACTGGCATCTGTCCAGCCATTGGCCTGGCTCCACGCCTGAGTATCAGTGACATTGTCAAATTTAACCTGAGTGTTACACTCAGTACCTGCCCCATAATAGCTGATCTCGCGGCGCTCATCGGAAAAGCTATAGGGTGATTGTGCGTTGTTGGTGAGAAAGCCATTACCCAGGTAAAGGCTGATATTGCTGGCATGAATAAATTTGTCGATCTTCGTTTGTGCGCCAGCGGAGTTGGCGGTGCTTGAATACGTACCAATGAAGTAGCCATGAGATCGGCCCGATACCCCAACACCATATTGCTTGGCTTGATTCATGGTCGCTTGCCCCGGCACCCTGGAGGTGGTCTCCGTGGCAAAGACCGTTTGATGAATATGATTGGTGGACGTTGAACCGGCATAGCCCCCGCCCTGGATCCCCCGAATAATGACGTGCTCGTATTCCCAATTACCAAATTGCTGATTATCGGTAATAAACTCATGGGCCTTAATCACCCCATTGACTTCTAACTCATGTTCCGGCGTGGTCGTGCCGATGCCGAGCTTATTGGCAAAATAACTACTGCTTAAATTACTAATTTTAGTCTTAGGCTGGATGCTCAAGATTCGCAGCCCACCCGCCGCGTCCGCCACGTAGACATAATTGCCCTGGATTGCCAGGGCCTTTGCCTTATCCGCCGTGTATTGTTTATCCACTAATACAGGCGTCAGGGGATCCCTGACATCGATCACCTTGAGGCCTGATTCGTCATCCGCGATATAGGCGTAATTGCCTGCCACCCTGATTTGTTGCGCATTACCGATTATCGACGTATAACTAGCGACAATGACAGGTGGACTGCCGTTCTCAAAGGTCGGTCTTAAATCGAAAATATGCACACCATATAGATCATAAGCCACATAGGCATAATGACCGGATACCTCAACGCTCAACGCACTGGTCGATAAAGGATCGGCACTGGCAATTAGTGTGGGAGATTGCTGATCCGTGACATCAATGATGGATAAACTGGCATCGCTACAGACACAGGCATAGATCTTGTCGCCGTATTTAAGCACCGCGATGCCTAGGGCCTGAATATCGACACCCAGCTGGAATGCGCTTTCTGCAATCAGCGTCAGGGGATAATCTGTCGTCGGGGCACCAATGAGACTACTGAGATCATAGGTCCACAGCATGGCAGCGGATGCCGTATCGCCCACAACATAGGCCGTGTTATCCAGTACAGAGAGGGCCGTGGCATTAAATAACTCGCTGGAGCTACCGGCCGAAAGCGGCGTCTCCGCTGCGCCGATATCCAGCACCTGTAATCCCGGGCTGCTGTCGTCGCCATCGGCGATATAGGCATACGGTGCCGCTACCCGGACATGATTCCCCTGCTTCAGCGTGCCGCTATAGGCACCAACCCGGACGGGGGCCTCCACTGACCGAATATCAATAATTTGCAGACTTGAAGGGGGATTTCCTGTTCTCGGTTCAAGCAGATAAGCGTAGTCATCGACGACCGCGATGCTGTGCACCTCAGCCGTTGTCTGATAGGTTGCGACGTGGGTTAATAAAGGTTTTTTGTAAGCGCGGGGTGCCTCGGTTTCCCGGGTCTCAATGGATAATGCCTCTTCATTAAGGATCACTTCAGTGGTGGCGGTAATGAGATCAACGCTCTGCAACCCCGGCCCATCGTGCACCACATAGGCTTTACTGTTTGTTACCGCAATGCCCAGCCCGTTGCCGGCCAGGGCCAGCTCGTTGACTAATTTGGGCTGCAGCGGATCGGCGATATCGACAATCTGTAAACCCGCGCTATCCGAGGCCAAATAAGCACGATCCGCTACCACCGCAATCGCCTTAATGTCTGCGGCGACGGGCAGGCTGGCCAGCCACAGGGGGTTATCCGGGTTCTCTACTTCTACGATATGCAAAGCCTCGCTGGTACCCAGATAGGCATATTGACCGCTAACGCTGACACAACTGGCCATTGCTGCTTCGGGTAAGGAAAAAACGACAGGGGTGCTGGTGGGATTAATAATATCCACAGTCGCCAACCCCATATCACCGGCGATGTAGGCATAATTCCCCAACACCACCACATCCCTGGCGGAAGTCAGTGCAATGCTTCTGTTCAAACTCGGACTATCGGGATTCACCACGTCCACCAAGTGTAAGCCACTGTCTAAATCCGCGATATAGGCGATGTTATTCACCACGGCAATAGCCTGGGCATTGGGACTGGTATGACTGCCTAACTTTGTAGGCGCAGTGGGATCGCTGATGTTAAAGATTTGCAAGCCTGAAACCCCGTTGGCAACATAAGCATAGTCACCCACCACCACTAAATCTAAGACGCGATCTGAAGGATCGTCGGTGTCAATCTTCCCAATAAGAAAAGGCTGCGCCGGATTGCCGATATCCAGAATGTGCAAACCTTCCAGATCCGCCGCGATATAGGCGATGGTGTCTCTAATATGGATGGCACGATAGGCATAGTCGCCATCGGGTGCGGTATAACTGCTCAGTAGCTCAAGATCCTGAAAGTGATGCTGCACCCGTACCGCGCCGCTGACATCCAGTGTGGTTTGCGGGGTATCCGTGCCCAAGCCGATCTGACCGGCGTTATCCACATGGATTGCGCCGGCCGGTGCATTGGCGTCGGCTTCGATAATCTCCAGACTCTTTAAATCGGCCAGGGATGAAAACAGGATCCGGCAATCGTATTCGGGGCTGATCTCAAACTGCCCGGCAAGACGATTGACCAGGGATAAAGACACATAGTCATACCGGATCCCCTGCGGTGATTGGGCCTGACCCTGCGGCCAGTCAATGTCGTTGTTGCTGGCACGCGCGGGGATCAGCCAGTAATCACCGCTGCGATAGAGACCCTCGTGGAATTTAATTTCCAGGCCGTCCTCCAGGGCAATAAAATCATCGGGCCCCACCGCCAGCGTCCCGGACTCCACCACCCGCAGCAGCGTCAAGGTGCTGATCTCCACGGCCTCCAGGCCGAGGTTGCCGCCAAGTACCAGGGTCGTCTCGGAGAGCGCCTGGAAAATCACAAAATAGCCTGGCTGATCTTGACTGCGCAGACTCTCGTTACTCAGTTCGATGGCCTGACCCACACTGAGCCCCGACGGCATATCCGCGGCATTATCGAAGCTCACATAAAGGGTATCATCGCCCTGCACGATCCCGCCCGGGGGGATCGCCAGAAACAGCGTCGCCACCGCCAACGTGTTGGCTTGCGTGTCCCAGCGGCGCACCAGGCCGCCGCCGTCGGCTAATTTGTCCGGCTCCATATCCGGCGACCAGGTGGTTATCAATGCCCCCTCTTCTATATTCACGACATAGACAAACAGGCCCGGCAGGCCTTTTAACGCATCCTCTTCATGGAACAATTCCAACCATTGACCGATCTCAAAACCGCCCTGTTGACTGTTTTGTGCCTGCTCGATAATAAGGCTTGCACTGTCGCCGGTGTGCTCGAGTTGCTTGATCCGGGCCAGGGCGATGGCATTGTCCCGCGACCATTTGAAGGTGAGTTCTTCCCGGCTACCGCCCCTATGGATTTCCACCCGGTAAAGTCGGTTGCGTAAATCCGCGCTGTTATTCACCTGCGCCGTGAGCTGCCCGGAGCTGGCCGCGCTTAAGTCTTGCCAGGCCTGTGCGTTGCGATAGGCCGCCGAGTCCACCGCGGCCTGGCTATCAAACACACTGTCACAATTGAAGTCGTCGATCCCCTCGCTATCCAGCCCTAAGAGTTTGACCTGCGCCAGGGTTTTGAGCCGTGTGGTGGTGTCCACGCCCGCCAACGCGGGTTCCGCCAGGCCGGGATCTTCTATCTGGGTAACATGCCGTTGCCAGGCCACCAGATAGACTAAATACAGTCCATCCGCCAATGGCGTCCCTTGGGGCAGTAACGCCTCCAGGGCCGCGACCGGATAATCCGGCTGTGCGGTGATAAGGCTATCGACTTCATGCTCGCACAATAAGCCGTTGACATAGTAACGCCCGGCACCGATCTGCAGGTTATCCGCTGTGCCTTGATCGTCCACCACGGAAATGGCAAAGCCGTCGTCATCCAGCGGAGTGCCGGATCCTCCAATGAGATCGACCGCCTCAGTGCGTCCACGATGCGCTAGAATGTCCATTTGTTCATTCCAGTCCGCATCCAGTTGAACACGGCCCTGTTGCATGCGTACAGTGTTGTAGTGTTTGGTTTTGTTGAAGGTGTTTTTGGAGAAATCGCCTTTCATGGGGTGAGCCTTTGGTTTGTTGTGGGGGTTGGTTCGTGGTTGGATGGCTGAATGGTTAGGCAAACGTTGTTAACCGTCTAACTATAATGCTATAGGTAAATTTGGCTTGGGTAGGGGTGAGTCCTTACGGTTTATTAACGTTTGATGATATACATTACATTGATGTTTTTGGGGCGGGTTTCATTGCCTCCTGTAGTACTGGTTTGCCTTGTTGAGGTTGATTCCCAAGCTACCCGGTTGTTTCCTCCATAAGGTGCTAACCAGCCATAATAAGTATAATTATGATCATGTCTTTTAAATTCATCCCCTTGCTTACTCCCCACAACATCCCTTCCAGTCCCATCACCTCGATCCGTCCTACTCGCCACATCCGGATCAACTCCCGCATTATTATCCCACCCTCGCAAAAAATACCCCCGATAATCAGGCAACTTGAAAGTCTCTTCGCCTGTATCGGCATCACTATCAGGCGGGCCATACATATCACCAATAACATCGTATAAATTGGGTGCTTCAGATTGCTTGATATAATGGCCATTGCATTCATAAAAACCAGCGGGGACAAACTCTGCTGCATAAGCAAATACTGCCCCCGCTGGCACATAGTTAAATGCGCCGGTCACGGTCAAGTCGCCTCGGCAAGTGGTATCGCCATTGACGTCCAAGGTTGTCTCCGGCTCACTGTGACCAATGCCCAATTTACTGCCGATATAACTGCTATCCTGATCGCTGATTTTAGTCTGCGGAGTCAGGCTAATGATCTGCAAACCTGTCTGGCTGTCGACCACATAAACATAATCGCCTTGCAGGCTCAGTGCTGTGGCGGTGCTCAGGCTGCTGTGGCGGTCGATGAGTTGTGGGTTATTCGGCTCGCTGATATCCAGCACTTTGATGCCCAGGCTGTCATCGGTGAGATAGGCATACCTGCCGGCGACGTTGACATCGGTAATATGGTTAATATTATGCCGGTATAAGCCGGCGTAATCGTCGACTAACAGCGGTGGACTGGCCTCATCAAAACTGGGTATGAGATCAAAGACACGCATGCCATACTGGCCGTTGGCGACGTAAGCATAATGACTAGATACCTGTACACTCAATGCATAATCCGGGAGTTCGACACTGATTTGGGGCGCTTCCAGTAGGGGATTACCACCCGCATCGAAACCCTGGATCTTGATCACCCGCAGGTCGGCATCACTGACCACGCAAATATAGGTATGACTGCCATAATGGGTTGCCTGGACAGCAAAGCCTCGTTCACCGATATCGGTAGAAGTGGCTTCACTGAGGGTAAGTGGAAACTGATCGGGTAGTGCCGTCAATAAGCCGCTGATATTAAATATGCGCAATTTTGATGAGGGATCAAAATCCTCAGTCAGATAAGCAAAATTATCTAACACATGGATATCGCTGGCGAGAAAAGGGTTTTCTGATTGCGCTGCTAATACGGGTGTGTTGGGATCGCTAATATCAATGACCTTAAGACCTTCGGCATCGGCAATGTAGGCATAGTGGCCGGCAACATGGATCGCTCGCGGATCACTTAAGCTTGTGGTATCACTACTGACGAAATTTGGGTTGCTGGCATCGCCAATATCAATGATCTGTAAACTTGCGGGCTCGCCATTGGCTGCGCACTCGATAATGTAGACGTAATGATCCAGCACACTCAATTGTTGGGCCCGTGCAGGTGTGGCATAACTTGCCACTTGCGTCAGCATTGGTATTTGGTGGGGGCGTAGTGCATCGATGGCTTGAGTTTCAATGGTTAATGCATTCGCTTCCACCTGCAAATGGGTATTGGCCGTGTACACATCCAAGATATGCAAGCCGGGCTCCGCATGGGTCACATAGACCTTGTTATCAACGAATGTGATGCCTAACGCGTTGTTTTTTATTTCCGCACTGTGTAATAACTTAAGCTGTGTGGGTTCACTGATATCGATGATCTGTAACCCCAGGGTATCGATAGCCAGATAGGCTTTGTCTTGCCACGTCACGATCTGTTTCACATCCGCCATGAAGGCAATACGGTGCAATTCAACAGGTGCCATGGGATCAGTGATGTCGATGCTAACTAAGCCGCCACTATTGGCCACACCAACATAGGCAACGTCACCCTCAATCGCAATACTGAGCGCCGTATTGGCGACAATAAGTTTCCCCACTACCGTCTGCGTCATTAAATGAACAATGTGTAGACCCTGTTCGTTGCTGGCGTTTTCACCGGCAACATAGGCATAGTCGCCGATCACCACAAGATCATTAGCCGCGATAATCCCGTCAATATGAATAAAATCGCTAGCGGCGGGCGAATGGTTGGTGACATCCAGGATATGCAAGCCGGTGTTGGCGTCTGCCAAATAAGCATTGTTATTGAGCACCCGAATCGCCCTGGCATCGGGCGGATCCTGTCCGTAGACACTGTAGGCTCTGAAGAGAGGTGCGGTTGGATCGCTCACCTCGAAAATTTGCAGGCCTTTGGTACCTGCGGCGAGGTAGGCATAACGCGTATCGGTATCTTCAATAACCCTCACATCATACGCCTCACCGCCACCCTCCGCCGTCATAGCCAGGGCGTAGGGTAGTGCCGGGTTGCTGACATCGACAATATGCAAACCGCTACTGGCGGCGGCGATGTAAGCAATACCATCCAGCACATCAACCTGCTGGTAGGCATAACCACTATCATCGGGTTCATAGTGGCCAATCTGCGCACTGGACAGGGTGGACGAACTCACACGACTTGAACCCACAACCTCTAAGGTGGCCTGTGGATCGGTTGTAGCGATCCCGACTTGGCCGACATCATCGACATGAACAGCAGCAATGGGGGCGCTGTTTTCGGCAGAAAATGCGGTTAAAGACTTGAAGCTTGCGATGGGTTCAAAGACCAACCGACAATCATTGAACACCTGCCAAACACCATTGTTCAATTCGACTATGGCTAAATACGTATAATAATGGGCAACACCATGGGGTGCTTGGGCGCTTGCCGGCGGCCACTCAATGTTATGGGTGGCGGCACGTGCGGGGATCAACCAATAGTCAGCGGATTTATAATTCCCTTCCGAGAAGTTTATTTCCAAACCCTGCTCCAGGGCGATAAAATCACGCTGCTCGATCGCCTCGTCCACCGTATTGACGCGACGCAGTTTATCCAAATTGGCGAGGGATTCAGCCGGGTCAGCGTTGATCTTGTCGGCAGTCAGGGTAACTGTATTGTCGCCGTTATCGGTGATGGTTTGCAACCACACAAAGTAGCCGTCCTCATTATTATCGATCAATGCTTGCCGGGATAATGCCAGAAATTCACCCGCGCTTAGCCTGTCGGGTAAGTCGTCAGCATGTAACTGAATAGTGAGTTCATCGCCCAGGTCGACAATGGGTTCCAGAATGGTCACAAAATCATTAAATTGTGTATGACTGACCGCTACCTGCTCCGTATCCCAACGCCGTGCGATCGTCAGTTGCAGGCCATCGAGATAGGCTTGCGGGTCCGACTCTTGAAGAATAGCCGGATCCCATATTGCGATGTCCAATAGGGTATTGTCTACATGGGCTAATTTAACAAAAAACCCCGCCTCATTGCGTAATTCTCGTGCCGTACTATTTAGCTCTAACCATTGTCCCGTAGCGAGTTGCGCTTGCATCATCCCGGCGGGATGAATGTTGATCCGATGGCTGCTATAGCTAATGGTGTCGATGCCCACGGCTATTGCTGCATTATCCCGTGACCATTTAAAGGTTGCCGTGCTTTTGTCTCCCCCTTGATGAATCTCCACTCGGTAGAGCCTATTGTCCAACGTCGCGCTATCACTGACCTGCGCAGTCAATTGACCGCTAGCGGAAGCCGTCAAGTCGTCCCAGGTCTGCTGATCAGTCTCACCCGCCGGCGTATCGGCTGCGAAGATATTGTTACAATCGGGCGCGGCAATGTCGGTGGTATCCAGCGGCATTAACTTCACTTGGCCAATATTTTTAATACGCGTCGTCGTATCCACACCGCCCAATGCAGACTCTAACAGCGTGGGGTCGTCTATCGCCGTGATACCGTGTTGCCAGACATCCAAATACGCCAGGTAAAAACCGTCGACTGCCGGCAAACTCGCACCGGGGTAATCCGGCTGTTCAGTAAAGAATACATTGGCTTCATTCTCACACAATATACCCTCGACATAATAGCGACCCGCGCCGATCTGTAAATTTTGCCCATCGACCACTGATATCGAAAATCCCTCATCGGCAGTAGGCGTACCATGACCACCGATAAAGTCCTGCGTTTCCATCTGAATGCGCCGGTTAACAATATCCACCTGCTCATTCCAGTCGGCATCCAGTTGCACGCGGCCCTGTTGCATGCGGACGCTGCTGTAGTGTTTGGTTTTGTCGAAGCGCGTTTTTGAGAAATCGCCTTTCATGAATTAAGTCTCTGATTTGTTGGATGGCTGGATGGCTGAATGGTTAACAATGCTTGCCTAAGGCGTTGTCACAAAATAACCTGCGTGTCTTAGAATGACCATTTTCTCGGCTTGGTTGTATCGTTCCATTCCCCATGAAATTGATTTTTGATTGTTGTTAAATTTCTCATTTCGTGGTCTGGTACTTTTTTTGCCTTTCGCATAGGTTTTCTTGTCCAATCGCGCTTTTACTACCCAGCCTGTTTTGGTTGTCGTTGATGTGATCAATTCTATGATAACGGGTTAGTGGCCTTTCTCGCCAATTGATGCGGATGAAAGAAAATAGTCTATGTTCAATCTTGTTCCATTTGCTCGTTCCCGGTGGAAAATGACTGACTGATACTTCTAGCGGACTTTTTCCAACGCTTTCATAGCGGGAGAAAACCCATTCTCTAAAACAGTATTATTCGTCAAAATATTTTCCAGCTTTTCAAGTCGTGCTGCCATTTTCGCCTCCCGCAATTGTCTTGATTCCGTACAATTCGCATCGGGATTCCTGCGTGCCATGTCACGTATTTTTTAATAAATAGCCCATTTATTTTTTCGTTAATGAAAGCGAGTAGGCGCCTGTTTAAGCATCGGATCAACTCGATAGGAGAAAACAGACAATAACTCAAAACCCTTTCCTTGCGCCTTATGTGTTAACCCAATCACTATTTTTTTATACCAGTAAGAAGAAATATCGGACACCGTTAAGGGTGGAGCGTATTACATCAGGAAGGGATGGGGGGATTCACGCAGAAGTTGCCGTAAACACACATCCGCAGGGCCGCGTCACTCTTCGTTGAGCCGTGCTGCGTTGGATCATGCCGGGCTTTGCCTGCTCTTGCACCGTAGCAGTTGACTGTTTCGTCGTCTTCGGTTTCTTTAACATCGTTTATGCCTCATGTTGGTTTATATTCACTTATCACGGCCCATCGAAAATTTTCAGTTTAATCGCCGCCCCCGCGATCAGGGCGAGAATAAAGCCTGTGGTGATCAGTCGTATGATCGTTTGCCAGGCCGTGCGTTTGGCCAACGTATAGGCCTGGAGTAGCGAACGCAGCTCTCGAATATCATGTGCCGTGCTTTCTTCGCTATCCAGTCCGACATTGGCCAGGGCTCGTATTGCGCCCTTCTCCGCGGCGCTCTCCAGCAAGTCTTCAATTTCGGTGTTGGATAGGGTAATCAAAGGCGTTGTCATGCTTTTTCTCGCTTTCTTCTCATTTTTAGACAATGTCCCCGTTGTAAGGGGGCAATGGTACGTATTATCCTATGCTTGATCGGAAAAATAGATGATCAGAAAAAATAGCGTCATCTATACATTCGCTATTAGCTCACATCCAATGCGCGCCCACCGGCGTCGATAAGATGTCGCGAATGGATTGTTGCAGATGCTCGATGTCTTCAAGCATCCGTCCCGTTTCGGCATTCATACCTTGCATGGGGCTATTCCTGTTTGAAGAAGTTATTGAGGGGGCCGAGAAAAAATAACGTAAAACTCAGGTGGACAGGCTGAAGGTCGTTTAACCTGAAGAGATCCTGAGTTTGCTGTAAATAAGATACCAGGATTTGTCGTTCTGTTCTTTTGATAACATCGAGACGCCTTTCTCCCTAGCCAATTAACCCGCCGGCCTATAGCCAAAGCGTTTAGAACCACTCCAGTCACACATCGAGGATTTATTTTCCAGTGCTAGCACGCTACCGCCCTACGGGTGTATTCGTATACTGTAAAAAAATCGGTCGTTAACCCGTCGTGACTGCGACATATAAGAGGGATGTGAACCGTCGAATAAGTCGTCATCGAGTGGTACAAAGCATACAGTGATTGAGATTTCATACCTTACATTCTGACCGCAATTTCTTACAATTTGTCATTTTTTCGACATTGCATTGGTGACAGTTTAAAGCGTGCTTTAAACGCTGTAGAGAAAGAATCTGGGTTACTGTATCCAACCCGATAGCCTATTTCTTGTATGGATAGATCCGTTGCCATACAAAGCCTTTTGGCTTCTTTCATGCGCTCCCCAATCAACCAGCGATAAATACCCGTACCCAATACATTTTTTGAGACTTGAGCAAGTTTGCTTCGGTTTGTTCCCATCTTATAAGCCAATTCTTTACGCGAGTGGTTGATGGACAGGTCGTGTAATAAAAATTGACAGGTTTTTTTAACTAATTCGATTTCACTATTGCGGGTTTTTTCGACACCATAAACTTCAAGTTCAGGGCTGTGGTTGTTATTGTCAAATGATGACGGGCGATTGCTGTCTCTAGCTTTGTGAAGGCAAAGACAAGATTTAACTCGAATAAGTAATTCGTCAGCGATGACAGGGCTCATGATGTAATCCCATGCGCCAGAGGAATAAACAGACTCTCTCATCCCATGAACAATATCAATCAATGCGACAACCGCTATCTTGGTACTCTCTGTTTGCATAATTGAATTCAGCAGATCAACTCCCCGTCGGCAGTCAGCAATGATGAGGTCAATTTTTTTTTGTTCAGAGTAGTATAGTGCAGTATTTGAATGAAAGACCGTATATCCATTGCGCTGCAACAAGCTCGACATGCTGTTTTGTCGGTAATCTACAGCGCTCACAATCAAAATATTTATTTCGTGCTCGCTCATAACAAACTCCTTGTCGAATAGCTTCCAAATTAATTCTCGACATTCAATATGATTTACCGTATCGGAGGTGGAGCCCCTTTATTCGTACTCCCACTGCAGGGTGAAAGCCGCGAGTTGAAAACCACGCATTAAATAAGCACTCACTTGACCATACCAGCGCCTACCGGGTATCCCGGTCCTTCCCGTCACGCGTTTAAAGCGTTTATTGTGTAACGAAAAATATTTGCCGTTGCTGTGCGGCAAAGCCGTGCCTGTTCGGCTGCATCTTTATTTATTTTTTCCTGGCACTGTCAAGACGGTAGTCATTGCTCTCTAACTCGGGGTCTGCACACGCATTGAATAGCGCACAGTTGAATTGAGATTCTCTGCGACACTAACGGTTGATTTTTTTTGTCCCTCGTACTCGTATTTAGTTAAACGCTACTCGTACGGCTAAATAACATCTAATTTTAAAACGCTATGAAAACATCGGCATCCTTCGGAAAGATACGCAAACCCACGATTCTTTTGCTGTCCTTGCCGCCACTAGATAAGCACCATTGTCTCAGCGGATGGTGTTATGTAACGCGAAACGTACAGGGGACGCCAGCAACTTAGCGACCTAACGCTGATAAGTTTGCAGCTTACTACTACTTTTGGCATTATTGTCAGTCTCAACATTTCAAATCCACTGACGACTCAAGGAAGAGGAGTTCATCGATG
>JAZFYA010000265.1:0-7166 GCA_036443315.1 Pseudomonadales bacterium
ACTACCGAGGGTGGCTAGACTGTGCAGTATCCGGGTACCACCGGAGTAGCTGTTCGCAATGCAAGGCCCGCTAAAGGGCGTGGGGTTCCAACCGATAGTGGGCCTTGCATTGCGAACAGCGGGTTCATTACCTCAGGCGTTCAACCTAAATTTCAATCGCTTTGGGTATAGTAGACTTAGTACTTGCCATGGAGGGTGAGGATTCCATGTTGTTCGCTGAGCTCCACATGTTGCAAAAAACTCATCCCCAGTAATACTGTCTGTGGGTAATCACCTTCAATCACAAAGGCCATCACTCTACTAACCTGAATGCCACCAACATCGACGGAACGCAGCACCACGCGATAGGACGGAGCGTCACCACTAGCGGTTCGAACCATACTCGGCACGCCCTGCTTGTAGTCAATCTGCAACTTGGTCGCATCGCGACTGCTCATAGCCACTGCATTTGCCCCAGTATCCACTAGTACCTGTAAGCGCTTGCCATTGATTTTAGCTGTGGTGATGAATTGGTTGATAGCGTTGCGACGAATGGTCACTTTAGGCGTTGAAACGGGGTTGTACTTGCTACTAATGCGACGACTCAAGGTTAACCGCTGGCGCTCACCATCAATCTCAACAACCGCTTGTTTCGGGTCCGCCTCAATCAGTAGTACCCCTTCCGGGCTGCGCTGACCGACTTTTAGCATCCGCTGTTTGCCATCGATTTGCAGAATGACTGCGCCCTTAAGCAGACCCTGCACCTGTACATCGACCGCCCACAAACACGGACTCAGCAACCACAGAAAAATAATCATCAATAATGAGTCGTGGCTACGCATAAACCTTAGTACTCCATCAGCCTTCTAGGCAACCGGTAAATCAACAGAGAGTTGCGGCATGTCATTTCCATCCTGAGGCATCCCCAAATGAGCGACCGAACCCGGCCCACTACCTAATTGATTCGCTTCCCGTATGCCCCGGGTCACATAAGCCTTGGCTAGCTGCAACGCTGCTTGAATGTCCAGCCCCCGAGCTATACTCGCGGTAATAGCTGCTGACAAGGTACTACCCCCACCGCGGTTATGCGCCGTGTCAACGGCCTCAATAGCTACCCAAAAATGCGTTTCACCATCGCTCCAATAATCCAATCGCTTACCTGGCAACGGGTCAAACTGTGCGCCGGTCACTAATACAGAGCGGGACCCCAGCGCCAATAGCTTATCTGCCGCCGTCACCATGACTGCCTGTGAGTCGATATTAAGATCCAAAATAGCCTGCACTTCCTGCGTATTGACTATCAACAAGTCAGACCGTGGTAGCAAAGCACTCTTTATCAGATCAGCAGCCTCCGAAAATAGCTCGCCACTGCGCTCCAGTTCCGGGTCGTAAACTACAAAGCCATTATAGTCATCCAAATACTTAAGGACTGTTTCTAATATTTCACGGTTGGGTAACACCCCTACTTTAATCACCTTTGCAGGCATATCACTATCCAGTGCATTGATCTGGGCTACTACACTCTTGCGCTTGGTAGCCAGCACATAGCCTTGCGCAAAGGAATTTTGTGCGGCCAACGCGGTAATAACGGTACAGCCATAGGTTTCAAAATCGTGGTAGGTATGTAAATCTGCTTGTATTCCCGTGCCACCACCGGAATCAGAGCTGGAGATGGACCATACAACGGGTATTTTACTGTGTTGATTAATATTCACTTGTGGTACTCGAATGGAAGGTTAAGGTGATGAAAAGAAAGGGTATTGTATATATCAACAGAAGCAACCAAATAGGTCAACCCATTGACCTATTTGGCATTTATTTGTAGGCGTTTGGGCTCGATATGACAGTTACAAAAAACGACACAATACGATTGTACTGCCCACTCCTTATGCGTAAACAAACAGTATACGCTAGGTTGTTCGGTGAGTTAATTAGTCGAAATGGCCATCATCAGGCTAAATCGCAACTGCTCTGATAGTGGCAGGCGAACATTATACCCTGATAAAGAAGTTTGAGAGTAAAGGCTATCGATTTCGATAGATCCTAGATTATCGTGAGAGAAGGCAAAGGTAGAAAAGAAAGAGAATGCCCACAAAACGGTTTTTTGGTAAAGTTTATAATCGTTAGATCCTTCCAAGCCATCTCGCGCTGGGTCATACTCCCGGTTAATAACCGTGATGCGTAAACCATAAAACAAGGGGAATCTTATGTTCAATATTGGCTGTGTTTTGTTCAAGAAAAGTGATGAGCCAGGAACACTACATGCTAAATGGTGTCATTCCTATTTCGGGAATGTTGACGTAAGCATAACATTCTTGTTCACCCATGTCCTCAACATGAGTATTGCCACTTTTCTGATAGAAAAAATTTCCAGGTCCATATTCGCGGCCAGTATTCTGATTCGAAATAGTGCCATCAAGTGCTAATACAGACGTTTCACAGACATGTCGATGTAAACCGGGCTTCCAGCTTGCGTCTGCTTTCATAAGAAATTTAACAGAGTGCCTTTTTTCATCGACAACAAGCACTTTTACATTAAGCTCCGGTATGATTTCATTCCAATCCAGTCGGCTTACCTCGCTAGTAATGGCGCGCAATTTTTTCTCTTGAGTATTGTTCGACTTCATTTCTTATTGCTCCGGTCATTGTGAATTTTAATGCTGCTCGTTTTTCTGCTAATGCTTTGATAGTTCCAACCATGGAGGCCACATTAATAATCCAGAACGATGGTGTCTGTCGCTATGCCTATCCTGCGAATAATGTGCAAATACTGTACTTTTAATGTTAAGCCAAGAAGTTATTACAAAGAGATTTTGACAGGGATTTAAGCATTAAAATTATGATTAATTTGATAGTTATTGTCTTCGTGGTATTCTTATTCTGCGGGCAATATACAAATACTGCGTATTTTGTTGCCATTAAGATAATATAGAATAACAGCCCTATTAAAAACTGAATAGACTTAAGGATATAAAAAATAGGGAACACCATACGTAGCCATAAAAAAGCATCAGGATCAAATGATGGATACCCCACTATCAAAGCATTTGCACTTTCATGTTAAAGATCCCAACCAAGCTTGTTCGGAGCTTGCAAAAGAATACGTAGAGCATGAGTTACATATGAAAAATGCTGGTGAACAGCTCAATGCCACACACAATCAGGTTTCATTTTCAGGTGTGTCCCTCCATTTTTTGGAATACGGTGCAGAAGTAACAATATCTGCCTCTATAGATGATTTTTATCTTATTCAGATCCCTCTAACAGGATCTACATGGGTTGAGTCTGACGAAGAATGTGGGCTATCGGATGTAGATGTTGCCTTTGTGTCACCCTATCAGCGTAAAATGACTCAGCAATGGAGTGCTGATAGCAAACAGATTCATGTAAAAATTGATCGCTCGATATTGGAGCATAAGTTGAATAAACTTATTGAAATCCCAGTAACAGACCCGGTTAATTTTGAATTATTAATGCCGATGGAAAACCCTAAAGCAGCATCTTGGTGCCGTTTTATTCACTATCTGGTGGAAGAGTTTGATAATAATGACTCACTAATGATAGCTGGCCCCTCTGTTCAACATACGGTGAGCACGATTATTACAAATTTGCTTTATGCACAACCGCATAATTATTCTGATGCATTAAATGGTTACAAGCACGCTGTTATACCTGCCTGCGTTAAGCGAGCCCAGCAATATATACAGGATAATCTGGTATCGAAAATCTCAATGGAAGATTTGGTCAATGCAACAGGCACGAATGAGCGCAGTCTTTTTGAAAATTTCAGGAAATTCAAACAAATGACGCCGATGACCTATTTAAGAATGCTTCGGCTTGAGCATGTAAGACGTGAACTTATTTCGCCTCAGGATCATATCGGCGTAACAGAGATTGCTATGAAATGGGGATTCACGCAGCTAGGACGTTTCGCTTCTACTTACAAAAGTATTTACGGAGAATTGCCATCGGAAACCCTAAAATGCAATATATAACAATGTTCAAGACTTGTTTTTTTTAAACGGTCAGTGCCATTCTCATAGGAACCAATGGCCCTTACTACAGTAAGGGAAGTTCTAAAAATAGTAATTTTTGCGTGAGGTCGCCAACAGCCGGCGCTTTAGGCGAAGGCGCATTTTTAGAGCTGCCCTGAATTCGGAGCTGGTTTTATTCTCCCGTTAGCTGCCAGTCCAATTTGTGCAAACCGCAAAGATAAAACTCAGACAGTTCAGCGGAATCATACGCTATGTGGAAAATCCGCTCCAAATACTCAAGTGTCAGACGCGGACATAGCTTGTTCTCAGTGCGCTAATTTAAATCGACTGCGAATTTCTTGAGTAACTCCATTGGAACAATATCCAACGCTTTGATATGAGTTCTTTTGAGATAAACTCTCGGTGCCATATTGCTTTCCACTGCCTCTAGCCATCGTGCAGCACATAAACACCAACTATCTCCAGGCCTTAATCCTGCAAAATCAAATTCTGGTATTGGAGTCGATAAATCATTCCCTTTAAATCTGGAGTATTCCAAAAACTGCTCTGAAGTTTTGATGCAGACGGTATGTGATCCAACGTCGTCTTTACAGGTATTACATTGGCTATCTCGGTAAAATCCGGTCATTGGATTTTCACCACACACTTCTAGTTTTTCACCAAATATATTAATCGATTCATCCATTTTCATTACTACAGTACCTTTCATTTACCGAATCACGAATCACTAAGACACACACTCTACAATTGACAACCTATCAGCTCCCCATTGGCATAGCAACCCATCAATCGCTCAAAGAAATGACGATGACTCGCCCAAGAAAGGAACTTATCTCCGTTCGAGACACACCTTACTACCACGTTGTTTCGCGCTGTGTACGCCGCACCTTGCTTTGCGGTATCGATCACGTCAGCGGCAAGAATTACCAACACCGCCGCCAATGGATTGAGAACCAAAGGCTCTCTAAAGCGTGATGGCGTGCGGAATATTCGTATAGCTTTGCGTCAAGGTGTAAAGGGTATGTCGTCTCTTTCCCATATTCTTGAAGCAAAATAAGAAATTCATATTCAGAGGCGCTTTGTCAAAGAAAGTGGCTTCAAATAAGTCACCAGAACATGTGAAACAAGAATTTGACAGGAAGGGGAGTCCTTCTGCTGATGCTCAGAAGCCTCCAAGGTTTAATCAGAGCAAAGAAAAACAAAAAGATAAAGATCGTTAATATCCATCTCTAAAATATGCAGGCCCAGCACGCTACCGTCTTTAGGGGGGGTTATGAAGATTTGCTGACTGCTTGGCGATATTCTGATATATAATAATAGATCAATAAAGTCTTGTTGATCTGTAAAGGCATATCAAATTCTTTTTGATGATCTATAACTGTAGATCATGTGTTTTCATTGAGAGGGTATATATGATATATTAATGCATATCATATTGATATTCAGATATAGAAAGATAGATCAGTCATGTCTTATGTGAACGGCCGGATACTCAAAAGCCTCCGAGAGGCGCGTCAACGTAAGGGGTTTAGCCAAAGAGAGCTAAGTGCCAAGTCTGGCGTGCCTCAAAGTCATATCTCGAAGATCGAGAGTGGTGGGGTGGATTTGAGAGTCTCTAGTTTGGTCGCGCTTGCCCGCGTTCTTGATCTCGAATTAGAGCTTGTGCCTAAGAAGTCTATTCCCGCGGTGAAATCAATTGTGCGTAGCAGTATCAATACAGACATCTCAGAAGCTCATCGGCGGATTCAAAAACAACTCTCCAAGTTTGATGATGCAATAGCGAAAGCCTCTACGCTGGCTGCTTTTCCCAGCTTGCCGAAAGAGCTGCAGTCAATCAACAGATTAACCCGTCAAATTGAGCGTCTTCAGCCTAATATTAAGACGCTGGAAAAGATCGAGAGCGCGACCAAGGTTATAGAGAAAGCGTTCAAGCAAAATTCAAGGCTTAGTGAGGCTGTCAGAAAAGCTGAAGAGCAGCTAAGGTCGATTAGACATGTTGCCGCTCATAGCCCCGCTCCAGTTATAGCAACCAAGCCAGCTTATAGCCTAGATGAGGTGGATGATGAGTAATGTCTCCACGTTGAATGTATTGCTCTATAGCGAGCTGATTGGCACGATTACCGACGTTGGTTCAGACCGTTCGTTGTTTGCTTTTACGGAAAGCTATATTGAAGACCAGAATCGAGCGATCTTAAGCCTTGGATTTAAAGACGCACTTGGAGAGCTCATTACCGAGTTTAGGCCATATCAAACCAAGTTGATGCCATTTTTCTCTAACCTCTTGCCCGAAGAGGCTATGCGCAAATATCTCGCTGAGCGAGCAGGCGTCAATCCTGAGCGGGAGTTCTTCCTTCTCTGGGTGCTTGGCCAAGACTTGCCCGGAGCTATCGCCATTGAACCCGCTGATGGAGAAGCGTTTCCTCCAAATGTTAAAGAGCCGTTGGAGGAGGAATCTGGTAGGGGAAAAGCGCTGCGCTTTTCTCTAGCTGGTGTTCAGTTGAAATTTTCAGCCGTTAAGCAGGCCGCCGGAGGATTAACGGTTCCGGTAGATGGGGCGGGCGGCTCTTGGATTGTGAAGCTTCCTTGGAGTTCTCACGAAGGTGTACCAGAGAATGAGTTCTCTATGATGGAGCTGGCACGCTTAGTAGGTATTGATGTTCCAGAAAACAAGTTGATTGGGATTGAAGAGATAGAAAACATTCCCGAAGGCATAGGGAAATACGGGAATACGGCCTTTGCGATTAAGCGCTTTGATCGGAGTGATGACGGCTCGGCAATCCATATTGAGGACTTTGCACAAATCTTTAAGGTGTATCCGCACAATAAGTACGACAAGGCGAGTATGCGTAATATCGCCGAAGTCATTGGCATTGAGGGGCAAGAGAGTGATATTGCGGAATTTGTCCGGAGGTTGGTCTTTAATGCTCTTATTGGCAATGCGGATATGCATTTAAAAAATTGGTCGTTGATTTATAATGACCCGCGCACAGCCTCAATTGCTCCTGCCTACGACTTTGTGTCCACAATTCCATATGTCGCCGATGAAACAATGGCGCTGAAAGTTAGTAGAAGTAAAAGATTTGATGAATTTAGCTTGGATGAGTTAACTCATTTAGCGGCTAATGCGCGGTTTCCGGAAAAGCTAGTGTTGGATACGGCAAACGAAACAGTAGACCTCTTTCACGAGAAGTG
>JAZFYA010000266.1:0-13400 GCA_036443315.1 Pseudomonadales bacterium
ACTACCGAGGGTGGCTAGACTGTGCAGTATCCGGGTACCACCGGAGTAGCTGTTCGCAATGCAAGGCCCGCTAAAGGGCGTGGGGTTCCAACCGATAGTGGGCCTTGCATTGCGAACAGCGGGTTCAACCTGTCATAGAAAAATCAGTTGAACCTAGGGCCTGCCCCGCGACGCGCTTTTCGCGGAGTGTTTTGGGTATCAACTGATTTATTTAGGTTCAAAGCTCCTCAGTTATAGCCTTAAGTCAGTGCCATTTGCTTCTCACCCCTATGATCATATCGCCTCCAGCGCCTCCACCAATTTACTGACACCAATAACTTCCATGCCCTCAACACCGTGTTTGGGCACATTGGCTTGTGGCACTATGGCGCGTTTAAACCCATGTTTGGCGGCTTCCTGAATGCGCTCCTGTCCACTGGGGACAGGACGAATTTCTCCCGCCAGCCCTACCTCTCCAAACACCACCAAATCCTGAGGCAGCAATTTATCACGGAAGCTGGAAACAATAGCGATCAGTAAGGATAAATCCGCACTAGTCTCCAACACCTTGACGCCACCCACCACATTGACAAATACATCTTGATCGCTGACTTGTAAGCCGCCATGACGATGCAGTACCGCCAATAACATGGCCAGGCGATTTTGTTCCAGCCCCACAGCCACGCGCCGCGGATTTCCCAGTTGCGAATCATCTACTAGCGCCTGAATTTCTACCAATAATGGCCGGGTACCTTCCCACACGACCATGACTACGCTGCCAGAAGCGGGCTCATCGGTTCGGGAAAGAAAAATGGCGGAAGGGTTTTTCACCTCCTTCAAGCCTTGCTCAGTCATGGCAAAGACCCCTAGCTCATTGACAGCACCAAAACGATTTTTCTGCCCCCGCAAAGTACGCAAGCGACTGTCTTCTGAACCCGCCAATAAAATCGAGCAATCGATTATATGCTCCAGCACTTTCGGTCCCGCCAAGCTACCATCTTTGGTCACATGGCCCACTAAAAACAACACTGTCCCAGTCTGCTTAACATAACGGGTTAAATACGCAGCACATTCACGGACCTGCGAAACACTACCAGGCGCCGACGTGATATCGTCGCTATGCACCACTTGAATTGAATCCACCACCAACACCTTGGGTTTAAGTTTTTCTGCCTGGGCGCAAATAGTTTCAACATTAGTTTCCGATAGCATTTTCAGTTTATCCGTAGGCAACCCCAGGCGCTGAGCCCGCATTGCCACCTGCTGCAGAGATTCTTCACCGGTGACATAAAGCGCATCCATTGATTCACTCAAATGGCACATGGTTTGAAGCAGCAGGGTGCTTTTCCCCGCTCCAGGATGACCACCGATTAAAATCGCCGATCCGTGCACCAGGCCACCCCCCAACACTCGGTCAAATTCTCCGGTACCACTGGGGATACGCGGCATCTCCTCCAGGTTTATTTCATCCAGGGTTTGCAACTGCTGGCTATTGGCTGCTCCGGCATAGCCTTGGAAGCGGACTTCTTTGCCAGCCTTAGGGAAGGATGCCAACTTAATCTCTGTCAACGTATTCCAAGCACCACAATCTTTACATTGCCCCTGCCAATTACTGTAGTCAGAACCACAATCGTTGCAGACATAAGCGGTTTTGCGTTTGGCCATATTGTTATTCTCAGGACGTCTTATTTTCAAAATAAGGTAAACTGGACACTGTATTGATTGATAGCGCTCTGCATCTTACCCAACAACTGTATATATTAACAGTATTTATTTCCACCCTCGAAGCTGGTGCCACTCCATTGCGCCCCGTACAATAGATCGTCTATCTCGATAGTTCTGCCAAGCTATCGGACCGATAAAAATGTCAACACAACGGTGGAACCCAACCTACTATGATCAGGCCCCTTGTTGTTAAACCCTAAGTTGTTAAACCCTAAGTCAATAAGACCCTATGTCATCATTGATACCTGAGCGCACCATCGTTATTTCTCCTTCCTTGGCCACCACCATTGGCCTGGAAGAGGCAGTGCTATTGCAGCTGTTAAATGATGCCGCCGTTTTTGGTCAGGACAACAGTAAGCAGGGTTATCAGTGGTTCACTATCCAACGAGTAGAATTACAAGCATTATTACCCTTTTGGGACAACAACGAACTGCAACGCATTAGTAAAAGCCTTAAGGATAAAGGTGTTATTCTGATCAACTCCCCGCCGCTTAATCACTGTGACCATTTATCCTTTGCTATGAATGAGCAGACCGCAAGCAACATCACACCTCCCACTGTGTCTATTTCGGCTAGCATGGCACCGACAGCAGCAAATAAACCGGCAACCAGGGGCGCGGGCTTGCTGGCCGATAACTGGCAACCCGATGAAGACCTGTTACAACTGCTGGCACTGAATCACAACATTCCACGCGCCTTTGCCCTGCAACAACGAGAAGATTTTGTACTCTATTGGCGGGAACGACAGCAGGTATCCCATTCCTGGCACAGTAAATTTCGCCAACATGTTTTAAAAGAGTGGCGCTTCCTTCAAAGCCGCCAAGCAGCGGCTATTAGCGCTAGCACTCAATCCAACGATATCAAAGGTGAATGGCAACCCAGCCCCGATGCACTGGAAATATTACTGCGAACCGATGTGAGTCCCGACTTTATCGAAGATGCCATCCCCGAGTTTGTGCTCTACTGGCGCGAACGGGGCGAAGTCAGCAGCACCTGGAACTCCAAGTTTATTGCCCATATCCGCCGGCAGTGGGCCAAGTACACCCAGGCACTGGAATTGGATTACGAGCCGCGACAAATCGCCTCTAATTGGCAACCCAACGAAGATGTTTACGATATCTTGCGGCTAGCCAATATCGATATCGACTTCTCTCGCCAACTGGTGCCAGAGTTCGTATTATTCTGGCGCGATACCAAAGAGATCCAACGCTCCTGGAATACCAAGTTTTTGCAACACACTAAATACCAGTGGGCTACACGTCACAACATGGAACAAGTACATGCGAGACAGTCAATCGATCATCAACCAGGTCAGGCAAAAGATGGCAGCCTCATCAAACGGCTTACCGACCGAAGCTGGGCAAAAGGCATCGTCGAAGGCATCTAACATGGAACAGCCGACCATCGCCCAAGCTGATGCAATCAGCCAAATGTTTACCCAATTTGAACTGGCTTACCACAACCAGTTTCACAAAGGATTTGGCACTACTGAACAGGTGATTATGGCCCAGCAATTATGGTTGGACGCTCTACGTGACATCCCCGCAGAAAGAATTATGGCTGGGACCCGCCGTGCGATTAAGGAATCCAAGTACCTTCCCACCCTGTATACCATAAGAAAATTTTGTGACCAACCCCCAGAGGAACTGGGTTTGCCCGATGTCTACAACGCCTATCTGGAAGCCTGCCGCGCCGCATCACCCAAGGCTGAGCAGCAATGGTCACACCCGGCGGTATATTGGGCAGGTAAAGTCTCAGATTGGTTTTTCTTGGCAGGTAATAGCGAAGCCAAGGCCTTACCGGTATTTAAACGCAATTATGACATTATCTGTGAGCGGGTGATCAATGGTGAGCGCTTGGATATACCGGTGCCTAAAGCCATTTCGGAAACCATCAACCAGCCCTTAACCAATGCGGAACGCAAAGAGCGGATGCAGACGTTACGCCAAGAACTTGATATCTAGAGTCACCCACATGCCCTATACCAGCCCTGCGGCTACCACCTCAATTTTTCCAAAATTCGTCCATAATCCTAGAAGAATCGTTCAACACTTTCCAGATCCACCCCCAATTTGGCCACCGCCAACATTTCACGGAAAGTGGCGGAGGAAATCATCAAAAACGATAGCGAGCCGAAACAACCTACCGACAGATTGGCTCCCAGTCTCAATCCAGATTCATTCAGTAGATGCAAATAGCTTTTACCAGGATAATCGCTACAATAGCGGTCCGATAACTCAGTAGACTGCAGCATGTCCGACCCTAAACCCGACTCTAACAACACCCATTTCGGCTACAAAATCGTCGACCGCGATAAAAAAGCGGAGCTGGTGGCCGGAGTATTTCATTCAGTGGCGGCCAAATACGACCTGATGAATGACCTGATGTCAGCGGGGGTTCATCGGCTCTGGAAACGGTTTACCATCGAACTGTCAGGGGTAAGACCCGGCCATAGCGTGTTGGATATTGCCGGTGGCACCGGCGATTTAGCCGCCAAATTCAGCAAATTGGTTGGGTCCGATGGCCGAGTAATATTGGCCGATATTAATGACTCCATGCTCAACGTTGGCCGGGATAAACTGATCGACCAAGGTATTATCGGCAATATCGAATACGCTCAGGCCAACGCCGAATGCCTGCCCTTTGCGGATAACACCTTCGACTGTATTACAATCGCCTTCGGCCTACGCAATGTCACCGATAAAAACTCCGCTCTGTGCTCCATGCTGCGGGTACTCAAACCCGGCGGCCGCCTGCTGGTGTTGGAGTTTTCCAAACCCGGCAATGCATTGCTCAGCAAAGCCTACGATGCCTATTCCTTTAATATACTGCCCATCATTGGCAAGTTGATTACCCATGATGGGGACAGCTACCGCTATCTGGCGGAAAGCATTCGTATGCATCCCGATCAGGAAACGCTGAAAACAATGATGGAAGACGCCGGTTTTGCCCGTTGCGAATACTATAATATGACCGGAGGAATTGTCGCTGTACACAAAGGGCTAAAACCTTGAACACCCATTCCTCAATGTTCAGCATCACCCTGCATACAGCGGCGATTGCCGGTCTGGAAACAGCCATAAACAAAGCCCTGCAACTGGATCCATCAACACTGCATAAGTTACAGGCATTACAGAACCATGTTTTTCTGCTGCACTGCACCTCACCGGAACTAAGCTTATACCTGATTCCAGCAGGCGATGAAGTGCGCCTCTGTGGGATGTTCGACGGCAACGCCGATACCACCTTAACCGGTAGCGCACAGGAATACGCTAAACTAGCCACCGCCAGCGATCCCGCCAGCGCTTTAATTAACGGCGAGCTGGCATTACACGGCGATAGCCAGGCGCTAATCACCCTGCAAAAAATTCTTAAGCAACTGGATATCGATTGGGAAGTACCCTTGGCAAAACTATTGGGTGATGTGGTCGGTCATCAACTTGGCCGCGGACTGCACCAAGGTTTTCGCTTTGGCCTACAAGCCCTGCAAGGTTTTAAACGACAGTTTGACGATTACATTGTTGAAGAAAGCGGCTTGGCACCACCTCGCTGGCAGGTGGATAACTTCTTTAACGATGTCGATCAATTGTCACTGCGCACCGGAAGACTGGCAGCACAACTCCAAAAATTAAAACAACGTCTGAACCAATAGCCGAACCTGAAAGAAGAAGCACCGTGCCCCGACTGCAACGCCTGACTAAAATCGCCCGCATCGCCATCCGCTATCGGCTAGATACTTTTGTGGACGCCCAGCAGTTGCCTCCAGGTTTAAGCACCCTGTTTGCCATTGCCCCTTGGCGGGTGTTTCCTACACCAAAGCAATCCCGTGGTGAGCGCCTGCGCTTGTCGCTGGAAGCACTGGGACCCGTTTTTATCAAGTTTGGCCAAATGCTCTCCACCCGCCGGGATTTAATCCCCGAGGACATTGTTACCGAGCTGGCAAAATTGCAGGACCAGGTGCCGCCATTCTCCTCACAGCAAGCAATCGAAATCATTGAGGGGGCTTTGGGAAAGTCAGTGGACGAACTATTTGCCAATTTCACTACCGAGCCCATTGCCTCTGCCTCTGTGGCGCAAATTCACGCCGCCACCCTGCATAGCGGTGAGGACGTCGTTGTTAAAGTCATTCGGCCAAGTATTGAAAAAGTTATCCGCCAGGATATTAAACTACTGCTTAGCATTACTCAACTGATCGAAAAATACTTGCCCGATGGCCGCCGCCTGCGGCCAGTGGAAGTGGTGAACGATTATCAACATACCATTCTCGATGAACTGGACTTACAACGGGAAGGAGCTAACACCTCGCAACTGCGGCGCAACTTTATAGGTTCCGGCCTGCTCTATGTCCCGGAAGTGCACTGGGATTTCACCAACCGCAAGGTGTTGACTATGGAGCGAATTCACGGCATTCCCGTTACCGATATGGACGCGCTAACAGCACAAAACACCAATATGAAAATGCTAGCGGAACGGGGCGTGGAAATTTTCTTTACCCAGGTTTTTCGCGACAGTTTTTTTCATGCCGATATGCACCCAGGAAATATTTTTGTCTCCAGGGAACACCCTGAAACCCCACAGTATATTGGCATTGATTGCGCGATTATTGGCACCCTCAGCGATTCCGACCAATATTATCTGGCCCGTAATTTACTGGCGATTTTCCAGAGGGATTTCCGCCTCGTGGCTGAATTGCACGTGGAGTGCGGCTGGGTGCCGCCGGCGACCCGGGTCAATGAATTCGAGTCGGCTATTCGCACTGTGTGCGAACCAATATTTGAAAAACCACTGCATGAAATATCCTTTGGCCAGTTGCTGATCTATTTATTTCAAACGGCCCGCCGCTTTGAAATGGAAGTACAACCTTCATTGGTGCTACTGCAAAAAACCCTACTCAATATTGAAGGCCTTGGCCGAGAACTCTACCCACAGCTGAACTTATGGGATACAGCACAGCCGTTTTTGAAACAGTGGCTAAAAGATCGCTACGCCCCAAAAGGCATCTACAAGCGCATTAGCAAACATCTGCCAGGCTGGCTGGAACAATTGCCCCAGTTACCGGAAGCATTGATGGACAGTCTTCAACAGTCCAAGCAACTACACACGATTAGCAAGCAACAGCAGAACAAAATTGAACAACTGGAAAAACAGTTACAAGCGCAACACAGCCGCATGAATACCGTCAGTGCGTTGCTCCTGTTACTGGCCGCTGCTAGCCCCTGGTTACTGGATGAACTACATGCATTACAAGGGCTAGAGAAAATATCCGAGATTAGCTGGGTACTGGTCATTGTTGCTGGACTGCTATGGCTGCGGCGTTAACACCTCAAGCCACATTATCCATGTCTTACCGATCTATGCCATAATGTCTACATTAATCACTTACTGTTAATTTATGACTGAAACCAGCACAAAAACCCTGCTTGAACAGGACTTTCTCGATCAGGTCAGCTGGGCCAGTGACGGTTTGATTCCGGCCATAGCCCAAGATTACCAGACCGACGAAATCCTCATGATGGCCTGGATGAATCGCGAGGCACTGGCTTTGACCGTAGCAGAACAGCGGGCGGTATACTGGTCAAGGTCAAGACAGAAACTCTGGCGCAAAGGTGAAGAATCTGGCCACGTGCAATCGATCAAGGAAATCCGTATCGATTGTGACGAAGATGTGATTATGTTAAAAGTTGAACAAATCGGCGGTATTGCCTGCCACACCGGAAGGCGTAGCTGTTTTTATCGCCGACTGGAAGATGGCGTATGGCAAACCGTTGAAAAAGTGATTAAAGACCCGCAAGACATTTATAACACTTAATCGATTAAACAAGTTGATAAAACAAACATTAGCTATGAGTGACGTATTGCAACAACTGGCCTCCATTCTGGAACAGCGCAAACAGGACGCTGATCCAGCATCTTCATATGTTGCCAGTTTACATCACAAAGGCTTAAACAAGATTTTAGAAAAAGTTGGCGAAGAAGCCAACGAAACCATTATCGCCGCCAAAGATGCACAAATCAGCGGCAACAACAAAGAAGTGATTGGCGAAACCGCCGACCTGTGGTTTCACTCGCTAGTGATGTTGTCGCACCTTGGTGAAAGCAGCGAGGCCGTGCTGGCTGAACTGGAACGTCGGTTTGACTTATCGGGGCTGGAAGAAAAAGCCTCTCGGTAATAACTGGTGACAACAACTGACACTGATTTATTTAGGTTTAGCACTCTTGGAGAATAACTATGGGATTGGGTGGAATCAGCATATGGCAACTACTGATTATCCTGGCCATTGTGGTCATGCTCTTCGGCACCAAACGCCTGCGCAATATTGGTGGCGACCTGGGCGCCGCTATTAAAGGTTTTCGCAGCAGCATGAACAATGAAAAAGAAAACAAAACCAACGGCGAAGGCGACGACGATGTATTGAATGATAACAACGCCAACGCTGAAAAAACCGACCACGATAAATAACAGCCACAAAGATGTTCGATATTGGCTTTCAGGAACTGTTACTGCTCGGCGTTATATCCCTGCTGATTATGGGGCCCGAGCGGTTGCCGGGTGCCGTCCGTACGGCCAGTCTGTGGCTGACGCGGTTACGCCACAGCTTCCAGCAAATCAAGACTGAAATCGAACGCGAAGTTGGCGCTGATGAAATCAAGCAGCAACTCCACAACGAATCCATTATGCAAAGTCTGGAGCAAACCAAAAGCGATCTTCAGGATAGCGTTCAACACATCACCAGCAACCTAAAGCCTGAACTTGACACGTTACCAGACGATATTAATAACAGTGGGAATCCTGAAGCTACCGATTCACCTCTCCATTCAAAGAGCAACACCGACAAATCATCTATCAAATCATGAATGATTCTGTAGACAAGCCACAAAATGATGATGACACCCAGCCGCTGATAACCCACTTAACTGAGCTGCGCGATCGTCTGCTACGCTGTGTAATGGCCATTCTACTGGTTTTTTTCTGCCTGTTTTATTTTGCCAACGATATATATTATTTTGTATCTGAACCACTGCGCTCTCTGTTGCCAGAAGGTACTAGCATGATTGCAACAGAAGTCGCATCCCCATTTTTAACACCTTTTAAATTAACGCTGGTCGTATCGGTCGTTGTTGCCATGCCCTTTTTGTTATACCAGGCCTGGAGTTTTATTGCCCCGGGCATGTATCAAGCCGAAAAACGGCTTGCCATTCCGCTGTTAATTTCCAGCATTATTTTATTTTATGCGGGACTGGCTTTTGCCTATTATGTGGTATTTCCTTTAGTGTTTGGATTTTTTTCATCGGTTGGTCCGGAAGGGGTCAACTACACACCTGACATCGCCCGCTTTCTCGATATCGCCTTAAAATTATTTTTTGCCTTTGGCATCGCTTTTGAAATCCCAATCGCTACCGTGTTATTAATTTGGGCTGGTGTTACCACACCACAAGCTCTAGCAAAAAAACGCCACTATATTATTGTTGGCTGCTTTGTTTTTGGTATGCTGTTAACACCTCCTGACATCATCTCCCAGGCACTACTGGCCATACCAATGTGGATGTTATTTGAATTGGGCGTTTTTTTTGGCCGATTTATAAAACCATCATCCACAGCAGCCTCCGACGACAGCTAGCAATAGATACTCACCCAGTGGGTGCAGAGCTAAACGATAAAAAATCTAAATTAAACACTATGTTATTTTATTGACGAGTCGCCACTGCGGTATCCGGGTCGATAGGTTTTGATAAGTAATCATTCATGCCCGCTTTCTTTATCGCCTTGCATCGCGTTTGCCGTCATCGCTATGATGGGTATTTGACAGTATTGGCCGCCAGCCTCCCCCCGACGAATACACCTTGTAGCATCATAACCATCCATCTCAGACATTTGACAATCCATTAAGATCAAATTACAGTTCAATAGTTTGCCTTTGCTTGAGGGCGTTAATAGCCTCTAGTTCATTCGCAGCTACATCTGTTCTGGTCAAACCGGACACTAGGCTTTTTGTCTCTAGCATCCGGTTTCAAACTTCGAACATCTAAGTAACGCTTTCAACTGACTTTTCCTCAGATTTCCGCTAGTCTATGCGCCTATACCCAAAGCGATTGAAATTTAGGTTTTACCCCCTGTGTCAGGATAGATGTCGTCCCTTATTTATCTATGGCAAGTTGTTCATGGCAAGGCGTTTGAACGCAGGAAACTGTCAATATTTCAAGTTCAAACTGTCAAGTTCAACAATGCAGCCATGGGCAAAAAGGGGGTGTGACGTGCATGGATGCACTAATGCCGCAGGCGCATGGATGTGCAGGAGCGGCCTATAACACCTAAATTATCAATCGCTTTGGGTATAGATAACTGGCAAATATTACTGCCCTCCAGAATTTCCCTAATAGACATTCTCAACCCTGCGCACTAGTGGTATCCATCGGCATGCTTAATAACGACACCCTCTCTCAACTCAAGCAACTAAAACAACAAATTCAAGACAGTAAAGAATATGCGGAAGGTATTGTTAAAGCTACCCAACGTAAATTCGGCTTTGTGGTATTAGAGGACAGCCGGGAAATTTATCTGCCCCCCGATGAAATGCAAAAAGTCTTTCCACAGGACAAGGTTAGAATACTTGTAGTCACGGAAAACAAAAGCCAAGACGCTAAAGCCGACGGACGTAAAGCCAAGACCTCTAAAACCAAAGGCTCTAAATCTAAAAACTCTAAATCTAAAGTAAGGGGCACTCTAGAGGCCCTACTGGAATCGCCCTTGAACGAATTTAACGGTCGCTATATTGTTAAAGGCCAGGGACATTTCGTCGAGCCTGATTTACCACGGTTTAACCGCTGGATTTTTATTCCCGCCTCCGTTCGCAAAGGAGCCAAGGACGGGGATTACATCCGCTGCAAAATCAGCCGTCACCCCTATCCGCAAGCTAAACCACTGGCCAAAGTGCTAACGATAATTGGTGCCTCCGACAAAACAGGCATTGAGGCCGATTATACCATTAGCAAATTCCAGCTCGAACCGGAGTGGCCCACCAACTGGAAACACTGTTTACAAAGCGTTGACACCGAACAGCGCCAGGACCTGACTAAACTATCCTTTATTACCATCGATGCGCCCAATACCCAGGACATGGATGATGCTCTATACGCCCAAACCACCGATACCGGCTGGCAACTGCAGATTGCCATTGCTGATCCCTGTGCGTTAATACCGGTGGATTCAGCGCTGGAAAAACTGGCCCAGCAGCGAAGTACATCTATCTATCTACCTGGCAGGACGGTAGCAATGTTGCCCGAAGAGCTGGCCAATAATCTGTGTTCACTAGCTCTACAGCAAACGCGTCCCGTGCTGGTGTGCACCATGTCGATTTCCAGCGACGGCAAGATAGATGATTACACGATGGCAGAAGCGCTTATCTGCTCGCAGGCAAAACTCAGCTATGACCATGTTGCAAACTTTTTGGATACCCACCATTCAACACCCCAGAATTTAAAGGCAGGGGAAACCGACAAAGATTTAACGGCATGCTATGACCAGCGTGAGAACCTACAAGCATTACACGCAGCCAGCAGCGCCCTGCGGAAACATCGTGAGCAAAACCACTTGGTCATTAATGGAAGACAAGATTATCACTTAATGCTGAACAGCCAGCGTAAACTGGACCACATTGAAATCCAGCAAAAAAACAGCGCGCATAGTATCGTTGAGGAATGCATGGTGGCAGCCAATCGCTGTGCAGCGGATATGTTAAGGGAGCAAGGCCTATTTATCGCTCACGCTGGATTTCGCCAAGAGCGAATTCCAGATGTGCGCAAATTGGCGGATGAACAGCTCTCACTAACGGAGATAGACTTCGCAACACCCGAAGGTTATCAGCAGTTAATGAAAAGTATTGATGGCCAGACCCTGACATTTCCACTGCGCTCTGTTCTAAGCCGCCTACTGGAGCGTAGCTATTTAAGCACTACCGCCTCACCCCACCAAGGCATGGGGCTTCCAGCCTACACCACCTTTACCTCACCACTTCGCAAGTTCAGTGACTTTATGGTGCACCGAATTATTAAAGCCATACTCAATCAACGACCGAAACCAGACTATCCCCAAGAAAAACTTGATGCACTACAACAGGCACAGAACAATGCCCGCCAAGCCAGCTCACAAATGGAGCAGTGGCTAAAGTGCCAATTTATGAAACCCTTGCAGGGAAAGACTTTCAGCGGCCAGGTCTCACAAATTAACAGCAACGGCTTTACTGTTAGACTAGACGAACACCTTATTGAAGGTTTTGTGGAGATCCGACTACTGGGTGAGAAATACAGCTTTGACCCGATGCGATTGCGACTCAGCAGCAAAAGCCAAACCATTGAGTTGGATCAAGCGATTAAGGTGGTGGTAAAAGAAGTGGACTGTAACCAGCGCAGCATTCGCTATACCTTGCCTGCCATGGACAAATCCGCGCCGGTTACTAAGCAGCCAGATCAACCCACCGCTTGTTGTTGACGCTTGGCCCTTGCCAGTTCCTTACGTTTCAAACGCTGAATGTGCAAGGTCAAATCCATCTTGCACAACCCACAGACCGTTACAAAAGTTTGTTCGTGACCACAGCGTGGGCAACAGATATTGGGAGCCGATAAATCCTTCGCCTTAACCGGCTCAGTAGCTTGAACAGTTTCTGCCGTTTTGGGTTCTGGGGACGCGGACGAAGGCCGACTGACTTTTACTGCGGCTAGGGCTCCAGCCTTGGCCAATGCTGAACACAACTTTAGCGCCTGCTCTTTTTCAATACCGCGACGTATCGTCACGGGCTTACCGGAAAACATTTTTTCAATTTGACCGCTGTTTATCTTAAACAATGTGCTCACATTGGCCTTAACTTGATGCAGTTCAAAACCCTCCGCAAGCTGGCCAGTCATAACTACGCTGTAAACTTCAGACATCAATCAAACCTCATATTTAACGGTCAACCCATAAACTGCATTAGGACTTTCAGGGTAGAAGATCCATCGTCAGGAAGATTAGACTACGACAACTACAAATCCTGTAGATCGATAAAAGCAGCTAATAATACTGAGCCTAATATAAATCACAACTATTCAAAATATGACTAATTTCGCTTAAGGAAGTACCATCGCCATCGGGGTGGGGGGGCGAGAAAGAGGGAACAACTGCAAATCGGAGAGAGGGCTTACCGATAGAGAGGATGCCGCTGGCTTGACTGGTTAGCCGCAATTAAATCTTGCTGGCAATCAATATGGCGCTTGATCTGGGCCACTAGTTTGATCATTTCATTGACACCCATGGAGCTCAGATAATCGCTAACATCTCTACGGGAAGCTTGAACTAATGAATGATCAATCTGGGCTAGTTCTTCAATGACTAATATCTCAGTATCGCCCAGATCCGAGTCTGCATCAAAAATCAGCCTGGTGAAAATATCCACAATAGACATTTCATCAATGAGTGCATCGCCACTTTTGGCCAAAGCCATAAATATCTACCCTTTCCAAACAGTTGACGAATAACCGCCAACGACACTAGCAAGCCATACTTGAAGTATGGCTTAGTACTGAAATAATGTACATAATCAGATTGTATTGCTTCACATTTGCAGTAATATCGCCTAATTTGGGCTCAATTTAAGGACATTTGGAGGAAGACATGCCGCAAAGTTGGTATTTCCTGATTGGAGACCTGCTCGCTAACAGTGCTG
>JAZFYA010000267.1:0-6087 GCA_036443315.1 Pseudomonadales bacterium
ACTACCGAGGGTGGCGGCGGGATACTACTGTCGCAAGCCATTAACAGCGCTACCCTTAAAGTAAGTACCATTCATGCCAGACACTATTATTTCCTTTAAAATCGACTGTCTACTTTTAATAGCAGACAGTCGATACCCGACCATGCTCACTCCGCGTTGAGCTTTTCCCGCAAACGTATATTCAATTCCCGCAATTGGGCATTATCGGCCACACTAGGCGCATCGGTCATAACACAGGCGGCACTCTGGGTTTTAGGAAAAGCGATAACATCACGGATCGATTTGGCACCTGTCATTAGCATGACCAGACGATCCAACCCAAAAGCCAAACCACCATGAGGGGGTGCACCGTATTGCAACGCATCCAGTAAAAAGCCAAATTTTTCCTGCGCCTCTTCAGCTCCAATACCCAACACGCGGAAAACCGCCTGCTGCATATCCGCTTGATGGATACGAATAGAGCCACCACCTAGTTCGGTACCGTTTAACACCATATCGTAAGCAATTGACAGTGCTGCGTGTGGATTTTTCTCCAGCTCTGCCGGCGAACAGGCTGGCGCTGTGAATGGGTGGTGTAAGGAAGTGAGATTACCTTCACTGGTTTCTTCAAACATTGGGAAATCGACCACCCACAATGGTGCCCACTCACCTTGAATCAGATTGAGGTCTTCACCGATTTTTACTCGCAAAGCACCCAAGGCTTCGTTAACGATTTTGGTTTTATCCGCACCAAAGAACACGATATCACCATCGACCACGTTAAGACGTTCCATCATCTGCTTAACGATATCATCAGGCATAAACTTCAGAATCGGCGACTGTAAACCTTCAATACCCGCAGCGATATCGTTGACCTTGATCCAGGCTAAACCCCTGGCACCATAGATGCTGACAAACTTGGTGTACTCATCAATCTGCTTGCGGCTGATTTGGCCACCACCCGTGACCTTTAAGGCAGCTACGCGCCCCTTGGGATCATTGGCCGGACCATTAAAGACTTTAAAATCTACCTGCTGCATCAGATCGTTAACATCGACCAATTCCAACGGAATACGCAAGTCCGGTTTGTCGCTACCAAAACGCAACAGTGCTTCACCATAGGACATACAAGGGAATTTGCCCAGCTCCACATCCAGCACGTCTTTAAATAATTCGCGGATCATAGCCTCAGTAATGGCCATAATTTGTTGATCATCCATAAAGGACGTTTCGATATCGATCTGGGTAAACTCAGGCTGGCGATCGGCGCGTAAATCTTCATCGCGGAAACATTTGGCGATCTGGTAGTAGCGATCCATGCCAGACACCATTAACAACTGCTTGAATAGCTGGGGTGACTGGGGCAATGCAAAGAATTTGCCTTCGTGGGTTCTGGAAGGCACCAGATAATCGCGGGCACCTTCAGGGGTCGCTTTAGTCAAAATGGGCGTTTCAATATCGAGGAAACCTTTGTTATCCAAATAACGGCGAATCGATGCCGTGATGCGAGAGCGCAGTGTTAACTTTGCCAGCATTTCCGGGCGGCGCAAATCAATATAACGGTACTTTAGACGAACGTCTTCACCCACCTCGGTATGCTCGTCCATTTGGAAAGGAGGCGTGGCAGAGCGGTTCAAAATTTCCAGCTGCTTGCCCAACACTTCAATTTCACCAGTGGCCATATTGGGATTAATAGTGGCATCGGTACGGGCGCGAACACGGCCTTTTACCTGCAGCACATATTCACTACGTACTTTATCGGCACGTTCGAAGTGCTCGTCGGTATCAGGATCAAATACCACTTGCACAATCCCTTCACGATCACGTAAATCCAAAAAGATCACCCCACCATGATCACGACGACGGTCTACCCAACCGTAAAGAGTCACATCTTCACCTATATGTGCCGACCTGATATTGCCGCAATAATGACTGCGTATTAAACCTGTGTGCATCGGGCCTGTGTTCCTGTTTTTTGATTGCTGTTAAAACGGTGACTACTGCTAATAATGGGCAAAAATTGCCTACAGCTGTATATTACTGCCCGGCGTGCTTGTCTAATTATTGCCAATCTAACTATTGCCAGTCGAAGCACTATTCGAAGTGCTACTATTCGAAGTGCTACTAGTAGACGTAGAGCTGCCAGAACCACTACTCTTCGAACTACTACTAGTCGAACTACTAGAATTACTACCCTTAGAAACGCCGTCACTTCCAGCTACCAGATTCTTTTTATTGCCAGTTTTAAAGTCGGTCTCATACCAACCACTACCCTTTAAGCGAAAACCAGCAGCGGAGATCTTCTTCTTTAGACCAGGTTTCTCACATTTAGGACAGTCAGTTAACAACCCATCACCTAACTTCTGCAACGCTTCCAACTTGTGTTCACAAACTTCGCATTGATACTCATAAATCGGCATTCCTATACCACCTCTAAATCGTTGACGGATGTAAAAAAACGCGCGATTATACCCTAAAACCTAAGACACAGTCAGAGGCCCAATGGTCCGGCGGCAATACTACCGCAATGAACGCTGTTTCGTTAGGAAACTTTGCTGAAATTAAAGGCTTTTTCGACTATCAATTGCAAAGATCAGAAAAGCAATTGCAAATATCAGGAAAGTTGAGCAGATAGGCTGGAAAGGGAATAACTTGGAGGAGAAGGACTCGAGCACTTCCTGCCAGATATAGCGGGGAAGTACCCAAGAGATTCAGCTTACAAAAAGCTAAATTAAGCGGCTGCGTACTCTTTTAGCTTTTTCAGAGGACGAACCTTAACTGCAATACTGGCAGGCTTGGCTTTAAACATCTGCTCTTCACCCGTAAAAGGGTTAATACCTTTACGGGCTTTTTTAGCAGGCTTCTTCACAGTAGTGACCTTCATCAAGCCAGGCACAGTAAACTCACCCAAACCTCTTTTAGCGATGCTGCGACCTATCAACGCCTCTAACTCATCAAACACTGCTGCAACCTGCTTACGACTCAAGTCCGTCGCTTCGCCAATATCGGTGAAAATCTGACTCTTGGTCATTTTTTCTTTGATAGGTCCTGATTTCTTCTTAGCTGCTGTTTTTTTGGCTGGCGCCTTTTTTGCCGCCGTCTTTTTAGGAGCAGCTTTCTTCACGGGCGCTTTCCTAGCAGCTGCCTTTTTAACCTGTGCTTTTTTAGCTGGTGCCTTCTTAGCTGGTGCCTTTTTCTTGGCAGCAGCTTTCTTTTTAGTCGCCATGTTTGTTAGCCCTATGTTTGTTAGCTCAATTATTTATCCAAAGTTTAAGGTGCACTCCAGACACTAATCTACACGTCTTGCCAATCAACCTTTATCAACAAGCAAGATGAGCGACACTGGATATAGAGTGAATATGGAGAATGCATTTCAACCTATATATACAGCATCTGCGCATCTGCGAAAGGTATAGTCCAGATAATACTGCAATACAAGGTTTTTTAGTAAATCAGAGGCCAAAAAAGCGATTTCTTGCAAAAAACCTATGAATCTGGTTTTTAGTAGCGTAATCGTTAAAAAAACCGACTAAACCACCGCATTACATGAATCTCTAAAACTCACTGTAAGAGAATGTTTTCTATCCATTTTAAAGTGAAAAAAACCCGTTTCACAGCTCGCAGTTTGCCAGTAATTGACGAAGTTCTTGCACCCGCGCTTGCAGATTTTTATCACTATAGGGATTAGCGGCGACAGCTCCCCAAACTGGGTTTGGCCACGCAGGATCATTCTGACAACGAACGATATGATGTACGTGCAATTGGGGGACCATATTACCCAATGCCGCTACATTCATTTTATCGGCATTAAAATAAGCAGCCATAGCAGCACTAACGACACTAGACTCGGTTAAGAGCTGACGCTGATCTTCGACCTCAAGCTGAAAAATTTCTCGTATGTTCTCTCGTCGAGGCACCAAAATCGTCCAGGGATAATGGCTGTCATTCAACAACAAAACCTGTGAAAGCGGTAAATCAATGACAACAACACAGTCTTTAGCTAACTGCGGGTGTAATGCAAACATGACAATCCTCTCAATAAGTTTTGGGCTGTTTTTTTAGACTAGGGTTTGTAGCCCCAACCTTTTTATCGGTAGTGATACCTTTTTCCCTGTACCAGGGACGCTATCAATCGTAAAATGCCGCTTCCACTTTACACTATAGTTTGCACTATAAAAGAATCACCATAATAGAGTCAGTATACACCTATGCGCGCCAGCCAATTCCTTATCGCTACCGTAAAAGAAACTCCCTCTGACGCTGTCGCAATCAGCCATCAATTAATGCTTAGAGCAGGAATGATTCGCAAATTATCTTCCGGCTTGTATAGCTGGCTACCCATGGGCTTGCGTGTGCTGCGGAAAGTGGAAGCCATTATCCGCCAAGAGATGGATAAATCTGCGGCCCAGGAAGTATTGATGCCGGTGGTACAACCTGCCGAGTTGTGGGAAGAGTCCGGCCGCTGGCAACAATATGGCCCTGAATTACTGCGTATTAGCGATCGTCATAACAATAGTTTTTGCTTAGGCCCAACCCATGAAGAAGTCATTACCGATATAATTCGTAGCGAAATAAAAAGCTATAAACAGTTGCCTGTCACTTTTTACCAGATCCAGACCAAGTTTCGTGATGAAATTCGCCCCCGTTTTGGCGTGATGCGCTCTAGGGAATTTATTATGAAGGACGCCTATTCCTTCCATAATGACCAGGAATCCCTACAGGAAACTTACGCTGTCATGCACGCCACTTATACCCGTATTTTTACTCGCCTGGGCCTGGAGTTTCGTCCAGTCATTGCCGATACCGGCGCCATTGGCGGCAACGCTTCTCACGAATTTCATGTGTTAGCTGAATCTGGCGAAGATAATATTGCCTTTAGCGACAGCAGCAATTTTGCCGCCAATGTGGAAATGGCCGAAGCCCTACCCCCTAACAGCGAACGCCCTAACGCCAGTCAAACCATGGAAAAAATAGCTACTCCCGGCCAACATAGCATTGAAGAAGTCAGTGCGAGCTTAAAGGTTAGCCCACAACAAATAGTAAAAACACTACTGGTATTAGGTGAAGTAAAGGAAGAAAACACGGCAGCGCCATTAGTAGCCCTGATCGTACGCGGTGACCATGAACTTAACGCTATCAAAGCAGAAAAATTCTCTGGCGTTGCCAATCCACTAGCATTTGCCAGCGAAGAACAGATCCAAAACGCTATCGGTTGCTCCCCTGGTTCGATTGGCCCGGTCAACCTACCTATCGAAACGATAGTCGATCGCAGCGCAGCGCACTTAACGGATTTTATCTGCGGCGCCAATGAAGATGGCTTCCATTTAACTGGCGTTAACTGGGACAGAGATTGCTCATCAACACGGGTAGAAGATATTCGCAATGTCGTGGCAGGCGACCCCAGCCCCGATGGCCAAGGCACACTGCACATTAAACGCGGCATTGAAGTGGGTCATATTTTCCAACTCGGCAGCAAATATTCCGCAGCGCTTAATGCAACGGTATTAAACCAACAAGGTAAAGACCAGGTGATACTGATGGGGTGCTATGGCATTGGCGTTACCCGCATTGTCGCCGCCGCCATCGAGCAAAACTACGACGACGAGGGGATTATCTGGCCCGACACTATTGCGCCGTTCCAGATCGCCCTCATACCGTTAAATATACATAAGTCAGAAGCGGTTGCGCTACAAGCCAATAAACTCTACAACGATCTGACTGCAATAGGTTATGAAGTGCTATTGGATGACCGCAATGAACGACCAGGGGTAAAATTTGCCGATATGGAATTGATCGGTATCCCTCACCGTATTGTGATGGGTGATCGCGGCTTAAAAGATGGCCTACTGGAATATAAAGGCCGCCGGGATACAGATAATCAGACGATTGACATTGCCAATATTATGGATTTTGTTCAGCAACATATAACGATGCCTTAATTCACCAGGCTAGAGTTTAGCGTTTCAGGAAGAGCATTAGATCAGGCAATTCAACTCCATCGCTCCGGGCCTGCAGGACAATTGACACGGTGGCCGGTCGCAAGCTTGTTGGTCTTTGCGGCTGCTGCGGAACTCGCTGCGCTCAGACAGTCCTCGCTAAAAACGCCGC
>JAZFYA010000268.1:0-2826 GCA_036443315.1 Pseudomonadales bacterium
TATGAGATCCTCTAATCAGTCAGCTGTCCTGTCCGTGGAGCAGCGGATCCAGCAAATAGCGAGTGTCATCAGGACGGAAGAGCGGCGTATACGTGACAAATATGCTTTTCTGCAATATCAGAACTGGATTGGCTTTAGCATTATGCTGTTCTCTCTGGGTGGAATGCTGGCTACAGCTTGGTTGTACTATCTCGGTGAAATTCCAATCTGGTTGTGTATTGTGGTTGCGGCGATTTTTGCATCGTTGTCCCATGAGTTGGAGCACGACCTTATCCATCAGCAATATTTCCGCAACAATCGTTTTATAAAAAACCTGATGATGTTGGTGGTTTGGGTGATGCGCCCCAATACGGTGAATCCCTGGTATCGCCGAGGTATGCACTTCCAGCACCATAAGGTGTCTGGTACTGAGAAAGACTTGGAAGAGCGTCTGGTAGGCAATGGTATTGCCTATGGCTTTATGCGTTACCTGGTGATGTTTGATGGTTTGATAGGGATGATGGCACGCAGTGCCTTATTAAAGAAAGATATTGAAAATTTTTCTGTCCGTGAAGTTCTCAATGCGGCTTTACCCTTTGCGACATTATATTTTGCGATGTGGTATGTTTTCCTCGGTTTTCATGCCTATGATGCGGTGATTGGCGGAACTTATCCTGCCTGGCTGATAAGCGGTATGGATGTGATTAACTTTATGGTTGTGGTGTTGATTGCACCTAATTTTATTCGATCAGGATGTTTGAACTTTGTTACCTCGGCAATGCATTACTATGGCAATGTTGCAAGCCTTATTCAGCAAACGCAAATTCTCAAACCCTGGTTTTTTGCACCCTTGCATCTATTTTGTTTTAATTTTGGCAGTACCCATGCCATCCACCACTTCGTGATTGGACAACCGTTTTATATTCGCCAGATGGTGGCTAGGGCAGCACATAAAGTGATGGTAGAGAATGGCGTGCGGGTTAATGATTTGAGTACATTCTTTACGGCAAATCGTTGGGTTTCAGTGTAAGTATTAAAAAAGGCCGCATTGTTATGTGGCCTTTCTTTCTTTTTTTGGGTGGGTGGGTGAGAAAATTGTTAAACGATTTTCGTCATCGCTGTCATATAACCACGCAGCTTAGTCCCTACAACTTCCACTGGGTGGTTACGAATGGCTGCATTCACAGCAACCAACGCTTGGTTATCAACGCCCATATCTTTCAGGTCTAAACCCTTACCGATAACGTCTGTGCTGATTTTACTCATAAAGTCTTCGAGTAAAGGCTTGCAGGCGTGATCAAACAAATAACAGCCGTATTCAGCGGTATCAGAAATCACCACATTCATTTCATAGAGCTTTTTACGGGCGATGGTATTGGCAATCAATGGTGTTTCGTGCAGTGACTCGTAGTAGGCTGATTCATTGATAATACCTGCCGCAACCATGGTTTCAAAGGCCAGCTCAACGCCGGCTTTAACCATAGCAATCATCAAAATACCCTTGTCGTAAAATTCCTGCTCGCTAATTTCCTGCTCAGTATTAACTGATGTTTCAAAAGCGGTTTCCGCTGTAGCGGCGCGCCAGCCCAGTAGATTAACATCATCGTTAGCCCAATCTTCCATCATGTTTTTAGAGAACTCGCCGTTCATGATGTCGTCCTGATGTTTTTCGTACAGTGGACGCATAATGTCTTTCAGTTCTTCGGCCAGGTCGAAAGCTTTAAGCTTGGCTGGGTTAGACAAGCGATCCATCATATTGGTGATGCCGCCCATTTTCAGGCCTTCAGTGACAGTTTCCCAGCCGTACTGGATCAGCTTTGACGCGTAGCTGGCGTCGATCCCTTGCTCGACCATTTTGTCGAAGCAGAGGATAGATCCGGTTTGCAGCATGCCGCAGAGTATTGTCTGCTCGCCCATTAGGTCGGACTTCACTTCCGCGATAGGGGAGGATTCTAAAACACCGGCGCGGTCGCCGCCCGTTCCTGAAGCCAGTGCCTTTGCGATTTCGAGGCCATCGCCATTGGGATCGTTTTCGCGGTGAACGGCAATAAGTGTCGGTACGCCAAAACCGCGCACGTACTCGGCACGGACTTCCGAGCCTGGGCATTTAGGGCATGTCATGACGACAGTCAGATCCTTGCGGATTTGCATGCCTTCTTCCACCAGGTTGAAACCGTGGGCGTAATCCAGGCATGCGCCGTCTTTCATCATTGGCATAATAGTACTGACCACCTCAGTGTGTTGCTTGTCTGGGGTCAGATTCATCACGATATCGGCTTGGGGGATCAGTTCTTCATAGGTGCCGACGGCAAAACCGTTTTCAGTGGCGTTTTTCCAGGACTGGCGTTTTTCTTCAATTGCAGCCCCACGCAGGGTGTAAGACACATCAAGACCGGAGTCACGCAGGTTCAAACCCTGGTTTAGGCCCTGGGCTCCACAGCCGACGATAACGATCTTCTTGTCCTTGATATAGTGGCAACCGTTAGTGAATTCTTCTTTCTTCATAAAACGGCATTTGCCCAGTTCTTCCAGCTGCAGACGCAAAGGAAGGGTATTGAAATAGTTTTTGCCCATGATGATGGTTCCTAAAAGAGTCGGGGGACAGATCTTTAGCTCTGTCCCCCCTTCAAATTAACGCCCTTCACTTCAAATTAACGCCTGAGACAGATCTTTAGCTCTGTCTCCTCTTCAAAATTTCCAGACAGACCTGAATGGCACTTATCTTAAGGCCGAACAACGAGTAAGAGCCTTGAATCCGCTGTTCTACGCTGAGCCCACTTTCGGTTGGAACCCCACGCCCTTAAGTGGGCTCAGCGTAGAACAGCTACTCCAGTGGTACCCGGATAC
>JAZFYA010000269.1:0-10533 GCA_036443315.1 Pseudomonadales bacterium
AACATAACGCCACATGACTTTCATGGCGAATGGAATTATACGATCTGTCCTCGATAAAATATTCCCCATAGATGTCTAAGTTATTTTTTCACAAGCCCTAAATCAATAAGCCCCGCGATGATCGAAACCCTGAGAGTTCAAAATGGTGGTGATATCGTACTGGGGGTCGATATCAATGAAGCCGCTTCCGGAACTGAAAAGGCGACCAGCCAGGGTGTCGCCATTGACCAGTTAACCCTAACGGTGACCAACGCCGCCGGTACCTTTGAATTCAGTGAATATTCAACTAAAACAAAAAGCTCACTGGCTAGAGTTGGCTCTGAGGCACGACAATTTTATTACACCCTTATCGGGCGTACGGGTTCGAACAATATCACTGGGAGCGGCCTGAACGGCACATCCTTCGATTCCACGCTCAGAATCCCCGTGGACCTGGATGTGTCTACGGCCCAGTCTATTGAGTTGGAAATCACGTTGTTAGAAACCAATGAAGATCTGGGTGATCCGGAAGCCTTTTATGACTACAGCGCCGGTTTTGAGGATTTGGCGATTTTAGTTTCTTCGGATGTGGAATTTTTGGATACACAAGCTGCGGGGCAAGAGGAGGCACCCTTAGTCGTGCTGACCGATACGCCCGCAACGGTTGCTAGCAGAGTGTATTACCCGTCTTCAGATTCCTATTATCTCGTTGGCTACGAAGATCAGTTTCCTGCACGGGGCGATTATGATTTTAACGATCTGGTCGTTGCGTATCGTGTAAGTTTTGGACTCAATTCATCCCTGGAGGTCATCAGCCTGAACGGAGAAGGCTATCTTGTCGCAAGAGGTGGCTCCTATGACCATAATTGGCATCTTCGGATAGAGCTACCTGAAGGCTCACAGGCGAATGGAAGCTACCAACTATACATACCGCCTGGAGTAACGTCGGGCAATGAGCTTCTACAATATATCGATACCTCCTCGGGAATAGACATCACAATCTACAACAATACGACCTCACTGTTTGTCGATCTTGCGTCGCCCTATGCAAACACATTCTGGGACAGCAATGAAATTCAAGGTCATAAATTTTCTTTTGAAATTTCCTTGATCAGCCCTGTTCCCCTGGACCAAATGGATGATGCGCCTTTCGATCCTTATCTTTATGTTTTTAACACAAACTATGAAATCCATCTGGAAGGAAAGTCTCCCGTCATGCTTAACTCCGATAACACCCGTGACGGACTAAATACATTCCTGGATTCCAATGGATACCCGTTTGCATTGGTTTTTCCAGAGGAATGGCGCTTTCCTTATGAATATGTCGATATAGGTGAGGCCTATCCGGAATTAATCGAATACATTCAATCAAACAGACAAAGTAAGACTGACTGGTACAAACACGGGATTGAAACGGGAACAAGCAAACGCAGTAAGGTAGATTGGGCCTGGTGATATAAATTAGGGAAAAGTGGCGGCAGATAAGCCATTGTAGCCAAATTGAAAATTACCGACACATGGAGGGGGATGAGATTGAGGAATCATCAATATATTGTATTCACAGTATTCGGATACAGTTTATTCGTTATGCACTTTAGCTGGTACTGCCGGATAGCCTTGTGTGCTCGAAGAGCTCTTCAAGCATACAATTAACAGCTACAAATGGTGGAAAGTAAACACTTGTAACCTCACCAAAGAATTTCAAATAACGAAGTGTATGCTCTTTGTGCTGTTTATGAAGTCCGTTTATAACGCATCATTGATGCTTTTGATATTTCAATTCCTTTATTTTGCAGCTCATTTGATAAAGCTAAAGACGAAATTAATGGGATAAATTAATGGGACGAATTTATTTATAGTCAGTTATGTGCGAGAAACTATGACAGTAGAGCATAGGTTTTAACAAATAGATCCAGCAGACCCATAAGCTCTACAAGAAAACAAAATAGTATTGTATGATGCCATTGTTTTGTTAATATTTTTGCGTGTCTCGTTTACTCCTACGTATTCGGCTGGATTTACTGAAGCAGAAGTAAAGGAGCTTGGCAGACCAGTAGACAACATCTTTGGACAGTATAATTATTAAAAAATAAATCGGTATTTCGATAAAAAGGCATCATTATGACAAATCTTGTGGTCGCTGCGGTAGTTTGGGTTATCAGCCACCTTGGTATTAGCAGCACAAAACTAAGGCCGGCGTTGGTAGCACGATTGGGTGAATGGGGATATATTTGTATCTACTCGCTTATTGCAGTAGCTGCATTTGCTTACCTCATCTGGAGCTACAGTTGCCTGGGTGTTAGTGAGTACCTTTGGAATCCAACGTTGGTATTGCGCTGGGTAGCCCTTTTGCTTATGCCTATAGCACTTATATTCGTTGTCGGTAGTTTAGTGACGGCTAATCCAACGATAGTCGGCCAGAGCGGCAAGCTCGCTGGTATTGGTAGTGGTTCAGGTATGATTCGCATCACGCGACATCCTTTCCAGTGGGGAGTGGTCATGTGGGCGGCTGCCCACGTTCTTGCAAAAGGTGATGTTGGCTCGCTGGTATTTTTCGGTGCCTTTGGGAGTGTATCGCTGCTAGGCACCGTTCTGATGGACAGAAAGAAGTCAGCGCAGCTTGGTGCGGATTGGACATCGTTCTCAAATGTCACCTCGAACATTCCGTTTGCCGCCATCATTAAAGGACGTAATCGCTTCTGTCTTGACGAGCTATGGCTACCCATCAGCATTGGGTTGAGTGCCTACGCTTTGCTACTGTGGTGGGGACACAAATTTATTTCGGGGGTCGCTATACTCTAAACATCACAAGTTCGAGTGTGGTAGGCCGCAGATGAAAGCCTGTGCCACACCATCTATAGCAAACGTCTCAGGCCACAAGGTAAGCGCTCTCTGTCAGCCCAACACTTGAATGAAATTTGGGCTTAGTACTTGAAAGCGCGTGGACTTAAAAAAGAATTTCGGCAAAAAAAGCCACAGACACCTTTAACCTATTAATTTTATTGGTCGGGCATGCAGGATTTGAACCTGCGACCCCTTCGTCCCGAACGAAGTGCGCTACCAGACTGCGCCAATGCCCGAATAATTTAGCTAATAAGGATAGGTCAACAACGCGTTAAATGGCAGGAATTTGAATAAACGCCTGCGCAACAAGGCATAGCTTAATAAATCCCCGCTATTCTTGCCAGTACAACACTGAACACGCTCAAGCTAGAGACAATAAGTACCAGAATAATCAACAGGCGTAGGGGCCTAAAGGGTTTGCGCTCAATCGAATTGACTCCTTTAGAGAGAAATTCGTCGACTTTAGCCTGATCTTCCGGATATAACTTGGTTTCTTTTACCATAATAATGCACCTGAACCGATTGCAATAACAGATTAGTTAAGGACAAATTTCTCTTCTCTCATATCCATCAAATTGACTACACCAAATAACATCGCTTGTTATGAAAGAGACTCTGAATAAGTCCCTACTAAACAGGGTAAAAATGGAGGGGGATTTTAACAGAGAACCAAGGACGATAACCAATTTTGATAATCGTTAATACAATAGGTTTAGGTTTTAATAGAAGGACATGTAAAAAAAGGGGAGGAAGAGAGTAGGCCTTTAGGCAAGTTGATCCAAAACAGACCCTATATTCTGTTGAATATTATCCTCCGTTACCAGCTGAGTATTGAGCTGTGTACTGCGACGGGCTGCCTGACGTAGTTCGGCCAGCTGCTCCTCACGGGCCTGGCGCTCCAATTGCTCCTCCTGTTCTTTCTCTCCCTGTTGTTGAGCTTCCACCCTCTCGGCTTCAGCCTGTTCACGTTGTATCGCTTGCTCTGCAGCCTGCTGCCCACCTATAGCGGCTCTTGCATCGGTGACCAGTTGCGAGGCCTGGTTGGCGATACTGCGGTCCACGGACGAGGGGTTAGCCGGAGCCAGAGCGGCCTCTCGAACCTGTTGAGCCGCCACCAGGGTAGCCTGGGGGTCATCACCGGAAGGAAGAGAAATAGGCACTTCTCCACCCACCGCATAATTAACACCATCGGGACCGCGCTCAAAGCTAAAAGAGGGAGAACCGGCATACTGGCCGCCTACCGAGGTATGGGCCTGCTCATGGGCGCGAACCTCACGATCACGGGCACTTAATGCACGGATTTGGTTTTGATCTTGCTGTTGCTGTTGCTGTTCGGTACGCTTTTTGACTCGCTGGTCGCTCTGTTCCTGACGAGCCTCTTCGGCCTCATTTTCACGATTAAAGGCTTTGGCGATTATTGGTGGTTCTTCGATGGGGGCAAAGATCTCTTCCTTAGCCTCGGCATTCTCCAAACCAATCGCTTGCTTACCTACCGGACTAAAGGGGGTAACTGCGTTGGCAAGAGCCGATGTATTGATCCCTACTGTGTTCATCTGTTGATACTACCTAGCACATTAACTACTTTCTGATTGCTGATTTCTGCTCTAACTGTTGATCTAAGGTCTAATCTGGATCAGGTTAAAATATCTATTACGGTACCCAATATCTCATCGGCGGTTCTGATCACCGCTGCGGAAGCCTCAACCTGTTGTTCACCAATGTTAAGATTAACTATCGCCGTAGTAATATCGGCGGTGACATCGCCATCTTCGGCAGTAGTGGTGGCAGTTGCAATGTCCTCAGCCGCCTGACGGGTAATGCTAATACCGTTTTGGACACCTTGAAGGCCTACCGATAAAACTGAATCAACCACAACACTAACCTCTCTACAATAGTGCTAAAACAATGCTTTAAACCTAACCCTGTGCCAGACACACAAAGCATCTGCAATCCCAACGGAAAACAGGTGCTGATCTACTTGTATATAATTTAAGCAAAAAAAGCCCTAAAAAGCTACTAACAAGGGGCTTTCTGGCATTATTACCCAAGATGAATATATTATAAAAATTAAGAGCTTATAACCAAATCCAAGTTCAAATAAGCACGTGCTGAGTCCGCATTAGGTTCAGCGAGAACAGGTAGCTCTCCAATACAGGGAGCTCTGATAAGCGACTTTAAAGTCATTATATTTTCTTGATAACAAGGCATATCAGCATCCAACTGATTCGCCACCCAACCAGCCAGCGGTAAGCGGTCATTGTTAATGGCCTCCACTGTTAACAGGGCGTGGTTAATGCAGCCCAACTTGACCCCTACCACCAAAATAACGGGTAAATTTAGTTCCTTAGCCAACCCAGCCAACGTTTCCACTTTGTTTAAGGGAACGCGCCACCCCCCCGCACCTTCAATCACCACCAGATCAGCTCGCTGCATTAGCACACCCCGGCAATAACCCACCAGCTGTGAGACCTGTAGCCGCTTGCCTGCTTGATCAGCCGCTAAATGTGGGGCAATAGCAGGCTTCAGCGCCACTGGATTAACCTGCTCATAGGGCAACTGCAACGACATGGTATGCTGGAGTAACAGCGCATCATCATTACGTAAACCGTCACTGGTTTCCTCGCAGCCCGCGGCCACCGGCTTCATCGCTACTGTCGAAAGACCTTTAGCATTTGCCGCCGCCAATATGCCAGTAGCAACCAAAGTCTTACCCACATGGGTGTCAGTACCTGCAATAAAAAACTTATGTTTTGCCATCACTATAACTCGTTAAACCTGCAGTCACTTTTCCAATACTCCATACCAAACCTGATAGGTTGCAGGTAGCATTCCCTGCTCATTGCGTTGCTGCTCATAGGCATCTTTAAACGCCCGCACTCTGTGCTTTCCAGTCAGGCCAACGGGACGACCATTGTTTATATTATGAGCACCCAGGGATTTGAGCTCGCGGGTCAGATGCTTAAGGGCATCGTACTCCAGCGTTATATAGTCTTCTGTTAACCTGCCTCTAACATTTTCGGCGCTGAATCCAGCGCGTATTATTGACTCAACTAATACGGATTGCTCAACAAACCGATTCACATGAATATAATTGTCAACCGAGCACCAGGCATTACGGAGTTCATGTAAAGTGGCTGGCCCCAGTGTGGAAAAGACAAAACTGCCCCCCGGTTTTAAAACGCGAAACACTTCTGAAAAAAGTGCATCGCTATCTTCACACCACTGAATCGCTAAGCTGGAAAAAATAATGCCTATAGAATTTTCAGCCAGGGGCAGATTTTCCGCATCACCACAAAGCCAACTACCATATTCGCTACGATTCGAGGCAAAAGCCACCATTCCTTCCGCCAGGTCCAAGCCAATAAGCTGACTATCGGAAAATACTGTTTGTAATGTCGAAGAAAAAAACCCCGTGCCACAGCCCAAGTCCACTACATTATCCACTATATTGTCGGCGGGCATTGTTGGTAAATAAGTGAGCAGTTGCTGGCCGACGCGCCGCTGCAAATCTGCAACGCTATCGTATGTTGTTGCAGCTCGACTAAAGGATTTGGCTATTAGCTGTTTATCCAGCATCCTGTCATCAACATTGTCCACGTCCAAGAGAGTTTTTTGCGACAGGAAGCACGCTATCTTCTGCCAACACTCCTGTGCATGACTCAAAAAAACTGCATGCGGTGCGCCAGTAATAATCTCTACCTGGATATCAAATTCGAGCTGAATTTTTTCTGCAGCCATCACTGGCACCAAGCTATCTTCTTCACCATAAATACACAGTGCAGGCACGGTTAGTTCGGCTAACACAGCTTGATTATTGATCTCTGATAATAATTGCAATGACTCAACTAACACTTCATCAGGGAACGCTGTTGATTTTTCTCTTATAATTTTTATCAATGATTTGTCGTTGCTAAATCCATGTGCCTGTAACCCGGCAAAACGCTTTAAGGCTATCGCTGGCTTCTCAGCAACCAACGTAGAAAAAGTCTGAAAAGTTTCTTCATCCATCGACCACGGCCAAGCCTCAGTCGCTACAAAACGAACATTGCTGGACAGTGTGATTAATGCTGAAATTCTTTCTGGGAAAAGCGCTGCAATATTCACTGCCAACATTCCGCCTAGCGAATAACCTACATAAATCGCTTTTTCTGGAAGCTTTTCCAGACATAAACGCAGTAATTCTGCGAGCTTATTTTTTTTCAGAGAATGAATTAGAGAGTGACTTGAATGGTCACTTGGGCCATAGCCAGGAAGATCAAGCAATGTAATGTTGCAATGCTGACGCAGAACGGGCAACCACTCAGCCCACACTTCACTCGACATTCCCCAGCCATGCAGCAACACTAGGTCAGGAGCCTTGCTCGAATTATGCAAAGCACGCAAGCTCTGAACATGTAAGCTCTGAAAATGCTGCGGCACTATTCCTTTACCTCATGCAACACCACTGCCAAAGCTTCTAACAACTTTTCAACCTGCTGAACACTATGGGAAGCACTCAAGGTAATACGCAAACGGGAAAAATTAACCGGAACCGTTGGTGGACGAATAGCACTAATTAAAAATCCTTTCTCTGCCAACGCCTCACTGACTGTTAAAGCCTTTTCACTACCACCGATCAACAGGGGCTGAATCGCGGTATCCGACGGCATTAACTCCAAACCGAGTTCTTTAGCGCCACGTTTAAACCGCACAATCAAATGATGTAAATGCTCGCGGCGATCACTATCACTACGCACCACCTGCAAGCTGGCCAACGTAGCCGCGGCGACGGCAGGGGGCAATGCGGTAGTATAAATATAAGAGCGGGCAAACTGAATTAATGTTTCAATTAAATCGTCACTTCCCGCGACAAAAGCACCAAAGCTGCCAAAACTTTTTCCCAACGTGCCCATCAAAATGGGCAACTGTTTTTGATTGAGTTTAAAATGCTCGACACAACCAGCACCGTTTGCTCCTAACACGCCGATGCCATGGGCGTCATCCGCCATTAAGCAGGCATTATATTTTTCCGCCAACAGCACCAATTCGGACAGCGGCGCAATATCACCATCCATACTAAATACACTATCGACAACAATAAGCTTTCTGCCTTCACCGGTTTTTTTCAGTCGCGCTTCAAGATTGTCAATATCATTATGCAAAAACCGTTGAAAGCGGGCACCGGATAATAAACCTGCATCTAACAGCGACGCGTGATTTAATTTATCTTCAAACACATAATCGTTTTTACCAACCAGAGCATTAATCACACCAAGGTTGGCCATATAGCCGCTAGAAAAAACTAGTGCTCGATCACGACCCACAAAGTCAGCCAGTTCTTCTTCAAGCTGATGATGTAATGTGCTGTGCCCACAAACCAGATGGGAAGCACCACTACCGACACCAAAGTCATCCACCGCATGTTTAAAGGCGGCAACGACATCAGGATGATTGGCGAGGCCTAAATAATCATTGCTGCAAAAATTGAGGTAGCTTTTTTTATCGACAACGACTTCAGCACCTTGGGCACTGTTCATTACCCGGCGCTGTCGATAGAGATGATGTTGTTTGCGCTCAACAAGCGCTTGTTTTAGATCGGCAAGGCCTGACATGGCAACACCCAAAAGCCTGAACGTTAAGCCTGAGCAGCAGCGTCGTAAAAGAATTTATCGTTTTCCGCCTGTTGAATCTGTTCGTGCAAACGATCTTCCTCACTGTCATCGCAGCGATCTACTTCACGATCTTCCGGCTTGATACCAAGACGCTGAAACAGCTGTAAATCTTTATTGGCTTCAGGGTTTGCTGTGGTCAGCAGTTTTTCACCATAGAAAATCGAATTAGCGCCGGCAAAATAAGCCAGAGCATGCATTTCTTCATTCATCTCTTCACGGCCCGCCGACAAGCGCACATGAGACTTAGGCATCAAAATACGCGCCACGGCAAGGGTGCGAATAAAATCGAAGGAATCCAACTCCATTTCGTCCGCCAAAGGCGTACCTTCAACTCGCACCAGCCTATTAATGGGCACACTTTCCGGGTGCTGGGGCATATTGGCTAACTGGATCAACAAACCGGCGCGGTCTCTAGCCGTTTCACCCATACCAACGATACCCCCACTACAGACATTCATACCGGCATTGCGAACATTGGCCAGCGTATCCAGGCGATCAGAATAGGTACGGGTAGTGATAATCTCACCATAGTATTCCGGCGAGGTATCGAGATTGTGATTGTAGTAATCAAGGCCCGCCTCCGACAGTTCAACTGCCTGCCCAGCGGTTAACATACCCAGTGTCATGCAGGTTTCCAGGCCCATTTCCTTCACGCCTTTCACCATCGCGATCACATAAGGCATCTCTTTTTTCTTCGGCGAACGCCAGGCAGCACCCATGCAAAAGCGAGTGGCTCCAGTTTCCCGCGCCGCTTTCGCTTCCTCCAGAACCTTTTCTACCGCCATTAACTTTTCTTTTTCCAGACCGGTATCGTAGCGATTACTCTGGGGGCAGTATTTGCAGTCTTCCGGGCAGGCACCAGTTTTAATCGACAACAAGGTGCTAACCTGTACCGCATTGGGATCGAAATGCTGACGATGAATGGACTGGGCTTGAAACAGCAAATCATTAAAAGGCAGCTCGAACAGGGCCTGTACCTCCTGATGGCTCCAGTCATGGCGAATAAGGCTATTGGCAGCTGTCATACGTTGATCCTGTTAAGTCCGAGACTAGTATTGAGGGGTGATATCCCCTAAAGTGGACGCCAATCATAAGGATTATGACCCCGCTGTCAACCAACAAGGATAGTTATGGTTAACAGGTTTTTCCAGGCTTTCTATTCTAAATCGCCGCCTCTTGCTGTCATCGGCCAGTGTATTCTCTGTGGCGATTGTGGCCAACCCGGGCTGGATTTGTGCAGGCCCTGTAGCGATGAGCTACCCCTACTGAGCCATTGTTGTCAGCGCTGCGCCCTGCCTCTGACGGATGGATCACAGAATAACTGTGGTCAGTGCCTGCAATCGCCACCACCCTTTCAGCATACCAAAGCAACTTGGCATTACAGCCCACCTATCGCTCAGTTAATTAGTAGTTTCAAATACAATCATCGCTATAGCTATGGACATACCCTTGCTAAAATAATGGGCTTCAAGCTAGCTAGCGCTTACACACACAACAATCTACCCGACGTAATCATCGCCACACCCCTGCACTGGTATCGCCAATTGCGGCGCGGATTTAACCAGAGCGAGCAACTTACCCAGTCTCTAGCAAAGCACTTGAATATACCTCCGCTACGGGCTGTAAAGCGTTGCAAATCGACACCACCGCAACAATCTCTAAACGCCCGGCAGCGCAAGCAGAATTTACAGGGAGCGTTTACAGTGTGCGCTGATGTTACTGGAAAACGGCTGGCTTTGGTGGACGATGTGATGACTACCGGTGCCACCGCTAGCGAAATTAGCCGCTGCCTGCTGAAAGCCGGTGCGGCAGAAATCCATATCTGGTGTTTAGCCAGAACACCCTCTTGAACCGAATGGCACGTAGGGTGCGGGCAATGGTGGATTAATAATCCAGGCATTTTTGGCTTAAGTCATTACCACTCAGTAACCTAATGGCACTTACTTAAGGCTATAACTGAGGAGCTTTGAACCCGCTGTTCGCAATGCAAGGCCCACTATCGGTTGGAACCCCACGCCCTTTAGCGGGCCTTGCATTGCGAACAGCTACTTCAGTGCTA
>JAZFYA010000270.1:0-23465 GCA_036443315.1 Pseudomonadales bacterium
TCCATCTGAAACAAACTCCATATCACCAGCAGCACCACGAGAGCCGTCATCCCACCACTCTGCCTTGTGTTCAATGATGGAAACATCTCCGCGTTCTATCGCATCGTCCAATTCCGTTTGGCCCATACCGTAGGCCGCTTCAGGATCTGGACCTTTTGCAGTGAGATTAAATGGACCAAGAGAGAGACACCTTGGACAACGCATTCCGGCGAGGCAGTTTTTATTTTCTTCGAGGACATCATACCGGCAATCTCCTTTTTCCCAATATTCGGCATCTTCAGAAAAATCACTAGCATCTAAATCTCTGTACGCCTGGTTTGTTAAATCGTTAAGTGTACCTTCATCAAATTCAACCGGAACAATGATTTCCTCGCTGTATTCCATTTTGGTAAGTGCTGAAAGATTAATCAGAACGCGTTTCTTATTGCCACTTAGCCTCCCTTTTTCCTGCCCTATATTGCCTGTCCTTTCATTTGCCATATCTTGGATGGGTGTAAAGTATAGATCTTCCTTGCAGAGAATTATTTGGGGAGAAAGTCCATATACTAACCTTTCAGCCATATCTTCTGTTTCGACGTACGCCTTCCATTCTTCCACACCGGTAAGCCACACCCCGCACCATAATCATTCAGTAGGCATTGACACTAGATTGAATTCAAAAGCTGCATCATTGACAAAATGCGCTAGGGGCGATAGCTCACGCCCCCTCGAACAAAGGCCAATTAAACAGCCAATTTCTCTATTTCATACTCACGGGCTTTCCATGGGTTGCCATGCCACCATTTACCTTCGCCAGCTTTACGAATATCCATAACACCCTTTACCAGCTTTTTAATGTCGCGATCGCTCTTGATAAGATGGCAATATCTATCTTCCACCAAAGTTCGAATGCCGCCATAGCCTTCTTTATCCGCTAATCGGTTGAACATTAATTCACTATAAGAAAACCCAATGTAGCCCGCCTTGTGTAAGTCTTCTACTATGATCGGGTTTTGTTGTTTCAATTTGTTTGAAAGGTATTTTCCAAGCGCTTTACCGTTCTTGGCAATTGGGCCTTGCGATATACCATCATCAAATAGGTCTACCATGTCCGGCAGCATGTTGTTCTGGAGCTCGGCTTCGGTCCCAATAAACAGGAAATTCCAACTTGGAATGTGTGGATAGCAGTTTTTCTCGTAAGTTTTTGCTAGAAGAATCAAAGCAATTGAGTTTTCTAGGAGGTCGCAGCTTTCAAGTGGCTCGCCTAGATCAATAGAATAAATACGTACATCAGTGTAAACGGTAGCGCCCACATTAACCTCACTAAGTTATTTCAGTTTTAATCCTAACGGTAGGAAGCATCAGGATATGATTTGCATTTTATTGATAACTATAAATATGGAAGGGAAAAAGTGGTTGAATCAGTTATGGTCGATAGTAAACACCAAGCTTCATCAACACTTCAGTCAACAAGTTCAAAATACTGTTTCGTACAATTTAGTGCTCCAGCTATCGAATATCCATCGCTGATTAAATTATGATAAAGGTCGATTAATCTATCGCGTTCCTCGGTAGATTTTATGTCAGGACCATATTTTTCCAGGCATAAGCATAGAGCTTGCAGAGACATAACAAGTCCTGCAAGCGCTACTGGAAGTTTAACAGCAAAGTCATTGAAAGGATGTTTGACTAAAATTATTTCGTTCTTCATTACTGGATAGATGAAAGGACGGCCACCGCCAGTTAAACCAAACTCCCAATACCCACAGGATGAGCTGTATCCGTGTAATTGCTTGTCTGCAAATACATATACAAATCTTTCAACATGTGGAAAGATACTACCAAACATTTTTGGTAGGAATTTAGCGCGGTCACCATCAGGGACAACAGACATTACTTCATTCAAATCACCTTTTGTACTCATTAGACTAATCCTCACTAGGGCATTGATTGTAATGCCCCATACTATCGGCACTATTTTGTGGCAGAAGAACTAAATACCAAAGTATTCGTATATTAATTATAAGTTTGAATTCGTGTTTTTCACTCTTGCAAGCTGGTCATCTTTAAATTTCTTAGCTGATAATCTTTTCAGATTATATTCATAATGAGACTTCTCTAATATTTTACATTTTCTGTGGTGGCTGTTCCGCCACATTTATAGACCGATAATATGGTGCCAAAGTCAACTTACTGATGACTCCTACCGTCAGGTCTTCCGCCAACATAACTTAGTGAGGTGCCGCATGGCAGATTATTATACTGAAGCTTCCTTTATCATTCCTTGTTCCGAAGAGCAGGCTGCAACGGCTATTAATGCCTTGGATCATATCAATGGAGAGTTAAGCGAATGCGCTGAGCTTGCAATCCTCAAAGCAGATAGCGAAGAACTCAGTCATGAAGAAAACATTATTCGTCACTGCTTTTTCAACCATCCTGAACAAGATGAAAGCAATTCTGTTAAGGAACTGGACTGGTATTTTAATGTTGAAACATGTGATGAAGGGTTATGGGTTTATACCAACGAATCTATTAATACAGAACAGGCGGCAATCTTCACCCAATCAGTGCTCACTGGATTTGAACTGTCTTCGCTCGTAGAAATTAAGGCTGCGCACACATGCAGTAAACAGCGTACAGATGCCTTTGGCGGACACGCCTGTGTGGTTTCAAAAGATCATATCCGTTGGGATGGCCTGTACGAATTTCTGGAGGCAGAACGCAAAGCACATGCCGAATGTGAGAGATATTACGTATGTCGTATCACAGAGGTAAATGGGGAATACGAGCACGGTAGCCGTTTTCTGATGAAGTGCGTTGGGAACGATGACCCAGAAAAACGTCTTGATGACATCTTCGTGGGCTATCGTGGAGAGGGCGTCAAAGAAGATGAAGATTTCGTTCGGTATCCAGACGGAATTGCAGCCAAAAATCCCTGCATGTCTGAAATTACTCCATATGAATTCAAAGTTATGCAGCCCCACCTGAGCGTCCTTTAACGGAAAACTACGGGAGGGATCGCCCCCCTAATCATTAATGTTGGCATCTCCTACTGCCAAATAAATCTTACTGAGGTAATTTAAATGTCTAAACAGATTCTTCCACACGAAATAGCAGAAATTGTTACGGGTTTATTGGTTAAACCTGAATTGCTTGGTGAGCTTGATTCGCCAGAAAGACACCAAGCCTTCATGTTGGATATTGGTCGGGTGGTTGCCGAACACTGTGGTGGCGACGCAAATGTGGAAACAGAGTGCATAGTTCAAAAACTGGCTAAGTTACTTTTACCTGCTAAAGCTGTAATTGAGGATAACGATTCAACGCCCGTTCAAGATCTGGCAGATGAAATGGCAAGGAATATTGAGCACGAAAAGGGAAAGTTCAGCGGTAATACGCAGCGCGTTCAAATTAATTTAGCTACCTTTACTCGAATGGAATATGGCAAGGAAATAATCGTTCCGGTTGAATTTGATGAAGGTACACTTAACGATTTAACAAACCAGGCGTACAGAGATTTAGATGCTAGTGATTTTTCTGAAGATGCCGAATATTGGGAAAAAGTAGATTGCCGGCATGATATCCTCGGAGAAAATAAAAACTGCCTCGCTGGAATGCGTTGTCCAAGGTGTCTCTCTCTTGGTCCGTTTAATCTCACTACAAAAGGTCCAGATCCTGAAGCGGCCTACGGTATGGGCCAAACGGAATTGGACAATGCGATAGAACGCGGAGATGTTTCCATCATTGAACACAAGGCAGAGTGGTGGGATGACGGCTCTCGTGGTGCTGCTGGTGATATGGAGTTTGTTTCAGATGGATATGGCAGCTGTATTGCTTGCAGCCATGCAGGGCAGGTTAAAGACTTTAGGTATTGTACGTCTGAACCATGTCCTCATAGCGACTGGCCGCAAGCGACTGATATTAATCAATTGAATGATGTTAATTCAGGGCGTATCTAAAAGAGGTGGGACTATTAAAGCGTATATCTATCGATGCGGAAGCCCATAGCGATGACAGGGCTGTTAAAGTAGAGTTTGACGCATCCCCATATTTTTATGCTGAATCGGAAAACGGGAACCTCAAACAGGTTTTAGAGAACCTGGATGGTTGCAACTTTGGTTGTGATTATCCCGCCGATTGTGTCGCTGAATTTTTCTCGGAGAACGAAACTCATTCACTTTTCGTATACATGGCAATAAATGGTGGTTTTGAGTGCAATATTGGAAAAGCGGCGGTTATTAAATGGCTGGAAGCGTTTGCTCCAGAGTATATGAATTGTATTAAAGACAAAATGAACGTGTAGATTAAAAACGCAGTGTCTGCCCGTGCGTATTTCTGTTTTGAGGATTGCAAGCTCAGGCATTCGCTTAACTCTCCATCAATATGATTCAAGGCATTAATAGCCGTTTCAGTCTGCTCTTCGGAACAAGGAATGATAAAAGGCGCTTGAATAAAATAATCTGCCATATGGCATCTCACTAAGTTATGTTGGCGGAAGACCTGACGGTAGGAGTCATCAGTAAGTTGACTTTGGCCCCATATTATCGGTCTATAAATGTAGCAGAACAGCCATCACAGAAAATGTGAAATATTAGAGAAGTCTCATTATGAATATAATCTGAAAAGATTATCAGCTAAGAAATTTAAAGATGACCGGCTTGCAAGAGTATAAAACAAGAATTCAAACTGATAATTAATCTACGAATGCTTTGGTATTTAGTTCTTCTGCCACAAAATACTGCCGATAGTATGGGGCATTACAATCAATGCCTTAAATAGAAGGAGTCTGTAAGAGTGCTATGGGATGAACTTTCCAAATAGCAAGACACAAGTGCTTTTTCAGATAGCATTTAGCTAATCCTATAAGGCAAACAGTTAGGGATAGTGATATGACAACTTTAGCGGATAAAGTGGCGGCATGTTCTACGTGGAGCCAGCTTTTTGATGTGGCATTAAATGCAAACGAAGGAATCGATAAAAAGGACGGAGATCACATTTCTGGTCTCCGTTTCTGTAGTTCCGAACAGCTTAATGAAAGGCTGCGTGGTGTTAGTGCTAGTGTATTATCGCTAAATAGTGTCACTAATAAATATGGTTTTCGAGACAAAGCAAAAGAGTTGCTGGAGAGAGATTAGGAGTGATATACACGCGTCATAACCTATAGATTTATTCTAAAAGATAGATCAGAGGCTGAGGGCAGCATATTATTTTCCTCGTTAGATTTCTGCCACGATTAGGTGCTGCGATAATAGCCGTACATTCAATAGCGAGGATACGCCAATGCCTAACTTAACTAACCCTAACAGCAACCTTGCCTATGAGCACTTGCGTGAATCCGATACAGGAAAAGCGTTGATTGTTCAATCGGAATCTGACGCTGCAATCTTTCTCTTTGATTTGTCGTCTGGTGACCTGAACTCCGAGGTATCAAAGAATCTAACAGCTCACGATATTTACATGGCTGTCACCTTGTCATCTTCGCTGAAATTTGAGGTTGATAACGAAACCTACGCGGTAATACCTTACTATCCATTTCTTAACGACGATGATGCATTGGAACTTCTTGCTGACGTTCGATCAAGGATTGAAGACAGCCTGCTTTTCGCGGCTTTAAATTCTGACGCGATTTTTCTACCGTAGTTGATGGAAGTGTAAACAATTCAATTGTAGGTAGAGTGTTTGATGCCGATGAGTTCCATGATTATGTTGTGGCTCATGGCTTCGGTAAGCCAACCTGTGATGCCTATAAATATGCTAAAGGTATATTCGAGAAGTGTGGAGATGATTATTCCACTATTGCCCACGAAGTCGTCGCAAGAGGAATGGTGTCTGACTCTGATAAATAAGAGGGCTGGCAGCCCGTCCTGGCTGACATCGAGGACAGATCGTTCACGTTTTTCGGCAAATATGGGGGTTTTGTGCCTTCTGGAGTGGCTATATAATTAGGACTGTTCTATCCGGTGGCCCCTAGAAATACTGCTTAGCGGAGTGTCCATTTTTACTTGACCACTACAAAACTGCTTCATTTGATAATGGAGCGTAAAAGGCTGGATATTAAAGTTATTAAATTTGATTCGTCCGGACGAATACCTCTTTAAAATAACTTCTATCATTGCAAATGAGTGGCCATAATAACCACTTAGTAAGAAAATCTGCTAGAATCAGTAGATATAGTGACCACCTGCATTCACTTAGAGTAGCAAGGTGGCACGAAACTGCCTACAGAAGCGGGTACTGGTAATGCAAAGGCAAAGGTTGTGTCGAGCCCTTCTGTACAGTTACGTGTCTAAGAATAAGAACACCTGACAGGTAGGGATATGAAAAAACTAATTGTAGGCTTACGACATTGCGTTTTAATTGAGTTTAAAACTGCTCTTCTGCTAACGCTCAACAATCCGTTGATTCATTAAGCATGTATTGGCATACGTTAAGCGCCAAGCACTTTGCGTCCATCGTTGGTCTTCACTGTCTCTATTCGTCTATGCCGTCGGGTATCTCTTTTCAGGAAAAATCAGGTGCGTCCAATCATTCCGTTTTGTTAGTGATCGCCAGTCAACTTGCAATCCCCTCTCTATCGATAAAAAACGCACAATTCGGCATATTACGGGACATCTATGTGGATCACGAAAATCCCTGTAACACCTTGATGTTTTACGACAACGAAATTACCAAGTACTGGATGGTTGCGGCACTTAGTGATGATTCCGACAAATCGATTAAAAAAGGTTCGTGCTTATTCGGATGGGATTACCAGGCTGTTAAAAACACCATCGTATACAACGCAATTCCAACTGATTTTCCCGTGGTAAATACTAGGCCAGTTCATAGTGAACTTATCGTGTGTCGCTACCTAGCAAGTGAAGTTAAAGAAAGCGGATCTTTTTCAGATATGACGTTGTGCCGTTGCGACCATTAGCAAAACCACGATGGTGAAATAACGGTACCTATATGGATTGGGATTACACCGGCTCTACCATTAAGGGTTTATACCTATTTCTTTGGGTTAGAGAAAGTCTACAGCTTTGGGTACTACAACGAATATTACGTAGTTGACACAATATAAGGTGGCGAGGTTTTAAGAATATGGCAATTAACCAAACTCTATCATTTAAACCCTACGGTAGTGACTTAGGCATTATATTAACGCTGATATTTGTCATGCTGTCCCTAAGCTTTGCCTTTGACGCATTTGATTTTTCATTGCTTGTCAATTCTTCCAAAGGGAAAATACTGGTCAATCCTTATTGGTGGTTAGCGATACCACTTGCAATATGCGCGTTAATAAACACTAGAGGCTTTGTCGCAGTAAATAGAAGCCAGTCAGTTGTTATTGAGTTCTTTGGTGCCTGTAAGGGTGGTTTTTCCGGGGAGGGGCTCTACTGGGTACCCTGTTGGTATACGGTGAAGAAAATTCACTCATCCCCACAGACGTTTGAGACAAAGAAGCTTCGGGTTAATGATTGCAAGGGTATTCCCCTGGAAATTTCCGCCTGTACCATTTGGCAAGTGAGTGACCCAATAAAGGCAATTTATGTTTTTCAGGACATTGAAACCTACGTTGCAACCTGGTTAACAACCTCGATATGCACCGTGGTAGCGGAAAACCCCTATTAACCCTGTTGATGGAGGTGGCGCCTTAAGCTTGGGTGGAAACATCCCGGAAATCAGAGAGAAAGTACAAGAAGCTTTTAACACAATATCCAAAGAATTTGGTGTCAACGCTATACGGTGCGATATTTCACAACTGACATTTTCTCCTGAAATTGAGCGTGTCATGTTAAACCGTTTGCAGGTTGGTGCAATTTTAGAAACAAAAACGCTTCTACTGAAACAGTTACCCAGCAAGATAAAACCGATAATCGATGAAATTGTGTCCTGCGACGGTATGGCCCTGGGTAAGGTCGAAAAAATGAGGTTGATCAATAATATATTGATCATACTATGCAATGAGCCCACACCGGGAATGAGGGTTAATCTCGATACTATAGAACCGGTTAACTTTAGCAGTTTGTCTCTCCCTGGCGACCTTTCGGCGTGAGCATCATTATTACAAAACCAGCATATCATCGGCTAATTAATCGTTATCTAGTTCCGTCACGGTATTATCGGTATAGGCTAGTGTGGTACTGAGGGATATCTTATGTTGATACCAAACGAAATGCTCTCGTCATTGGTACGAGAAAATTTAATCAAAGATTATCTAACCCGGCTTGGGGTGGAGAGCGAGGAAGAGAACCTTATAGAGTCATGCAAAAGTGACGTAGAAGAAGCGCTTAATTGTGGAAAGCTTGTCGTGTTCTTCTCTAAAACAACAGGAATGACGAGAATTCATACTTCAGAGGGTGAATAAAAAACCCCGGCCATTGGCCGGGTAATAGTTCAGTGAGACTCTGGACGCTAAAAACTATGCAAAAGGTTATGTAGCCGTTGTGTAGTATACTGTTCCATCTACTGGGCTCTCTTTTATACTATCCAATAGATCATAATTTGTCAAAATACATGCTACGACATTCCAGTGAGCACTAGAATGGTATTGTGCGTGGGGAGTTTGTAACTCCAATATGGCCATGTGTGTTTCTTGCAAAGACTCTTCCCAGCGAGCCGTGCTGATACGATCCTCGGCTATAATATATTGATTAAGAATGATCAGAATGTATGCTTCTTTTTCATACAGGTTTGCAGCATTGCCAACTTTCATAATCATACCGGCGTTGTAGTCGGTCAAATAAATTTTGTCTGTATCTGCACGCGGGTCAATCGATAAACGCTTTAGCTCAGCGAAATGAGAACAAGCCGCATAACCTTCACGGTCACATTGTGACACATACTCTATAAATGCCGCATCTGTAAAATCTTTTTTTTCAGGTTCTTGCAGCGAAAGTGATTCAGTTTTTATCGTGTCTGTCCAAATATTTCCCACCAGGGTAACAGTATTGCCAAAATCAATAATGTCTTTGGGTATGTCAAAACCTTTCTTAGGTTCAATGTAACAGGTTGTAGCAAAAAGGCAAATGCCAACATAAATTAGAGTCAATGCCATAAGTGTACATTTAGCAAGCCCATACACAAGTTGACATAAATTGGGAAAGTTCATTTATGTACCCTCTTGACTAACAGTCGAAGAGGAAAGCAGGCGTATCATTTTACGTCGCGGTACATCAGGCAATATGGATAAAAACTGGTCTCTGATATTGTTATCGACCTCTATTCCAAGCAGTCCATATCTAATCTCTCTCGACGGTGGGTGCTTTCCGATCCAGGATGCTAATAAAAGGTTAAACAGGTCTTTGCCTGGTGCGTTATAGAGCTCTGTATTATTGAACTGAAAAGTCGTGCCCTTGCCAGGGGAAAACTCAAACGCAATAATATCGTTTTTGCGTAAGTTGATATGCTGTAGGGCGCTCTTGATCAATGAATCAAGCAGTTGATTTATCTGTCGTTGAATTTCTGGATTGCTCGAAAACGCCATTTCTGAATTTAACGCGACTTGAGCGCGGAGTGTTCGTATAAAATTATACGAACTCCACTTTTCGGCAATGATTCGGAGCTCAATACGTTGATTATTTTGGTCCTTCATAATAAAGTAGGCGCGATTTGAGGGTTTTTCGAGGAAAATCCCCCCGATATAGAGTGGCTCCTTCAATTTAACGCTTGTTACAAGCGCAACACCATTGAGGGTCATTGGCGGAGTGGTATTGGCCACTAACGTGAGTGCCATTAACACAATAAAAAAAGTCATTTTTACGATTTTCTGCTTCATGGCCCACTGCCAGTTATGTTTATAAGTTAATAAATGTTCCTTTACTACCTATATAAACAACGCTGGGCACTAAATTTCAGCACTTTTTTGCTATTATTCGAATGGATTTTGTTCAATTAGCTGAATAATTGGGCCGACAATACAGAGAGTGCCGTTTTCTTCCGCCCATTGGACACCCTCCGATATGGTATTTTTAACCTCATCATGGAACAGATAAGGATTCTTTATATTCCGGTGCTTAATGGTTTCACTAATGCTACTGCCAATGATGAGTAAACCGTCAATATAGTCCTGCTTGTCAATAAGGTATTCGGTGTCTGCGTGGGGGTTGTAACCTTTTCTTTAGAAGTGCTCATAAAGGCCTCGTTGTGTTTATAAAGCTTGGGGTTGGTCTCGTTGCTAGGTAAATACGGTAGTGCCAACAGCGGAATAGGCTGTGGCTTGAAAAACCAGGGAAAGGCTCTGCGGAAAACCCTGCCGATCATGTCACGTCGTTTTTGGGCAGATAATGCTGAACAGAGTTTAGTGTTAAGTTGGCAAGTTACATTTTGTGTAGAGGTTCTGAGAAGACTGTTAATGTGCCAGTCATGTTGTCGCATCCATTCACAATCCGTATCAGTTACCCGGTATTCCAAGGGGATTGAAAAACAGGCATCTTTATCTCGGCTAAGGCAGGCAAAGGAATCTAGATCAACATGCTGGCACAATGCCCAGTAAATCGGCGGCATTGCATAACCATTATTATTAAGCGTCGTTAGCGCATAAACATCAACTTGATTGATCTCGATGCACGATTGCATGCGTAATAGACTGATGAACGATTTCATATGTAATAGACTGTAGTGAATATCTGTGAGGCTATGGTATGGTATTGGACTTGTGGCAGAACTGGCTAATGATTGGCCTTCTTGTCAGCTACCTCTTGACTTCGATATTATGATTGTAGCCCATGAATGCGTTATGTAGATATTCTTCGTGCAGCTCATCATCGGTTACGATTATACTTTGGCCGATACCGATTAACGTGACATCAAGCTGAAAATCACAGTGTGGCGGGGATAAGGCTGCATAGCGATAGATTCGTCGCCTACAATTATCGTTTTACTAAATGTTTTGGAGATTGTCATAATGAAATCCTTCAAATAGAAAATTTTTGGGAACTGTATAGTTGACTCCCTTTCGATCTTTTTCTTTTTGCGCCGCCGTTTTTTTGTCGGTGCTGATTTAGGTTTCGGTCGGTAATTGAGCACATGGTATGTGATCGCGTCCAATTGCTTGGGCGGTTTCTTCATGCAGTCAACTCCTTGTAAGTTAATCGTTTGCCAAAAGTCGCCTCTACAAAGCTTTCTAGTCTTTCCAAAGTGTGATGTCTAACACTTCCGTCATTCTCCGCATGCTTAGCGATGGTTCTACCGCCTTTTTCACGCAGACCGACCACTGCGGACTTTCCCACGCTACCGCGCCCCTGGTTTAGCTTCTTGGATTTGTCTTTGTTGGCTTCTTTGCCGCCAATGTATGTTTCGTCAATTTAGACAATGCCTCCCAGCTTTCCAATGGAATGGAAAAATGCGTCACTTCTTGCTTGCATCGCATAGGGGTTTTCTCCATCACACAAGGGATGGGATATTACTTGTTGGTAATTATGGCAGAGCTTGGGTAGTGGGGGTGGTGCGATATGTTCTGTGAATAATGGCTTTCTGGCGCAAATCGAAGGGTGGAGCAACATAGGAACGGCTTAGATAAAGCCGTTCCCGCAGGCAACATACTGATTTATAAGCAGTTTAAGAACCGATCTTAGGCATAGAAAACCCCTCCACAGGACTGCACTAACTATATGAAAACCCTAGCCTTTTGTCAATCTAAATGACAGCTTCTCATCGGGATCCATGAACCCACCGCTACGCAGCATTTTTGTTAATTCAAAGGACTCTGCGGGTTCTCCGATTTGTTCAAGGGTCAGTGATGAGGTTAATTCATTACGGATTTCGAAGTTTACACTATCGCAAAGCCTGAACGGGGAGTACTCTGTTATTTCTCCATTTTTGACCCACAGCCAATAATTCAAGCACAGCATCGACTTACTTTTCCCGTCAACCTGTTCGAGTACCATGTGCTTGTGTATCTTATGTCGAAATGGAACATGTGAGGGTAGCTGGAAAATCTTTTCCTGATTTTCGTTAAAAATATCTGCACGGCGCAATTCCCCGTAGGGTTGACCATCAATTTTTGGGCTGTAGATCGCCAATTGTTTTGCCCGCTCGCAGGCAGCTGCTTTGACTGCTGCCGAAGGGCTTCTGCTGGTGAACAGGTTTGAAAGCCGATTATCGAGGTTTTGGTGCTTAGGGTGAGATGCAATGAAGAGCAGTGCGCCGACACAACCAAAAAAATTACATCCTCGGCAGCAGAAGCAACAAAACTTCTAATGATCGCAGGATCTGTCAAAGTAAGGTCGTGGTAGTAATACATCGAGTATGTAAAGACGACGAACAAAATAAGCCCTGCCAACAGTGCCCTGGAGATAGAAGTAATGTTAAACATAGACAATGTCCTTCTCTCTGACATAGTAGATTGAAAGTAGTGTTATTATAGAGCAGGCTAGACTGTGGCAGAACTTATATCTCTAGAGATTAGATTAAGTCTTTTGGCGGGTTTGGGAGCGTCGATCTATGATAAGGCCCACTTCTTGTTTCCAAACAAGCTCTAGGGCAGCGGGATTTATTTCACCTAGTTTATTATGCAGCGCATTGATTGCAGCCAGCATGCGCTGTTGACTGCGTATGATTGCGTCAGCAATCGGGGTAGCTATTTCAGCGACAACTTGTAGTGAAGGGAATGTCATCTCAGAATTACCGGATACAGGGTCGAGCTTGCTGACAAATGCCGGGGAGAACTGAACGTGGATTGAATCGGGCAGATGGCTTTCTGAAAAAGGATTGTGGATTTTAATATCAAGCCAGCCGTCAGGTTTCTTGAATGCAGATGCAATAACCCTCGCTAAATTATTACCGATTGCTACCTTGGCATTCTTACCTATAATATCGCTTACATGGCTCTTCCGTCGATTTATCTTTTCACCAAATGCACTATTGGATAAATTCTCAGCATCGCGTAAACCGCGCGCATTTATCTTGCGAGCTTCCTGTAGTGCTTTTTTATCTTCAGCCTTTGTGGTAGACACTAACTAATACTCCATAAATCTTGCGGCTATATTTTACGTCGTTGGAAAGTGTACGCTATTCGTAGCGTTTTATCAGAATATTTCTTTAATTATCTGTCATAGGAGGGATAGATATTTACTTTGCTCTCCTGATTTAATACGACTAGTAACCACGGCGATAAAATATACAGTCAGTTTTGTTAAGCGGCTTTTAATGCAGTTTCCAGAACTTGGGATACGAGTTCAGGGCATGTGGCATTGCCAAGAAAATGAATAGCGTGGTCTTTTCTTTTTGGCAGGATGGTACTTTTGGGGAAGCTCATCGCTTGCCTATACTCTTCAACTGTAAACATTCTCATCTTGTCACCATTCACTACTGCCCATCGGTCTTTGGTGGTGACTGTACCGATAGGGCGGTCTATGGATCTCCCGGTGAGTCCCGACCCACTTGTATAATACGGCATCACAAAAGTGTCTCCGAACGATTTGCGGCCATTCGCGACTCTTGAGAGTGTTGTTTTTGCTCGTCCGGGCTTTTCTACTAACGACCATTTGGCCGCATTTAAATCGATAACTTGGCTGATAGGGGTGTGTTCAACTTTGTTTAAATTAATCTGTATCGGTGATTTACTTTTTGTACCGATGATGAAAACTCGATTGCGATGCTGCGGTATACCGTAGTCAGCGGCGTCAAGGATATTGATTGACAAGGAATAGCCCATTGTATTCCAGCAAGACTTCCAATGCGGAAAGAGCGACCATTTCAGCAGTTCAGTAACGTTCTCTATCATGACTAGTTCTGGGTTATGATAGGCAGCGCAGTCTACTGGTGCCCAGGCGGTGGCTCGGCTTTTGTGGTGGTAAGGGCCTTCTTTCCCGCGAGCCTTTGTGTGTCCCTGGCAGCAGGGGCTGGCTAGCATAACGTCATGAGATGGCAGGAGAGACCAATCAGCTTGTTGTAAGTCTTGGCAGCGGTGCTGAACTTCGGGATGGTTCAGTTCGTGGAAGTCTACGGCCATTCGTTTATGGTTTGCTGCCCACAAAATATCGATACCCACCTGTTTTGCTCCGGTTGTATTGCCACCCAGTCCGGCAAATAAATCTACGCCTGTTGCCATGTTGCCGCCTCGTTATTCTTTCAGTGATTGTAAGTGAGTAGAACTTTACAGGGCTAGGGATGTGGCAGAAGAAATGATCACTCCTAATCCGGCTCAGAATAAAGCACTACACGGTCGCGCATTATGTGTCTTTGACAGAAGACGTGTAAAAACCAGAGGTCTATTTCCGCTAAAGAATCAAGTAAGGAAAATAAAACAGTGGTAGACGCTGTTAATACACTAGGGAACACAAATTTAGATGGTTATTTAAGACAATGGGTAAATCTCTTATAGGTTTTTGCCAGAAAAGGCGGCACCCCCGCTACCAATGCACAAAGGTGTCAGAGTGACACTACGCCCTCCAACGCCGTCAATATCATCCAGCCTACAATATGTGCTGATTAAGGTTAAAACCAGGACTTTGATTAAATCGTGTGGCTCCCCCTACAACATATTCGTGAATAATCTCACTGCTAATCCAACGTCGATTTGTTATTTCTGCCGCTTTGGCAGTGGTCATGCTACCCCCAAAGGGGTCTACAACCAGGTCGTTCTTTTCGGTCATAAATTCTATTAAAAACTTAACTAACGCTAAGGGATAGGGCGCGCCATGAGCCTCTAATCCTGCGAACCGAGCTGATTGTTTATAGGCACTTTGGTCTTGGCAGTTATGGGGATAACTTAGAACGTTTCGAGGGATGCGACCCAGACTTAGAGGGTAAGAACTCTCTCTGCGCACATAAGCTCCATCACTGTGGGATACGCGCTTCCGCTGGCCACTGGCTAGATATTTCAAATGGCTTTCAGTATGAGGCTGGAGTACGCGTCTATTATTGCTCTTGCATTTCGCTGGGTCTGGACTAAACCAAAGGATTGGCTCATAAGAGACATTTAATTGTTGTCGGGTTTTTGAGGCCCACTGGATAGGACCCGGTGCCTTACAGGGATTGTGCCAAATGAGTTCATCCATCTTCCATAAGCCCAGCCGTTCGTGCAGCGCCAACACCAAGCGCTCTTTATAAAGAGAGCGTGCAGGAGACCTCGATTCAAAGATATCGTTGCTAATATTAATACAAAGGGATCCATCTGCAGTAAGTGTACTGACAATAGGTTCTAACGAGGCACAAATAAAATCGACATAACGCTCAACTGTCGGGTTGCCATAGGCCCGAGCAGTCCTAAGCGGATAAGGAGGCGAGGTAACACAAAGGGTAATCGGTGCATCCATATTATCAAATACAGACCTGCAAGCGCCCCAAATGGCGACTCCCAGGTGAGTTGAAAAAGCGATCAACGCTATGGATCCACGATTTTCTTTTAATTGACTATTTTGGGTGAGTTGCCAAATACCCCGCTGGTTGGAGCGTTTCAATATACCGGCATGCTTCAGGGTCTGCTGATACCAGCGCACTTTTCTCTTTAAAAGACTTGCTGACTGGCCAGCCCTACCAATGGCTGATTTTATCTCAAAGGCATCCTCAGATAGCCCGCAGCGCAGCGTATAATTCATTATTACTAAGCGGTGTATCCTCGCCCGAATAAACGGCCTGCACATCAAATAAAGAAAGCTGGGTTTTCATATGTTTTCCCTGGTCCGCTTCTTGTAAAACCAATAATTACACAATTCTATAAAGTGACAATCGCGAGTATGGTCGCACAAGTCTTCATAGCTCACTATATTCCCGCACCGCTCGCACTCTAAAACATCTGGGTATGGTTCGCAGCCAAACCACTAGCATCTAAGTTTTTTCATGTGGTCCACAACAAAATTCACAGTGGTGGATGCCTCCTTCTGGTATGATTTCTTTGCACTGAAATTGTATAATTCTGGCTATTTCAGATATTTCGCTTTCGACAAGAATTAAGTTGTGATCTTGTATCAAGTGATCAAATAGAGGTTCTAGATTTTTCATTTCTAACTTTCTCCGCTAGCACATAATCCCGTCTTAATTCTCGAAGACGTGTTTCAACTTTCTTTTTTAGTACAAATCTAAGTCATTGACCGCATAATAACCCAAGGATAACGAAAGTTTTTCAATTTAGCCAACTGTCCAGGTGTATAGTCATGGTCACTGTTCAAGATAAAAAACGTTCCATTTGACCTAAAACTAATGCTGTTGTGACATCGCCAAAAAGAGAGATACCCCTGTCGTTGTAGCTAATGTAATAACCATCAAACGAAGTTATCAAATTTGTCGCTACAATGTCGCCAAAATTTGTTCTGGTAATTTGTGAGTTGAACATAGTTAACACCTCTTATTAGATGCCTCACTAAAGTTACTTGAAAGGCCGGTAGGCGTTGGCCCTATACTGAGAGTCTGTAGTCATACTACGCAAAGAGGGGTGTGGCAGAAGTGATGTTCGGAGTGGCATTCATTGAATTGATAGCGGAGGAAAAGCATGTAACACAGAAGCGGTATGGACAATAAAAATCAATAAATAACATCAGCGTATGAAAACCTAGCCAATCGGCAACCTCCCTAATTGCTAGAAGGGAGAAAAGGCGTTAATAAACTTTGGTTGAGGGGAATGTTTTGAAGTGACCATCGATAAATACATAATCATCATCAAAGCGGTTATATGCGAGTTCAAATTTTCCTTTTACGTTGTAAGCTAGAATAACCCTGGTCAGTGACAGGTAACAGTTTCAGAAACGAATACATAGTCCACATTTCCAATGGACGCATAGCAGCAACGCTTGTCTTGGTACGTAGAAAGGAATAATGCGGTTTCACTCTGGTTGGGTAACAGATTGTTGTCAATGCGCTCCCAGTCTTCTGCGCCAACCATTGCGGCAAAGTGAGTCACGTGCAACGGTTTTGCTGACGCTCTACGTTCGAGAGTGTCATTGACACTTTCGCTGTCTCCGTTATGTGAGTATTTATAACCACTTGAAATCACTATGCTGCGTCCCGGTTCATTCTTGTTATTTAGTATTAAAGAAGGAAAATAAACAAGTAGAAGGCATTATCGACAATTTCTACTGGGCTAGTGAAAAATGATACTACTTCAACATGGCTTGCCAGCTAATTTCGAATTCTCCAGCCGATAGTCCAAGGGCTGTCTGTAGAAGTAATGGAAGAAAGAATTAATCGCGAATAACAATTGAATGCTTCCTGCCCTTCGATTACCTGGTTGGTGGTCAGATTGGATATCACGAAATCACCAAAACAACCGAAAATAGTGAGAACAATATCTTTTGAAAGCCCCGTTTCAAGAGCAACCATCTCAGCAAATGGGATGTCCACAATCTTGCGATCAGTTTTCTCTAGTATTGACCGAACTTGGTAGTAATAACGGGGTGCGTGGCGCTCAAGTCCTTTCGGTTCACTGTGCAGCAAGTCCATGTTGGGTGCCTATCATTTATCCAGCTAGGGGTTCCTGGATGATAATGTAGGCGCTGAAAATGAAATCAGAAGAGTATTCATATTTTGATAGTGGTAATATAGAAAAGAATATTTCAGGTGGCAAGATAGGTATCGGCCAGGAACCCCACCCCTTTTCCTCCAGAGCAATTATTTTTTTAGCAACTACTATAAGCCAGCCGTTGTATTACGGCTGGCTTATAAAGATTAAACACTGAAAGGGTATTTAATCCCTGGATCAGGATCGTACCCTTCAAGCTCGAAATCATCCGGTGTCACCCACGTTTCTAAATCTTTCAAGGATTTGATATCTGGGTTAATAATCAACTTGGGTGGTGCTTTGGGGGTGCGTTTAAGCTGCGTGTTGACCATTAAATCATGTTGATTGCGGTAAAAATGGGCGTTAACTACCTTATGAAAGCACTTGTTCGCCTTCAGCCCAACAATCTGTGCGGTAATCATTAAGAAGAAGGCGCACTGGATTTGATTCGCCACATGGCCCAAAGGTAGGTCATCGCTACGTTGGTAACTGGTTAAAAATAACTGATCTTCCAGAATGCTAAACGTATGAGTGTGCATACAAGGTCGTAAACAGGCACGATCAAATTCACCGGGATTCCAGAAACTTAAAATCTCCCCTCGGTTGTCATAACCACGAGCAAGGTCATCAAATATCTTTTGAAGCTGATCGATCTTTTCACCTTCAGGATTGCTCCATCCTCTACCCTGAACCCCGTAACAGCGCCCTAAATCATCTTCGCCTTTGCAGAACGAGTTGGACTGCCACACTTTACTGTTAGCGTTGGCATTCCATGTATTACAGCCGTAGGTTTGACCATCGCTACCGGTATAGGTAATTGAGCGGAACTGCTCTGCACTTTGATAACCTCGGATATAACCCAAGAACTCTGCAATGGCAAGTTTCCACGGTGCTTTACGGGTTGTGACTACTGGAACAAAATTATCACTAACATCGTACTCAAGGTCTGCATTAATGACCGTTAGGCAGTCATTTCCAGTTCGCTCATTAGCAATCCATACCCCTGTGTTGGCTACACGGGTACAGAGATTTTCATATTGATCAATCATATATTTCTCCCGGAATTATTTGTATTGCCTTTTGGTGATGCACAGTTTCGCTTTTTTTGGGTGTGGTAGAAGCCAATAAACTTTCACGCTATCACGGACAAGTATTCCTCTTCGGTTAGAACCTTTGTACCTAATTCAGTAGCTTTAAGGATCTTCTTTTGTCCAACCTTGTCGCCGATGACCAGAAGGTTAGTTTTTTTATTTACGGTGCTTTGTACGTTTGCCCCCAGTTGTCGTGCTCGTTCTTGCATTTCCCCTCGGTTAGAAGCCATTGAGCCAGTAAATACAATGTTTTTGCCAGTGATGGGACTATCAGTAGCAACAGGTAATTCACTGGTGAGATTAAAACCAACGCTCAGTAGGCCGCTGATTTCTAACCAGCGATTTTGAAAGGCCTGTCCAATTGAATTTGATGTGATTTCTCCAAAGCCATCGATCACCAATATTTTCTCCGACGTTACAGTATTAAGCTCACCGACTGAGTAATGACGGAGTATTTTACGAGCATCGCCACGCCCTAAATGATGGATGCCGAAAGAGGCTAGCCATCGCCAATCTTCTACGGCTTCAGTTCGTGAGCGCTCTAATTGATCAAACAGGTTTTTGGCGGTCTTGTTGCTAATACCCGCTTCGGTGAATTGCGCATGTGACAATCGGTAAATACTAGCAATGTCTTTGATGCCATACTCAACTAATTTAGAGATCACTACATACCCAAATCCATTAGCATTGCCGAGGGTATGAAAGAAATAATAAAGTTGGGCTTTCAGCTGGTCTGAACACTCGTTGCCGGTACAGTACATGAATTTTGGCTTCCAGCTAGTCTTGGCATTAAGTGGCGGGGTTTCCCATTGAGCTGGTGCATTACAGCAAGGGCAGTGGGTAGGAATGATACAATCTTCACCAGTCTTTTCTACTGCAACGAGCGTGGGTATAACTTCGCCACTGCGAATAACGGTAATTGTCGCGCCAATACCGACATTAAGATCACGTAGGTTGCCCATATGGTGAGCGGTCGCATTTGCTAAGTTCGCGTTAGATAAATAGGTAGTTTGGTAATTCAATACCGGGGTAATAACACCAGTTCGCCCAATCTGTAGAGTGACGCTCTCCACTTCAACTGATGCGGTTTGGCCCTTCACTTTCTTTGCGACCTGCCAGCGTTTGAATGTAGTATTGGAGCCCATATCATCACGGATAGATTTATCGACAACTGATATAACGCAACCATCCGTGAGATATATACAATCATTCTCAATCGCCTTACAGAACTCTTCGACGTGATTGGTTAGCTCAGTATGATGACACAACTTTTCAGACAGGGTTGTGAACGGTACAAAATGAACAGCTTTATCTTGTAAGGCCTGTTTTCCGTGTTGACTCAGAGTGTCTGATTCGATCAGACCTGCGATAAAACCACGCGGCATGTCAAAGTGGCTTTTCAGGTTTTCATCAAAGTAATCAAGTGGCACCACTAATTCGCCTGGGCCGGTATTGGCACCCCCGTGACAGACAATACCCCGCTCAATGCTTTTCGTTATGTCCTCGCCACGTAACCCGTTTCCCCGCTTGACTATCATATTATTAAAATAGTTTGCAGCAATACCGTCTAGCTTGGGAGTGATCGAGAATACTATCGTGTTGTGGTCGATACCTAATGTTGTTGCCGAAGCTAATACGCGCGTTACATAGCCTGTAACATCATCCTGAGTATAGTGTTTATCCGTTGATAACATGGGGGTGTTGTGCGTGATTAGGTCTCCATATGAGACGTTACCAGACAGCGTTTCAACCATGTTAAAAATAGGGTGAGTAGGGAGTCTCTTCTTCACTTCTGGAAGAATAATATGGTCATACATATCATCAGAAACAATAGGATCGTTAAGGTCATAAGCTTCTTTACACTGGGTAACAAAGGTTGACAATTGGTTGTCGCTCATCTGCTCTTCTTCTTGTAACAGAGATCGCAGTACTCGTTCAGTGGTAAAACGGTCTAGGGTTATGGTTTGTTCGCTCGATTTATGATTGATGGAGCCAGTTTAAGGTGTTGAGGGTGTGGCAGAAGTCATCCTGTCATAAGACAAATTACAAGTGCCGAGAAATAGTAATATCTCAGAACGCACATATTGAGGGTTATCGCCGTTATGCAGCTCAGCGAACCCATGTACATTTGGCTTTGTTTTCAACACTTGCGGATATTACAGTTGTGCTTCATGGCTTTTTCGTAACACATATCAATCTCTTATATCCGAGCTAAAGCAGCGTTAATATAGGTTTCCGCCACATCAGCGGTACATCCACATTGATTGAACAGTACTTCATTACGAACACACCTAACCCACTTCGCCAGGTTTTCATCACCTTCCTTCTTGGCTTCTGAAAAAATAAGGATAATCTTATCCAATATTTCAAATTTAATAGCTAAGGCGTTAGCGGCTATGCTGTCGGGGTGTGGGTTGCTGCGACTTAGAACCATGCCAACAGGACCGGGGTTATTGGCATCTGTGGTGGTGCGAACACACAAAAAGGTTTTTGACGTTTGCGCAAAGCACCAGCGCGAACCGTCCGTTAATTCGACCATTTGCTTATGATCGAAGTAAGACTGAATTAATACATTGAAGATATCCAGGGCATGTGATTTGTATTCTTGCATGGGTTTCCGCTCGTATCCTGAAACGTTCTTCATCGTATTCTCCACAAAAAATTGGTTCGTAATTCACAGATAACAACATGCTGTTACGGACAAGCCGCAAAGCTCCTGGATATAATGTCCTATAGAGTTTGTGGCAGAAGTAAATGTCCAGTTAATCTAAATAATAGAGTGATTAATGTCTGAAAAGAGTGAAGGTGAACTTGGTGAAAGATTTGAGACGTTATTAAATAGGTTCAATGAAGATCAGCAAAGATTTCTTATCAAAATCAAAAAGAAGGTACGAAAAACTACAGAGGCTTAGTGGCATGATGAAGAGTAAAAAATAAGGGTGTGGTTTGTTCTACCGTTAAACTATATTAGCTCAAACTTTCCCAGGCACAATAGAATAATAAGTTAGTATAAAATCAGACAGCACAGGAGCCGTTTAACAGCCATTAGTCATTTTGGGTGGCTTTGTTTTCTAAAGGCGAATCTGGTATGTTATTGATATGATGTCATCATGTGGTGTGCTTATTAAAGTTTATCAAATCATGAAAAAGTTGGAAGTCTAGATATAAGAGGGACGCCTGATAAAAACAGAGGGTGGATTATGAGCTTTGCGGGTGGTGATTATTTTAATACTAACGAAAGAAATGGTGATTGGGTCTATTCTAATCCTAAGCCAGAAATCATCAATAAAGTACGCATTGGAAACTTCTAGCCCTAACAGGGCGCTGCTGTCGGACAAACTTTCCGCCGAGCGCGGCGTTAGGGCCACAAGGTGGTAGCGTAAGTGTTAAAAACACTAGAAGGTAAAGTAGAACAATCTCGTTCGATTACAATAGCGTAGTGTTCAAATAGAGTTACATGAACTCAACAAAGTAATTGAGTTAACGTCTCTGAACCTTGGGTAATTAAGCGCAATGATGAGGTTATTGTAGTATGTGAAACGGATCTTAAGTCTGGAAAGTTCATCGGATACACAGGGTGTAGCCGCAGATTGATGTAAAGTTTACGTGAATGCAGGCACACCATATTGATTTATTTTGTTCCAAAATTGCTCCCACCTTTTCGATTTGTCCAAACACTTCAACGCTAACACAATTGATGCGCCACGATCTTTCCATCTCATCCCTGATCGACATAATCTTTGTTTGATGATAGTTTTACAAGCAGCTTCGGTTACACCAGAGCCAATCGGTAAGTTTTGCTCTCGATACTTTGCGTAATTCATTCTATGACCTTGATTAGTAAAATAGGTAATAACTGATTTCAATTTTTCTTTGCAACTTGCGGATAACGTCTGTTTATCGTTTATTTGTTCCAATTCCGCAAGTTGTTCGATGACCGCATTATGATCATGCTTCAGTTTGTGACAATGGTCCTCTAACCACTGCATTCTTTTCTTTTCATGGCTTTTCTTGAAAATGGCCTGTGATGCGCTAGCCAGATATTCTGATGCATGGTAAAAATCTGTTATCTGTATCGTTGTTTTCTTCTCTAAAAATGTCCAATTATCGCTTGCACCATCAGCGATTCCTACAAAGGTCGTTTTTGGATAATTCTCTTTTACTCGGGATATTTCTCTACTCATGCGTTTAAAAAATGCGGCTTTACCATATTCAGGTGCAGCAGCAATGTAATTGCTGTGTAGTCTTTCTCCGCTTTTACTATAGAACGAAATAGTACCGGACATTGCTTCCCTATATCCGTCATCTCGCATTAACATCATCGCGCCATCTATGCCAATGGCAATAATATCGACATCGGAGCCTAAAGGTGGTGTATAACTCCAATTTTCCTCTTTAGCAATGGCTATACGACCAACATTGTCTGCAACATTCTGAATGTGCTGACGTGATAAATCTCTACCATGATTAGTTTCAAAGTCAGTTTTTACTTCATCAACACTGCTACGTGAATACTTGTTCGAAATCATTTTTGCTAACTTAGGTGTTGCGGAACCTATAATCCTTGCATTATTATCAAGTGGGCAAAATGTATCACCTCCAGTAGAATTTTGATAAACATGGCGATCAATCCCTACTTTTCCATAAGGTGTTTCATATTCTTTGAGTACTGTACCTTTAGAGGTAAGGTGTATATCACCAAATGTAATGGGTGAACCATCCGTATCGAATATTTTTAGTAATTCGGTTGTTGCTAACTGCCCAGCAGCATTAACTGCAGCTTGTACCACATCTTCCCCACTTAACATTGAGCGAACCAAAGGTATAGAAATTTCAATAACAATATCGTTTGATGAGCGTTTTTTAATGCTTGCACTAGCTTCAACTGTTGTTTGCATCTATCTAAACTCCTACACAATTAAGAATGTAGAATTATAGAATAATTATCGAATTTCTTACATTAATCGGCAGCTACACCC
>JAZFYA010000271.1:0-3117 GCA_036443315.1 Pseudomonadales bacterium
GCCGCTCCTGCGCATCCATGCGCCTGCGGCATTAGTGCATCCATGCACGTCACACCCCCTTTTTGCCCATGGCTGCGTTGTTTGAACTTGACAGTTTGAACTTGACAGTTTGAACTTGAAATATTGATAGTTTCCTGTGCTCGAACGCCTTGCCATGAACAACTTACCATAAACAACTTACCATAAACAAAAAGGGACGCACTCTAAAACCTAAATTTCAAATGCTTTGGGTATATATACGTTGAGCTTAATAGGCAGCTCTCTCTACTTGTCAAATGTCGCATATGGATATCCGATGGACTCATGAGCTGTCTATTAATTTTAACCTTTTATCCATGCCGTATTTGTGGATGTTGCGTTCAAACTATTCCTGAATCTACGCCCCTGATGGCAGGTAGTGGCTCAAGTCGGCGTTGGACTTTAAGTGTAGGTAGAGGGGTTACACAGAGCGGTTGGGATGGGTGTTTTTCTATTAAACCAGTCTAAATCCCACAGCACTAGATCGATACGGTATGCTGCTCAGACTTTATGGAAGTGTATAATCCTGGAAAAGCAGTTGAATCCAGGGTCTGCTCCGCGATGTGCTTTTTGCGGAGTGTGTTGGATAATATTTGCCGGGAAAAAGTCTCCCGTAATTTTTAGGTTCTACTAAATTGGAGAAGTTGTGAGTGGTTGTTAAAACACTTGAGCAGGCAAGTATAAAATTGGAGCAATTTCGCCCGCGCAAAAAATGGTATCGTCTCTTTTGTAAACGCTCGGCGGTGGCGGTGATACTCCGCGAAACCGATCAGGGTATTGACGCCTTGATGATTAAGCGGGCCGAGCGGGAAGGTGATCCCTGGTCTGGTCATATGGCGTTTCCTGGTGGTCGGGCCGATGGTGACGACCACAATAGTCTGCACACTGCCCGTCGTGAAACCTGGGAAGAGATTGGTTTAGATACCAACGCGCACACTCAGTATCTCGGTCGGTTATCAGATGTTTTGTCCCGTTCTCACATGGGTCACAAGTCCATGGTCATTACGCCTTATCTATTGACGATTAATAACGTGCCAGAATTTAATATCAATCATGAAGTTGCCGAAGTAATCTGGGTGCCATTGGCTTTTTTGGCAGACCAACACAATCGCCAGACAATGCAGTGGAGGCTTAAAAAAGTTACGCTGAATTTACCTTGCTACTTTTATCAACAGCGGCGTATTTGGGGTTTGTCGTTAATGATGCTAGACGAATTGGTGGGGCTGATAAGGGCGTAACGGCTAGTTGTTACGATACGATTTTTTCATTTGGGTCAATGGCTGGCGGATTTATGAGGTTGCTATTATGCGAGTTGGCCCTTTTTTGTACCCATACTTAGTGTTGCTGTTTTTGGATAAAAGACTTGGTTTCTTCCATTGATTTTTTAGTTTTGGTAAGCGGCTTGGCGGCTTCAATTAAAGATTTTTCAGGAATAATATCCTTATCTTTCTATTATAGATTTGCCGCTGATAAAAAGTGGCGCTTTTAGCGAAATTTGGTCTATAGCCTGTTACCGGTATTCAATAAGTTCGCGTTGCCCATTGGGCGGGTGTTTGCAGCCTATTTTGCGCCGTTTGGATAGAGAGGGGAATTCAAAGCGCCAGACTTTATGACTTGTTAATGTGAAAATAAGAGTGCTTTTTTGGGTAGTTTGGCCTTATTGGCATGGATGCCATGTATGCAGAAAATGCAGGAGCAATTTTCTGTCACCGTATGAGATGACACCACTTTTGACCAAAATTTTCAAAAAAAGCTCTACCTTCAGCATCTTAGGCGCCTTCGCTACGATGGGCCTGCCCCGTGAGTACAACGAGTGCCTTGGGTATCAACTGCTCTTTCTAGGATTATGGAATTGTTCCCGTTTAATGATTGTTAACAGTGCTAAAGGTATCGCCCGCTTCGCCGATCTTTAGGTCATAGGTGATCTCGGGTAATATGTGTTCTTATGATGTTGTACGTTTCTAGGTGCTGTGTGCTCCTGAGCACACAGTTTCCTAAGCACTGCTATTTTACCAGGTATGGCCTGTTACTTAATCTTGAAATAAGTATCCCGTTTTACGGTTAGAGAGTGAGCCTATGATTTCCTCATTGTTAGAACGCTACAAATCATTGCGTGGTAACAAGCCAGTGAATGGAGGCAAACCCAAGGAGGATGCAGTACTCAATTATATATATCTGCACTTACATCAGGCACTGCGCAACCGCAGTTTTGTGGAGGTGCTGGTAAACGGGGATGACGTGCTTTACCAGAGTATGATTTTATGGTTGGACCCTGAAGAGCGCACCATCTTGATTGACGAATTATTTCCCACTGGCCTTATCGGCTTAAGTGGCCAAAAAGTACAGGTCAGTATTCGCCAGCAGGCAGGTAGAAAACTAAAATTTAATTCTGTGATTATCGAGCAGCACCGTTATGAAGGTACACCTATCTATGTTTTGGCGATGCCTGAAGGGTTGGAAAGCGATCAACGTCGCAATGCTTACCGCCTGCCTATCAGTGAAAAAATAACCATCGAGCCGCACTTTATTGGCCCTGACGATCAAACTTATCTGGCAAGATTGCGCAATCTATCGAGTAGCGGTATTGCGATGGAAGTCGAGGTCGACGATGTGAATGGCTTTGGCTATGATGATCAGTTAACCCACCTTGCCTTTGATTTTGCCGGCATTAACATTGATTGTGGTTTGGCGGTGCGCAACGTGGAATTCACCGAGCCTGCGGCAAACCGGGTGCTAATCGGCGCCGAGTTTGTGGATCTTCCGCCACCGGATCAGCGGGTGTTAGAGAAGTCCATCATGCGGATTCAGCGAGATCGGATTAGATTGACAGGTGAAATGGAATCGCAATTGGTGATGATGTAGAAAAAGAAATATTTTGCTTGACTTTCGACATGCACAAGCCTATTTCAGCACGATTATTGGTCAAGGGTGTGTCACGAATGGCACTGCCTTAAGCTCGTCATTCCCGCCTGCGAGGGTGTCGCAAAAGGGTCTTACTCCGTCTTTCCCGCGCAGGCGGGAATCCAGAGCTACGCAGTGATTAGCTCGATTAGAAAGCTGAAATGACAAAAAAAGACTATAAATACAGATCTTTATCGA
>JAZFYA010000272.1:0-4710 GCA_036443315.1 Pseudomonadales bacterium
TTTGTGGATGTCCTATATTATTACACAAGAAAAAAGCCGTCATGGCGGTGTTTTTGTAAGCCGTTGACGACGACCCATAAAGTACGTACAATAAAACGTACTATTTATATGAAGGATATCCCCATGCATGTAACAATGGCTGATCTCAACAAAAAAGCCAACACCATTATCACAATGGAAAAAGGGGACGGAGGGATTATCTTTTGATCAACCATCTCTTGTACGTCTAGGTCTACCACTACACCTGGTTGTTTTTTAATCCCTCCGTCCCCTTTATTCCTGTGTCAGGATAGATGTCGCCCTTTTTGAAAATCACCAGACAGAGGGCGTAGTGAGTGAAAAATGACACTATTACGTATAAATCCAACCGTCAATTATGTTCATAGCGTAGGATTCAAAATACCCTAGTAGCATCAACCACTTAACAGGCTGATCTTGACTGTACTTTACATCGCTGAGCAAAAAAATTTCCCTATAGGTGGTTTTAACCTGGCGTTTATTTTTCTTGACGGACATTAAGATAGCACAGCAAGATACTGTTAGCCTGATCAAGTAATAATCATAGGATGAGGGGGAAGGTGAGAATACGCTGGCCCAGAAATAGGCTTCGTTAGAGGCGGTCGTCAATATCCAGTAATTGTTTGCCGTGGATCACCGCAATAATCAACACCTCTTGACCAATGACTCGATAAATCAGGCGATAGCTGTAAACAAAAAGCTCGCGGATGGTCTTATTTTTCAATTCAGGCACCATGTGCCATCGCTCAGCAAAATGCTGGAGTGACTGCGATTGCTCTTTGACTTTGCTCACCACAGCACTGGCATAAAAGGCAGAGTCTTTGGCAATGTACTCGGCAATGCCATCCACATCCTCTAAGGCTTCTGGCGACCAGCTTACTTGATAATCCATCGATCTAAACGTTCTTCTGCTTGGCTCTGGGGAACAGTACCTTCTTGCTCGGCACGCTGAATACCTTTGTTAATTTTTTCCAGTACATACAAGTGATATTGGATATCTTCAAAGCTACTGTCATCGGGTAATTGGTGCAGCATGGCTTCCGCTGCTTCTTTGGCCGTTTGCATACTGGGCTACCTACGTCTCAGGGTGAATGAGGGCTTCAAGCCTATCACGATAGGCAGTATTTTTCTGCTCCTCGGTGTGTAGTTTAGCGGGGTGTTTGTCAGCATGCACCCGCTTTAACGCCGGATCTTGCACCCGTGTATAAATCTGCGTACTGGACAGCTCACTATGCCCCAGCATCCACTGGATAACACGGATACCCTCAAAGATAAACCTTCCTATTCCAGAGTCACTGAAATAGTGTTTCATGGTGTCGCGAGTAATTACACGCGGTACTCCCGGTTGCAGTTCAAAGAAATGTCCATTAACACCATTTGCCGCTTCTACTTGATCAACAGTTTTGGCCTGATTGGTGATATAACTGTGAGCAGTAGTGTCTTTACCTTTGTCGGTCCAGATCCCTTTAAAAAGATTTATACCGATATTGTTAGCAACCAGTTCTAAATAATATTCATCTTTTATTTTATCTAAGCGTGGAGAAAGCTTGATAACTAAAGGGGCAAAATCCTCAATATCCCGCAAGCTTTCTATACGTTCTATATTCGGCGTTCCATTGCCTGTTCCTGAAATATTTGATTGATTACTAAAAATCTTCTCATCTACCTGTTCACAAACAACTGGTTGCTGTTCATTAACATCAGTGGGATCGGTGACATTGGATGGCGCTGGACATTCAAATAGACTGGATGTGATAGACCCAGAATCACTGACCACATCATAATCATCGTTTATCCAAAAACGGTAAGGTAGATCTGGACTTGTTTTGTCAGATGGGCTCCCACTAGCTTGTGCATTGGCAACCTCACTATCTGATGGTAAATCTATTTTTCCATCACGGTTTAGGTCAACACCAACATCTAACATGAAAAACGTATACTCCCACAGTATATTAGCCACATCATTATTCGCATAAAGCCTAATAGTCAACAAATCCTCAACATCGAGCTGGGCTAAATGTTCAAGATTATCAAAGGGTCTGTTGGGTGAAAAGAAAACGCGCTGTTCGTCTTCACCAAAAGCCAGCACCCATTCCTGATCGCCATCAAAGGGCGCTAGGCGATTATAATTACTGCCAAAAATGGAATAGAATACAGAAATCAAATCATCGCTGCTGGCAATGACGGGGGCGGGAGCATTAAGGATATCAATTCTGTTTTCATTTGCTTGATTGGCATTTTGTATTCTTAAAACCGCCTGCATTTCCAAATCAAACTGACTGAACTGAACGTCCCCGACGGGCAATACTGGCCGAACCCTGTTTTCCCTAGACGCTCCAATCACTTGCAAACCATTTTTCCCGGTAAAACGCCATTCTGCCAAAAAAAATTTCCAGACGCACTTTTTGATTGTCTGCACCGCTTTCGCTGGGTGATATTTAACTGATCATCGACCGATTCGGTGTTTCATGGCTGCACCGCTGCTTGCATGGCTAGGCAATGGTGGGCGACGAAGAAAGGATTTTGGGGTCTCTATAAAAAGGCAACGGCCTCCGAAGAGACCCTGCGGACCAAGGATCGAGATCCTTGGGAGGTGTTTTTTATTTTACTCAATGGTCGTTAATGTCGGTGAGCCCTACTTGGGTGGTCGATCTCGATACACGGATTTAAGGCTTTGAAGGTCGCATGTCTTTGACTTTCTTTATTTGCCAGGGCTCGGGGCGACGGGATGGCATGCTGATGATTTTACGATGCTCTTGCCTTTCACATTCTTGTAAATATCGGCATAATTTTCTTACGTCATAATCATATTCTGCCGCAAGTTGATCGCGGATTTCTCGAACTTCTTTGACGATCGGATCTTCCCACATGCTTAGTCTCCTCTCATTAACTCTTCAGGGGTACAGATAACGGGTGGCTTGTAATTGTTTTCGATACAAAGCATTTCGATATATTGTCGTTGATCAGCATTGGCTATATGTTTGCAATTCCAGGTCAGTAAGTAATCAATGCCATTGATCGCAGCCATACTGACATGGATAGCATCTGCCGTGGCTACCCGGGGGATGACGTTGTTCGCCAATAGTGAATCTGCAAAGTCGATTGCTTCATCGCTGATTTGAAGCAACTCTATCCCATCAATGGCAGATAGTCTTCTAGCGGCGGCCTCTTCATGGCCTCGCTGGGCTTCTCTTACCACTAATTCTGATACGACCAGGTGATAGTATTCGCTTTCTTTTTCCCACCATTCCTGGGTAACCGCTTGGTGCCCAGCGGCAATAACATCTCGACTCGGACGACCCGTTAGGTAGCTGATAAAACTGGTTTCCAGGTAAACGGACTTTTTCTCATTCATGCTGTTGATTATACCTGCTCCTGGCCAGAATCGCTTGCTTGATTGACCTCGTCTAATTGCGCCGCAGGGTGGGTCTGCTGATGAATGGCTTTGAGGCTGGTATGGCTGACTTGGGTATACACCTGTGTCGATGTCAGACTGGCATGTCCTAACATGTGATTTACCAAACTCTCATCGTACAAACCACCACTTTTCAACCAAACTCTGATCGTACAAGTACTACTCCCTTCCGATGGTAATTGGGTAATACTCATTTCCCTGCGAAATTTTTGTCCCCTGTTATACCAGAGGCAATCTTGCCAATACCGACCAGCCAGCTCGGCGCTGTATGCCTGATTGGCATAACAGTCTACATCCCCTTAAAATGCGCCCTATGCGCACCTATGTTGATAACATTGACAATCTGCATCGCTACACCCTGGAGCTTGATCGCCATCAGAATGAGCTACAATGCCATCGTTGTTGCAAAAATGACCCATTGGTCTCTCACGGCTATGTGTATAGGCCCTTGTCCAGCAAAGAGAGCATCATTGTTGGCAAGCGACTCTTCTGCGCCAATCGCCACGGCAAAACCGGCTGTGGTGCTACCCACAGACTTTATCTGACGGACTATGTCCCATCGCTTCGTTACACGACTGAACATGTATTTACCTTCCTCTCATCGTTGATTGCACTGTGTACCATTCAACACGCTTATAAAATCGCTACAGGCACTGAGAATCCTCGCCGGCATTAAAATACACGCCCTGTAAATCGGCTTCATCGCTGGCGTTACAAAACGCTGCTTCAGGCACAAAGGTTTGCACGGGATTGCCGCTACCGTCGAGAATGCCCTGACAACTTCCACTGACTAGGTGTTGGTTCAGCAACTTCCCCTTCACCACCGTATCGGCCACACCATCGCCATTAAAATCATAAAACGTTTGCGTGACTGTATTCGGCGCGGCGCTAAAAGCGGTATAGCGGGTGGGGTTATCTGTGATGGGCACTGCATCACCCGCAATATTGCTAATATTGACGATACCAGTAACAAACATCACATCGACTTTAACATCGGTACGACCGCTTGAACCGGCCGTTAGGATACCGCCGCCACAAAAATCATAACCCGGTGAGCGCACATAATAGGTGCCAATATTGGCACCCCGTGGACTAAATTTGGCGTAGCGCAATTTGGTCGTCAGGGTGGATGTATAGGTAAACGGTGTGTGACAAGGGGGTAGGTTTAATGCGTCCCCTTTTATTAAATATTAAAACCACGTCCTTAGGACGTGGACGAGGTTCGAGGCTATAGCCTTAAGAACCTACTCACATGCATTCTAGAGTTGTTATCGCCA
>JAZFYA010000273.1:0-7395 GCA_036443315.1 Pseudomonadales bacterium
CCAAGAGATGAAGCTAGAAAAACAGTAAAAAAATATGGGCATCCCATAAAGCAAAAATAAGGCTTAAATGTCGAAAATATATATAATTGTATCAACAGCTTATGCTTAAGGAAGTGCCATTCGGGTCTGATTGATGAATAAAAACAAACCGCTGCGAGTGCGAGCACGGGACTTGTCGCCACGCCAACGACACACACGTGCTGGGTTTAAGCGTAGTATTGACTGCTATGAACGCTGTATGCTTAAACACCCTGCCCGCTCTGTCTTCCACTCCCGTGCAGAGTTGTACCATGCCGCCCTGTTGGAATCGGATCCAACTGTAACCAGTTACGTACCGCAGCCTTTTTCATTGTCAATTAGTGGCAAAATGTATATCCCAGATTGTTATGTGGTCCAAAGTGGCAAGCGCCGCGTTATCGAGCTTAAGCCGCGAGGAGAGTTCGATGATGCTTTACATGAACCACTGGCTGCCTATTTTTCTCTACAGGGTATGGTCTTTGAGGTGGTCCCTAATGAATGGGCACTAAACCGGTCGATGGAAGCCGAAAACTGGCTGCAGATCATCAGTGTTTTACATACCGGCCAAGCATTGGATACAGATGTTGATGAATCTCAGATTCTCATTCAGTTTCAACGACAACCTACCTTGGCACTTGGCGAAATCCTGGATCCCGGTGACCGACTCGGAAGCCTGAGTAATGAGGTCGCCCTCTTTCGGTTACTACATCGAGGTGTAATTACCAGCAACCTCTCTGATGCGCCACTGGATTATTCTACCGAATTCAAATTATGTACATAACCTGGAAACAGCGCCTGGCGCAGGACCCATCCTTGCGGGATATTAATTCCTGGCCCCCCATCGATGTCAACACACTCAGCCGCAGCCACCGGCCTATTTTTATCCGCAACCGTGCCATGACCGCGCTGGCAATTACGGGGACACCACTCAAAGATGTGGCGCAACGTCATGGCGTTAATCCAACAATTGTGTCACGGCTACTATCGCGTGAACTGGCTGGATCAGCCAACCAATCGCCAGCATTAACTCAGGCAATGATACCCTACCAACGCTTGGCTCCCCATAAGCGCCGTATAAGTATAGATAACCTGTTGGACAGGAAAAACCATCAGAATGCGTTTCAGTACGTGCTCGATACAGTACCAGGCATTCGGACCAAGCTCGATACTATGATTATCGCGCGATTAAAGGATCAGCCAACAGCCCAGGTGTTGTCGCCGGCGGCAATTCACGGTGAATTTAAGCGTTTGTTGGCTGAGGCACACTGGCCGACCGATCAATACCCCTATACAACAGCCTCCTGCGCCTACGAGTCAGTTCGACGCTATTACCATGAGCGACTGGAGCATTTGCGGCTAGAGCACATGAAAACCCCGGCACGGATCATCACGTCACTTAAACCCTTCCATCGCGCGTTTCGTGAAATCCAAATTGATACGCAGACAGTCGATACAAATACCTGTATCCATGTGGAACTCAATAGTGAACTCATCCCTCTGCGTGTCAGCCGAGTCGCGCTATTGCTATGCGTTGATGTAGATACCCAGTGTTATCTGGGTCACCACCTGTCACTGAGCCATGAGCCAAGTCAAGATGATTTATTGCAGCTGTTCGACAATATAACACGGCAATGGTCGCCCTTAAATCTCACTTCACCGGGGCTTACCTATACTCCCGGTTCCGGTTTTCCGTCCATGTGGGGGGATGAGTTTTTGCACCTGACGTTTGGCGAGGTCAAACTTGATAATGCCTTAATGCATCTGGCAGGAACGGTTCGTACCTACGTCTGTGATGATCACGGATCTACACTGAATCTGGGATTGCCGGGAGCCCCACTAGGTCGCAATTGGATCGAAGCGGCATTTAACGCAATAAACAAGACGACTCACCGATTTCCATCAACGACCGGGTCGCATCCCAAAGACGCTATTCGGGAATCGCGTAAAAATCACAAACGGCCACCGAAAATCACGCTAACGATGCTGGAAGAAACTATCAGTGTCATGTTGGCACATCACAATGTCACGCCTCAAGCACAATTGGGTAATCAAGACCCCCTTTCACTTCTTCGACATCATACAAATAATCACTATATTCGCTGGTTACCAGAACGCTCCGAGCAATATTGGTCGCCTTTTGAAGGCGAACAGTTGTGCAACGTTATTTTTCTTAAAAATGAAAAGCGCCGCCCTTTTATTCGTTTCGCCCGCTTGCGCTATCGCGGTGACTGCCTGAATAACTCCCATTTATTGCATAAAAATGTTCGGATACGTTACGATCGTCGGGACGTCCGCATTGTTCGCGCCTATGACGAATACGGTAATTATCTTGGCGAACTTTTTGCACCTAAGTCTTGGCAACGCTTTGCCCACAGTCTGTATACGCGGAAAAAAATATTTGCGGCTACGAAAGAATGGCGATTTCACTCCAAAGATCCACTAGCGGAATTTTTCCATCATCTAGCTATGAATAAGGAACAACCATCACAAGCCTTAGAAATACTGAGAATATATCGCGAAGCTGGTCGCTACGTTCCGGCCTTCATAGGCGATGAAAACCCTAATAGTGATAGAAACAAACCCCTGGAGACTTCTGTTGAGAGCGAACCTCTGACAGCTAGTGAAGCAGAGAAACAAGGCAAGGGCGACACAACCCCTTTGAGCTACAAACACCACCACCAAGGCGCCTTGTCCGACGAACCTCCTATCAAGCCATGGGGGCTTGAATGGGTTGATGGAATTGAGGATTAAACGATGACGCAATTGGCAACGATACCACCGGAACATCCTCTATTGAATCCACTACAACTCAAACTCATGACACCCGAAGTTCGGGCGTTGAAGACAGTTTTAAAACAATGGTTATGGACTGGCTCTACCGGTGGATTCATTCAAGGTACGCCGCGCGTTGGAAAAACGACAGCTCTAAGAATGGTCGGCGATCAACTGACAACCCGTACCGGTGCAACTATCCCTTCGCACCTGTTTTCCGTTCCCCCGAGTGATAAACGCTCAATTGCAATGCTCTACCGGAATTTGTGTCTCAGTGCTGGGTTTGAATTACCGCGTCCCCGACAGACCAATAGCGAAATGTTGCTTGATACGTTTTATCACTATTTAATGGATAAGGCTTATGAGGCCGGTTCGAATCGAGTCGTACTGTTTGTCGATGAAATGCAGCGTCTGGCGATAGGCCAGATTGAAGCATTTGCCCAATTGCACGATATGATGGGTATTGAGGAAGTATCTTTAACGGTTATTTTTACTGGCAATGATATAGAAAGTGATGGGCTATTGAACGCGATTGAGGCCAGTGAACGCCGACATATCCAAGGGCGGTTTTTTACTCAGGGGCATGAGTTTAAAGGTATAACAAAAAAGTCAGACCTGAAAGCGTGCCTAGGCCAATATGATACCTTGCGTTATCCAATAAATACGGGCGCAACTTATACTGAATGCTGTGTACCGAAGTGGTTTCGTAACGGTTGGCGACTGCAGCACCTGACCGATGAGGTTTGGGAAGTGTACAGAGATTACCAACGGCAATATAACTTAAGGGGATGGGGCATGTTATATTTTGTCAATGCTGTGAATGTACTACTGCTCGATTATCTGCCTAAACATGGCGCGGACAATTTTTCCAGAAAAATGATGAATGAATGCATAAAAGTATCCGGGCTCATTCCTTCAATGGTCAGGCCTGCAGGATGAGTTCCTGTGTGGTAAACAAGGGCTTAGTATTACAACAGCCCGTTGAGAGTACCTATTCGATTATGCGGCGATTTATTATCGCAAATCCAGCCAGTTCAATCGTTCAGCTGTACAAAAATCTCACAGGTAAACCGCTCGGAAGCTGGAAACTTAGCTTGTTGAGGGAGCTTCAGGACAGCATCATAAAAAAGCACTTTTCCAATGACAGTCTAGCTCTACATGATATTTATGAACGATATGATTATCCACATGTTCTGCCGGTTAAACGGCATTGCCCTGTATGTGCAGCGAGTTGTTATCATACCGATTTGTTTAGGTTGCCTTGGGTTCTTGTATGTCCAAGGCATAAAATCGAATTAGCGCCTTGCTGCCCACAATGTCAAAAACCTTGGCCATCAGTCGAAGAATTATTCCGTCGCCAATGTCGCATTTGTGGGCGACCTTCAATGAAAGCACTGCCTTTACCAAAGCGTGTCAATACGGAAAGTTATGAGAGCTTTAATACATTAAAGGCGCTTGTTACTTTTAATGATGAAAACAATAGGGGTTGGGTTATATCTTCCTTTAGCGACCAGCCCTATATAAGAGATCGTATCGACTCGGATAATCCAGAATATATCAGTTATCAGGTGGCAAGTCATCCAACGATTCAGAGAAAAGACTTAACGAACATTGGCCTAAAAACGAAGCATATCAAAGAAATATCAGGGGAATGTAGACCGATTTCAATCGAATTGGACGCACAGGAATTAGACAACCGATGTCAACGCTCAGCTGAGTGGGTTGCTGGCGTACGAAAACACGTTTTCAGAAAAATATGTCATTGGATTAAGAAAACTGCGACCCATAAACACTGTATTCGTGTGAGCGATTATTCGTTTTTAATGCCTAAGGACTTCATGGGCGAACAACGGCCTTGCCCGCTCTGTTTGTCTATAAGTATATGGTTATATCTAGTTATTTGCATTCCTGACCATAAGGCCCCCCAGCGATACAGACCCACGTATTCCTTCTTTCATCCACATGAGTTCAGTATGATCAAACCACCGAGACCCATGGACATCTACAATTCTAAACAAAGGAACTATGAAATATCTATTGAATTGCAACAATGGTTATATGAGAGGGAACTACTTCAGACCTTTCATTGTATATTTATAAGTGTTTCACAACTATCGTGCATTCCAAAACCAGACATATTATTAGGAAAAAGAGTGACAAAAGACTTTGAAATCTATTTCAATAAAATTTCCCGATTGAGCGGTGCGTTACTGCAAAGCACGCCGCCTTTGGTGTTTAAAAAAAATAATAATAGTATCAGTTTTTATTATGATCCGAAAAATTATCTTAAAGATCTAGAAGTATATATGCCCAATAAATCAGGAAAAAAATGTCGAGGATTTCAGTCCTATTTAAAAAAGGAATACTATTTTTACGATATTGACGAACAGGTAAGGCTAGATGGATTGACAGAAAATCAAAGAAAATTACTCCGTTACGGTTATGATTATCATTTGCATAGCTGGAAATACCATTAGGAAACTTGTTCGCCTATACGGTGGCATGCACTACGTTTATTAGGATTCATTGACAGCATAGTGACAGGTGCCCTCATGTGAAAAGGCCATCGATCAGGTCATGCTTTTTGGGACAACATATAAATCTATGTATGATTCCCGAAAATTCTTCCACTCACATGCAGCACAAACAAATACATTTTTTCCGCTCTCATCTAGTATGTAGAAATCCTCTATGTCGCTGAATGTGTACTCTTGAATCGCTTCTGAGTCAGAAAGTGCTGGCTCGATACCAGACCAATATGATTCCCATTTGTAGTTGCCGATGGTATATTTACCCGTCTGCTCCCTAACGTTTGAAGCGAATCGTTCAAGCCAATCTCGGCTAATAGCAATACCCTCCTTTTTGGATAGCCTCTCGTACTGTATCCCTTTGCTTATTATCGCTTGTTCGATCATATGTGAAAGTTAACAACCTACTTCGTGAGTCCGACGGTCTGCACGCCCCTTTTAATGTTATCACGCAAAATTTTCTAGGCCAGCACTGAATTTAAAGTTGAAAACTGATTTTTCAAGGTCGACCTTTAATTCAGGGCTTGCAAACAGATATCGATTCTCCATTAATAATAATTGCTTGCCATCGATATCAGTGTCATTTATCTGGCCGCTCTCAAAATGGTGATTGACGATAATTTGTTCATAGTTGGCGTGCTCCGTTCCAGAATTTCGATCCCAAATTGTAGCGGGCTTATAGCTGACCCTCTCTAATTCTAAGCCCCATAAATATGCTGCAATCTCAGCCTCTACAACAACGTATTTAAAGCCCACCATTAGCGGTTCTATTGAACCCTTGCTGTTGTCTGAAATCTACCATCCTTTAATTGGTACAGATCTACTTCATTTGAGACTTCTATATAGTATGGATTCATTTTTCAGCCGAACGGTTTCCCTGAATAAGAGTATGCCCACCCACCGACCAACCTAGAAATTTCACACCATCTTCATTTTTTCTTGGGTAGAAGATACAATATTGAAATGGGAAATTATTTTGTCAAACCTATCCCTAAACGACCTAGGTTGTTTGCTGTAGTAAGAATTTATCCATTTCAAGACTTCCTGTTGCTCCATATCACCCAGGATGGAGAAATAAAATAATATCTGCCTCCAACCATAAGCAGCGTTTTTAACACCTATTAGCTGCGCGTGATGATCGGTTGGCCATGAGGTACACTTTGGGTCTTTTGCGGCAAACTAAAGCCTGAAAAATGTTGATTTTCTGGCGGTCTTATCCCCAATTTTCCGAGCAGCATCTATGGATCCAAGCGAGCCAGAGGACTGAATTCCGGCTTATGTTTGCTCCACCTCGATAGCGGACCCTATTTATCTTATGTGTAGGCCAATATGGGGTGGCGCCTCGGCGGGTAACCTGCCAGATTAATTATGAAAAAGATACCGTATAGTGATAGGTAAAATCTTAGCTACTACAATTGAGCGTGGCCAATTCATCGGTTTTTTGGTAATCCTTCTGCGTTACTCCAACTATGCCCGTTATGAACTCAGATTATCTGCAAGCCAAGTCCATTCCCGTGCTTGGACAGTTTGGTTGATCGTTATGGGGATAATGATGTCTGATCTAACGATCCTAGACGTTCATTACTTCAAGAGAAGTCGCCCTCATTAATTTTTCGGAGGACTTCAATTACTCGTGCCCTACCAGTTGAGGTGGCCAGTACTTCTGCCGGCACCTGATTGCCGAGAACTTTAATCTTTGAATCCATCCACTCCCGGGTTTTGTCCCGTTCAATAAAAACACTTTCATCAACTTCCGCAATGTGGAAAATGCAGCCAATGCCTTTATAGGAAGTAGACATGCACTTGAGTACATTGAGCAAACAAGCCTAAGAAGGCATATAAAGGTCGCCGGCACATCAAATTAGTGTGGAAGTCAGCAAGAAATGACGACTATGGGTTAATAAGAAAATAAGTGTAAAATTTGCGAGGACTCTAAATTTATATGTCATTGAATTTATTGATATATCTATCTAAGAGAACTATGAGCGCAAACAACGGTTGGATTTCCATTAACGGGTTGATATATATAAATATTTAATAATTCCCTATACGTAATCGTCTCACTATTCCCAGCCTA
>JAZFYA010000274.1:0-7097 GCA_036443315.1 Pseudomonadales bacterium
TGAACAACTTGCCATAGACAACTTTCCATAAATAAATAAGGGACGACATCTATCCTGACACAGGGGGTAAAACCTAAATTTCAATCGCTTTGGGTATATCTTAGCGGCTAGTCTTATCGCTAGTAAAAAAAGCAAGTCATCGGTTGTTAGGCTGGATGGATTAATGGGCCAAATCTTGTTAGGCTTTTTTATTGTCAACAGCCAGCCTCAAATATATTCAAAAATCCGCACTACCTTCTGCACGCCTGCAGTTTTACGTACCAGTTCCGCCGCACGATCTGCTTCTTCTTTGGTCACTAGCCCCATTAAATAAACAACACCATTTTCGGTGACAACTTTAATGCGGCTACCTTCCAGTGTGGTGTTTGCCAGCATTTTGCTTTTTACTTTAGTCGTTAGCCATGCATCGTTGGATCTGGCTACCATCGAACTGCTACCTGAGATTGTTAGTTCGTTATGTACGCGGCGGACTTTACTGACTTTGGCAACGGTTTTGGCTGCCAGTTGGCGTTGCTCTTCAGTCTTTACTTGCCCGGCTAATAGTACAATCCCGTTGTAACTAGTAACAACAATATGAGCCTGCGCCAGTTCCGGGTCAGCTTTATCAATATTGACCAGAGCTTTGGTTTCAATTATTTCATCGTCAACGAAAGAGCCAACACTACGTTCACCGATATCTTCTTTAATCGGACCGGCACTAATAGCAGACAATATGGTGCTACAACTTTGCAATGAAAGGGCGATAACGATAACGAATAAGCAATAAAAATATTTAGGCATGGTGATTAATGACTCCCGAATAACTGTTGGTCAATAAGGTCGCACAAGCAATTAATAGTTAGCAGTTGTACTTCTACCACTCGTGCGCGATTAGTACTAGGAATGCAGATTTCCCTATCTTCTGGCAGTATGAGAGCAGTAATATCACTATTGTCTTGATTGCTGATGGAGATAACAATCATTTCCCGATCATGGGCTGCCTGAATTGCTTGTAGTGTTGTACCAGAACCACTGCCATTGGAAATAACAAACAATAGATCTCCCGGTTGACCAAGTGCGCGAATCTGAGTGGCAAATACTTCGTTAAAAGTGCCGTCGCCGGTTACTGCGGTGATGGTGGTGGCGTCGGCACTTAAGGCAATGGCGGGTAAGCTGGGGCGCTCATAATCAAAGCGGTTAAGCAGGTTAGAGGCAAAAATTTGTGCCAGTGCGCCGCTTTGGCCTTCACCACAGCAGAGGATTTTATTTTCTTTTAGCAGGCGTTGTACCAGTAACGTGCCGCAATCACTAATACGTGGTGCCAACGAATCCAGCGCTTGCATGGTGATATCAATGTTGTTGTGAAACAATTCGATTATATAATGATCCTGTTCCATAAAACCTACTTTTAAGTTACTTTATACTTTGTCCAATCAGTGTTTAGTCGAATGCCACTGACTTAAGGCTATAACGGAGGAGCTTTGAACCCGCTATTCGCAATGCAAGGCCCACTATCGCCCATTATCGCCCATTATCGATTGAAACCCCACGCCCTTTAGCGGGCCTTGCCTTGCGAACAGCTACTCCCGTGGTACTCGGAAACCGCACAGTCTAGCCACCCTCGGTAGTCTAACCCCTCACCAGGGCGTGGGGTTCCAACCGAGTGAGGGGTTAGACTACCGAGGGTGGCGGCGGGATACTACAGTCGCAAGCCGCTAACAGCGCTACCCTTAAGTAAGTGCCATTCGCGTTTAATCGGCCTTTTTTACTGCCGGTTAATCTGACTTATTAGTCAGTGAATGCGTCTTTTATCCAGCACCAGCGCAGCGTATTATATTGCTTGCCAGGCTGTGCTGCCAGTACATCAAAGCGACATGCCCGCTTAATATGTTTGGGGCGGTGAACTAAATAATGGGCTGCCGTTTTTTGTAATTTTTTCTGTTTGCGCCAATCCACACTTTCTGCTGCGCTCCCGAAACTGTTTTGTTTACGATAGCGGACTTCAACAAAGACGAGTTGCTGTTGATCTAGCATCACAAGATCAATTTCACCAACCCGACAGCGGTAGTTACTTTCAATATAATCTAAGCCCTGTTGTTCTAACCACTGGCAGGCACGCTGTTCAATCTGTGCTCCGGTGGCGTGTCCCCTTGTCTGGGTATGGGTACCGTTATCAGTTAGCCATCTGCCGAACATTATCCATACCTTCCTTGGTTGCTTTTTCTTGCAATTTAAGCTTGATCTTTGCTTTCAATGGGTGTGTCTTGATCCCCCCATACTTTGCTTGCCAAGTACTTTACTTTATAAGTACCCAAGTGGATCAAAGCCTTACCTAGCGGATTCATGATTCAATGATTGATCCACTGTTGGAATGAGTTTTGCCCGATTGCCTTTTATTTGGGCAAGCAGCATTTGTCGTTCGATCTCTTTGCGCCCATTTAGTTTCAACGTGCCGGTTTGTCCATAAACGCGGCTATTGGTTATTTCTTCTAGTTGGCGCAGACGTGGGTGCAATTGGAAACTATCGATACCCAAGGCGTACATGCGTTGGTACTGTTTACTTTGGACAATTTCACTGCTGATCTGCTGGTGTAGCAGGGAAGGTTTGTTTAATACCCAGGGCATATCAGTAAAACGAATACCGTTAATATCGCGGTCTTTTTTTACATCATCGAAGCCTGCGTAAAGCCGGGATGTCCCGTACACGGGTATATCACCTGCATAGTGGTAGGCCAATAGCGGTTTAATCGAGCGGGCCTGTTGTGGCCGTGCTAGCAGGAACACCATGTCGATATCTTTTCTGCGCCGGGGTAAGAATTCAATGTGTGTGCCTATTAGTTTTCCAATGCGTTTGGCACGTTTTTCGCTGGCCAGTAGATGCAGTGCTTCCTTGAGTGAGCTGGAGTAATCCTGCTGACCACTATAAATACTCTGGGCTGTCGTTTCGCCGCCTAACTGGTCCCAGCGATGCATAAAGGTATTGCTGATTTTGTCGCCCCATTCGCCTCTGGGTGAAATAATCAATGCCTGCCGGTGATTCTCCAGAAAGGCGATATCGGCAATTTGTAGCGCTTCATCCTGTGGTGCCAGGCCGAACTGAAACAGGTGTTCGGGGGCCTGGCCGTAGTCATCGATGCGGTTGAGGGCCAGCGTGGGCACTGGCAGGGACATCTCGTCGAATAGCAGGCGCAGCCGTTGTTTTTCCAATGGACCCACCACCAGTTCGGCACCTTCGTTAATCGCTCGATGATACAGGCTGATAAAGTCTTCAGACTCTTCAGTATTGTAAATGTTTAACTGGGGTACTTTGCCGCCTCGTTGTCGAGTTTGATACATGGCGACGATAAAGCCATCGCGGATGGCTTTGCCATAGGGCGCCAATTTACCGGTTAAAGGTAATAACAACGCTACCTGCTGCGGACGGCTGGTGGCCAGCTCTTTAATCAGTTCCAATCCGCCGGGCAGGTTACCGTTGGCGGGATGACTTGGCCGCTGTTGTTGCCAGTTTTCCAGTTGCCGTATTTGTTCATCTAGATCACCCTGATTGTCCTTGGCGATCAATGCCAGTTCAAGCCAGCCCTGGTATTCACCCCGGAAAGTGTTTTGCAGATAACCTTTAAGGTCTGTCTTGGAGACATACATCAAGGAGCGCCACAGGGCTTGCTGATTGCTTTGTTGATCCTTTTCTTTAAGCAGAGGGGCAATATAAATACGTTGCTGGGCACTGGCGATATGGCTGCCTAGCAGGGCAAAGACTTCGGCTCGTATTAACGTCAGGCTGAGTTGCTTACTGTGTGATAGCGCGTCGAGATTATCCAGCAGTCGCGGTGTTTCCAGGACAAGCAAGGCTTGCTTATAGTTGCCCCGCTGAATATTGAGTGCGGCAACAATTTTTGCGTATCTGGCTAAAGTGGATAGAGGCAGGTCTTCCGGCTGGATACGGTTGATAATCTGCTCCACCAGATCGCGCTGTTGTTCTGCCAATAGTAATGCAGCAGCTTTGAGTTGCTTACGCTCTCGCTGGGGAGATGCACTGTTTTGTGCTGCAGTTAATAGCCGCTGGATGCGTTCAGCGGAAGACAGAGTTCGGGCTCCCTCCGAGGGTGCAGGTTTACCAGGCTGGTCAGCGCAGGACGCTAGTAAGGTGATAATAGCAGCGCAGATTATCAATAAAAAAGTTGTTCTCATCGTCTTTGCATTGTTAGGCTATATGCCTTCATTCATTATTGGGAATAAAAGAGTGGCTGGCTCTACAGTTTCAGGTGCGGCATGTCTCTACGTAGTCGCGACACCCATTGGTAATTTGGGCGATATGGTACCCCGAGCAGTGGAGGTACTACAATTGGTAGATGTTATTGCTGCGGAAGATACCCGCCATAGCAAGCGCCTAATGCAGCACTGTAACATTTCTACTCCGCTAGTGGCGTACCACGATCACAGTGGCGCAACAACGGTGGATGCATTGGTCAAAAAATTAACCTGTGGACAGTCCATTGCGTTGATTTCCGATGCGGGCACGCCGTTGATCTCTGACCCCGGTTATCGAATCGTCGATGCGGCCCTGACCGCGGGGATTAAGGTGGTGCCCATTCCCGGTGCTAGTGCTGCTATTGCGGCCCTTAGTGCTGCCGGTCTGCCTTCAGACCGCTTTATATTCGAAGGCTTTTTAAGTGCCAAACAACAGGCACGGATAAACCAATTACAAACGCTTAGCGAAGAAACACGTACTTTGATCTTTTATGAAGCGCCCCATCGTTTATTAGCCTGTTTACGAGATATGGTGGAAATTTTTGGTGGTTATCGACAGGCAGTGATGGCGCGTGAGCTGACCAAAACCTTCGAGACCATCAAGCGAGCCCCCGTTGCCGAATTGGCCGATTGGGTTGAGCAAGATAGCAACCAAAGGAAGGGCGAATGTGTGTTGCTGGTGCATGGCGCCGAAAAGATCGAGGGCGCCGATACGGAGGGCCAACGTGTATTCGATGTGTTAGTGGCAGCGTTGCCCTTAAAGCAAGCTGCGGCGCTAGCGGCGCAGATTACCGGGGTTAAGAAAAATCGCTTGTATCAGTATGGATTGGATAAGCGGAAAGGCTAAACCTTTTTGTCTGAGGAGGGATCCACCTTCAACATTGGCTGCTATCGGGTTGAACGAGCTTCACCTTATAGATTGCCCGCTTGCCTTTGTGTGCTCAAACCACTAATCTGCGCCCCGAGCCAGCTAGACAGTCGCTGCCTTCTTTTGAGGGGAGAGGAAAGTCCGGGCTCCATAGGGTAGAACGCCAGGTAACGCCTGGGGGGCGCGAGCCTACGGAAAGTGCAGCAGAGAGTAGACCGCCTAAGTAGCCTTTTACTTTTGTAGATGGGTTACCGGTAAGGGTGAAAGGGTGCGGTAAGAGCGCACCGCGCGACTGGTAACAGTTCGTGGCATGGTAAACCCCGTTCGGAGCAAGACCAAATAGGCCTTCATTGGTGTGACCCGCACTGAAGGCGGGTAGGTTGCTAAAGTGTTGCGGTGACGCAATGCGTAGATGAATGACTGTCCACGACAGAACCCGGCTTATCGGCTGGCTCATTTAATTGTTAGAAAGCCCTCAGATGCATTGTGTTTGGGGGCTTTTTTTTGGCTGTGTTGCCGGGTTCTGTCGTGGACAGGTCCACTCCGCTCTTTATAAGGTCAACGGCGGCTTATCGGCTGGCTCACCATCCAATAACGACGGGCTTTGGAGTAATCTGAGGCCCGTTTGTTACCATGTCCCCGTCAAATTCTGTTACCACCAAGCTCCTCCATAGCCGCGATAGCTACTATCTGAGATATTGTGTTCTGCTCTGAGTATGGGATATGAGTTGATGTTTGTAACTATTTATAGATTAAGTACTCTGAAGCCCTCATTTCTTGGTTTGTAAGCTGGCTTATCGCTGGCTTGTTTAACATCATTGCTGAGAGTAACGTATTGTTATATTTGGCAATTTTCTCTTTTTCTACACCTCTTGTTGTTGCTGTGTTACACAAAATGCCACATAACCGGCTAAGCGATAGCGAGGTCAATGTGTTTGTTACGTATTTATCGCATCACTCCAATGGCATGACTTTTGCCTTTGTTATATAAGCGTGTAAACGGCCAATATATTGACTTGTTAGTTAGGAGTGCATAATGAATACTTTTAAACCTTCAGAAAACGACTTCCGATTTTTACTCGCCGCTTCTGCCTTTTTACCAATATTATGTTTTATCGCAGGGTTATATACTGCCAACAGCTTCGATCTGAGTAATATAGCTGCTCTAAACACTCAAAGTATGCCCTTGACACAAAATATACCGACTAAGAACAATCCAGTTAGAGCGATAGCTCAAGCTGAGCAAGATCGGTCTGTGAAGCCAATCTTTGATGGTGCTTATTTATCCGTCAAATCAGGCGACGAAAAAATGATGCCTGTAACGGGTTCCTATTACCTTGTGCAAGCAGGTGTATTTTCAAGGCGCATAAATGCTATTCAATTTCAATATAAACTACATGGCAAAGACATTGATGCTCAAATAATTGAGACTCAAAAAAAGGGTAGGCACATATACCGAATAATACTTGATACATTCATATCAGAGAGTGAGGCTATTCAATTTCTAAAAAGCGTCAAAGAAAAACATGATGTCGAGTTGTATGTAGTACACATAAGTGACAACGATCGCTCAAAAACAATCGCGGCATTATAAAATGATCATTGGGGTCGACCTTCCATCTCACATCGCGTATGGGTTGATGTTTGTAACCATGAGTGTAACCACTAAGAGATTAACCTTTCTGAGATCCTGATTATATACGGTTGCCAAGCTAGCTTATCGGCTGGCTCATTTAATGGTTAGAAAGCCCTCAGATGTATTGTGTTTGGGGGCTTTTTTTTGGCTGTGTTGCGGGGTTCTGTCGTGGATAGGCCGACTCCGCTCTTTATCAGGTCAAAGGCGAATTAAGATGTTGTGGTTAATTGCTTGCGACCTCGGGCGCTTGTGTGGGCTGCCCACCACCCTCGGTAGTCTAATCCCTCACTCGGTTGGAACCCCACGCCCTGGTGAGGGGTTAGACTACCGAGGGTGGCTACACTGTCTCTAGAGCAATGTATCTAG
>JAZFYA010000275.1:0-6837 GCA_036443315.1 Pseudomonadales bacterium
GCGTGGGGTTCCAACCGAGTGAGGGTAGTGACTACCGAGGGTGGCGGCGGGATACTACAGTCGCAAGCCGTTAACAGCACCGCCCTTAAGTCAGTGCCATTCGCCCCTGGCCCGCTATTGTAAGGCCTCTTTACTCAACTTGAAAATCACTGGACTTAACAACAATAACGCAATCAGATTCGGTATTGCCATCAATGCATTGAGCGTATCGGCTAGTAACCAAATAAAATTCAATTGCGCCATTGCCCCCAATGGAATCGCTAACACCCAGAGCACACGAAACGGTATTAACGCTTTTGTACCGAATAAAAATACCGCACAACGCTCGCCATAATAGCTCCAACCCAGCAGCGTAGTAAAAGCGAATAGACATAAACCTATCGATACCAGCACATCACCATAGGGCAGTTCTGATGCAAAGGCTGCAGCGGTTAACGATGCGCCACCCTCCCCTGTTGTCCATTCACCGGTTAAGACAATAACCAGACCGGTGACACTGCAAACAATCAACGTATCGATAAAGGTACCCAACATGGCGATGGTGCCTTGCTTTACTGCATTATCAGTCTGGGCAGCTGCATGGGCGATAGGCGCACTGCCCAAACCCGCCTCATTAGAAAATATTCCGCGAGCGACACCAAACTGAATCGCCATCATGATACCTGCACCGGCAAAACCACCTTGCGCTGCGGTACCCGTAAAAGCACTATCAATAATAACAACAATCGCAGCAGGGATATCTGTAATATTGATCAACAACACTACTGCACCCAGCAACAAATAACTCACCGCCATAATTGGAACCAAAAAACCAGCGACAGAGGCAATGCGTTTTACGCCGCCCAATAATACTAGTCCGACCAGCACAACCATAGCGGCACTCGTTACAAGGGGTGAGATTGAAAAGGTCACCTCCATGGCATCAGCAACGGAGTTGGCTTGTACCATGTTGCCCATCCCAAAACCGGCTATTGCGCCAAAGAAGGCAAAGGCAATGCCCAACCCTTTCCAGTTAGCGCCCAAGCCATTTTTGATGTAGTACATCGGACCACCTGCATAGTTGCCATCCTCGTCAACTTCCCGATAGTGAACAGCACAAACCGCTTCAGCATACTTGGTTGCCATACCTACTAGCGCTGTACACCACATCCAGAATAATGCGCCGGGACCACCGATGCTGATGGCCGTAGCAACACCGGCGATATTGCCGGTGCCGATGGTGGCCGACAAAGAGGTCATCAAGGCATTGAAAGGAGAAATTTGCCCTTTATCTTCGTTGTGATCCTGCTCAGGGTGACGACCAGCAAACAACAACCGGAAAGCCTTGCCTGTATTCCGCAGTGGCGCAAATTTTAAGCCCACCATCAAATAAAAACCCGTGCCCAAAATCAACACCAGCATTAATGGCCCCCAAACAACGCCATTAGCTGCTTTAACCCACTCGATGATTATGTCCATAAATAATGTCTCGGTTGTGAATGGCGCTTACTTAAGGGCAGCGCTGCTAATGGCTTGCGACCGTAGCATCCCGCCGCCACCCTCGGTAGTCTAACCCCTCACTCGGTTGGAACCCCACGCCCTGGTGAGGGGTTAGACTACCGAGGGGGGCTAGACTGTGCAGTATCCAGCCAGGCGCCACCAGAGTAGCTGTTCGCAATGCAAGGCCCGCTAAAGGGCGTGGGGTTTCAACCGATAGTGGGCCTTGCATTGCGAACAGCGGATTCAAAGCTCCTCACTTATAGCCTTAAGTAAATACCATTCGTCTCGGTTGTTTTTATTTAAGAGTCCGGCACTGATCAGTAATGCAATTGTTCACGCTGCGGAAACAAACCAAAAATTCCACCGGTATGTATAAAAACAATATCATCAGCCGCATCGAAACGCCCCTGCTTGATTTGATCAAGCAAGCCGTAAAAACCCTTGCCGGTATAAACCGGATCAAGAATTAATCCCTCCAATTCCGCCACCATTTTAATCGTGTCAAACACTTCCGGCGTTGCCTGCGCATAACCTGGACCGACATACCCATCGATAACGTTGATCGACAAACTCTCCACATCAAATTTAGGATCGATCAACGGTGCATACCACTGTCGCCACTGGGTCAAATCTCCATGCACCTTGTTAAGAAAATACGCTTCATCATCACAGACGTTAATACCCCAGACAGTAGCCCCTAACCCAAACAACACATTGCCTGCAGTTAAACCGCCCTGGGTACCACCGGAACCCGTGGCTGAAACAATGTGTTTCGGCTTGATCCGCTCACGAGCAAAATCTTCTTTCAATTCTTCGCAGGCAGCAATATAACCCCAAAGACCATTGCCATCGCTGGCGCCGACAGGCACAGCAAAGGCTTGCTTGCCCTTATCGGCATAATGTTGAATCCACTGCTGATAAATTTCATCACTGCGCCGCTGATACTCAGCATTGCTATAAAAACTAAGCTCGGCGCCCACCAGGCGATCCAGCAATAAATTGCCGTCGGGGGCTTCATCTTCGCCACGTAAAATCAAATGACAGTTTAATCCCAGCTGGGCGCAGAGTAAGGCCGTGGTTCGGCAGTGGTTCGACTGCACCCCACCACAGGTAATAATCGTATCGCAACCTTCAGCAATCGCTTTGGCGAGGGTAAATTCCAACTTGCGGATTTTATTGCCGCTAACGGCACCGCCGGTCATATCGTCCCGTTTGACCCAAATGCGAGGCCCAGCCATTTTTTTAGACACTCTATCCAACGGCAATAGCGGCGTTGGCGTTTGTGCCAGTTTTAAGCGTGGGGGAAACGTTATTTTCATCAGTTAACCCGAATTAACTCAATGGTTTGTAGTGCCAGTAGCAGTCTAACTGAAGAAGGAAGTGAATCAATAGAAATGGCGGCCCCTTGTATAAAACTAGAAGTATGAACCTAGAAGTATCAACTTGAAAGTATCAATCCAGAACCGCCAGCGTCAGTCAGAAAGACAGACTAGATTGCTTTAAGTGTGCCCTTTGGAAGCACGGCATGAACAGCCGCTCGTTGAAACTTCAACTCGACTTTATCCGCCACTTGCAGCACCAGATAGTTATCTTCCAATTTGGTGATTTTACCCAGGATACCGCTATTGGTAACAACCTCATCACCTTTGGCCAGATTGGACACCAATTCAGTGTGTTCTTTTTGGCGCTTACGTTGAGGACGAATAGCGATAAAATAAAACATCACAAACAAACCCACCATTAGGACTAGTTGCATAATGCCTGCTTCAGACGGTGCTTCCTGACCTGCAGTTTGGGCGTGAGCTGATGAAATAAAATTCATTGATATAACCTTTTATTAAAACCAAATTAATTGCATAGCGGACTGAAAATGCGGGGCTACTGTACCGGTATTAAATAGAACTGGCAAATTTACCTACTGTCTGCAAATTGATGACCGCAGCACTACAAGCCCAGACTTCTAGCCTTATACCATTGACCGTCAATACTCAATGTCATAGTCCATAATAAACGGCGCATGGTCGGAAAAGCGCTGGTCTTTATAGATAGAGGCTGATTGAATTTTATCCACAAGGCCCGGCGTAACAACCTGATAATCCAGCCGCCAACCCACGTTCTTGGCCCAGGCCTGGCCGCGATTTGACCACCAGGTATACTGCTCCTCCTGTTGATTGATCTGGCGGAATGCATCCACATAGCCCACTTGATCAAACAAGGTGTCCAGCCAGGCTCGCTCGTGGGGTAGAAAACCGGAATTCTTGCGGTTGCCACGCCAGTTTTTCAGGTCAATTTCCCTGTGACAGACATTCCAGTCTGCACAAAAAATGAACTCCCGACGCTTGCGACGCAGCACTTTAAAATGCGCCATGATCTTATCAAGAAATAGATCTTTACGAGCCTGAGCCTCATCACCACTGGATCCTGACGGGAAGTAAATGGATACCACACTGACGCCATCAAAATCCACTTGGAGATAACGGCCTTGGGTATCTGCCAACTCCCAGCCTAAACCCCTGGTCACTTTAGTGGGCTTCTTTTTGCAGAATAACGCCGTCCCGCTATAGCCTTTACGCTCTGCATCAAAGTAATAGCAGTGATAGCCCTCGGGCGAAAAAACAGGATCATTAAGCTGATCAATGTGTGCCTTGGTCTCCTGTACACAGACCACGTCAGCATCCTGCTTTGCCAACCAGTCAAAAAAGCCTTTACGGGCGGCGGCTCTAATACCGTTGGTATTAATGGTAATAATTCTCATACAGCCTCTTATTCTGTCACTAACCTGTCAATCATTTAAAAGGCCGCCCATAGCACAGAAATTTTTATTATCAATACACTGCTCTCCAGTTGTACCCTATGGTAAGGTAATCCTGATTGTTGCCCAGAAAAGTTTTCAGCTAAAGTGCCCAAACAAGAAGCCTATTTTCTCCCTGATATAGTTAATTTAAAGGCAACTTCACTTACTATGAGCCAACGCACCGCAAATATTTTAGTCTTCGACTCCGGCGTAGGCGGCCTTAGCATAGTCAATCCTATACGCCAACGACTACCCGCGACGACGCTGACCTATCTCGCAGACAACAAACTGTTTCCCTATGGTTTACTCGACGAGCAGCTGCTCATTGAAAGAGTAACCCAGCTTATTGCGAACGCGTCACAGCAATATCACGCCGATATTGTTGTTGTCGCCTGCAACTCCGCTAGCACCCTGGCGCTACCCCACCTACGTGAAGTACTGAACATTCCAGTCGTTGGCGTCGTCCCCGCTATTAAACCTGCGGCGCAACAGAGTAAAAGTAAAGTCATTGGTTTACTGGCCACTCCTGGCACTATCCAACGGGACTATACCGATGACTTAATTGGTGACTTTGCCAATGGCTGTGACATTATTCGAGTGGGAACATCAACATTGGTTAACATCGTTGAAGAAAAGCTCGCAGGCATCACCCCTGCTGCTGAAATTTTTACCGGTATCATTGCCCTGTTTCACCATCATCCACGCTGGCAACAAATGGACACGATCGTGTTAGCATGCACCCATTTTCCACTGGTAATAGCGGAGCTGGCACAGGCAGCGCCAGAGATTGATCACTGGATTGATGCGGGTGATGCCATTGCCCGTCGAGTTCAATATTTACTGGAAAACTTACCCGATAGCCCTGTAACCGCTGACCCTGAAACTAATAACACTGTAACCAACACCAGGAACATTGCCCTATTTACAGATACCGAAAAACTAACGGCCCCCTTGAAACAGAGTATGTTGGCATTTGGTTTTAGCCAAACAGAAAACTACAGCCCATTGTATTGGCCCAATAAATCACCGTAAGCCCCATCATGCCACCATAATTGAGCAGTACATCCTGAATTTGCTGCCTGTCGATCGCACTTGATTTACAAACCTTAGCTTTTCAATATCTAATTTATAAACCTTAGCTTTCAATAAGTTAGATGGTTTTTGCGACTAATAAAATGTTCACAAAAGCTAGACTTTATAACAATCCAGATCTATCTTGGTTATGTATATATACTCATGATATACGTGTTAATAAGTATAACCATAATAGGATGTAGTTATGAATTCCAATTCACAGGTCGATGTATCCTACAAACTTTCTAATAGCTTAAGTCGGTTATTGATAGAACTGGCCAAAGACTTTGAAAAACGCTCTCTGAAAAAATGCCACAAGCGCGGCCACACTAAAATCAGGCGCTCACACTCTTCACTGTTCTCGAATCTTGGATTTGGTGCAGTTAGGCTGACTGAGCTGGCTGAACGCGCCGGTATTACCCAACAAGCAATGGGTAAGCTGGTCAAGGAAATGGAACAGACTGGCTACGTAAAACGTCATATTGATGAGCTGGATAAACGGGCCAAAATTATTGAATTAACCGAATTGGGTGTAAACCTAGTGAATGACAATATGGAAATCGTCGATGAAGTTATCACTGAATATACGACTGCTATGGGCCAAAAAGGTATTAGGGATCTGGAGCAAATACTAGGTCAATCCGTCGATGCGCTGGGATTGCGCGAGAGTGTAAAACAAACTGTGTAACTGCCCGGTTTAAACGTGAGGAGCTAGCTGCTCCTCAAACTCTATCATAAAACGATTTAGCGCTGCTTTCCAATCGCTGTCCCGGTCATGAACCCTGGCCACCATGGAGGCCAGCTAAACCACAGACGCAGCTATTTCCCCATTTGCCGTTCTCAGGCATGGTAAGTTTATCGGTTAACGTCGTTTTCACGTCCTTGGGACAGATCGCATTAACCCGCAAACCCATCCCCGTGCGAAGTTTGCAAAAGTATTACCTCCGGAATATGAATTTCTTCCTAAGAAATTTCTCAACCAGAATAATCCTTTCGTTTGTATTACCAAGCATATCGAGAAACACACCCTCGACTTCGGCAATATTATTTGCCGTTACCCGTTGTTCAGTGTCTACCAGGATGACAAAGATTTATCTTCGGTTGCGTAATTTCTGTTTTGTTGTTTATAGTGGCCTGTAGTACTGATCTAAAGGACCGATAATCCTAGAAAAATCAGTTGATACCCAAAGCATTCGTTGTCCTCACGGGGCAGGCCCTAGATTCAACTGATTTTTCTGATATGTATTAACTTGCAACTGATTATTTCAGAAGGCTTTTTTTCTGGAATAATGATTGTCTAATACCCTCAGATACGAATGGTACTGACTTAAGGCTATCACTGAGGAGCTTTGAACCCGCTGTTCGCAATGCAAGGCCCACTATCGGTTGGAACCCCACGCCCTTTAGCGGGCCTTGCATTGCGAACAGCTACTTCAGTGCTACCGACTTGGACACTGCACAGTCTAGCTACCCTCGGTAGTCTAACCCCT
>JAZFYA010000276.1:0-9554 GCA_036443315.1 Pseudomonadales bacterium
AAAACTGGCTCATAAATACCTATTTCGCTTGTTCATTAGTCTTTTAATAGTGTTGTTATCAAAGAGCGAAGGACGGTGCGCCTACCAAGCCAACCAAATCGGCTTGCAACCGCTAGGTAAACTGCCCATCTGCCCCAGCTCACGCCACGGCATACCAGGCCTGTGGAAATCGCTGCCAATCGACGCCAGCAGATCAAATTGTTGTGCTAATTGGGCTAGATACTGAGTGCGATCACCGGTCTGCTTGCCGCTAATCACTTCAAGGCCTTCCCCTCCGGCTTGTTTAAAATCACTCATTAGTGTTCTCAATTTAGTCGCTGTCATTTTATAGTGCAACGGATGGGCCAACACCCCTACACCACCACTCGTCTTTATCCAATTGAGAACGGTGGTCATAGCGGGCCAGGTTAGCTTGATATCACCAGGCTTACCGGCACCTAAATATTTTTTGAAAGCTTCATCAATTGAGCGGACATAGCCACGATCCAATAGAAATTGAGCAAAATGGGGGCGACCGATTTGGCTAATTCCCGCCAAATCAGCGGCATACTGAAAACCCCCATGAAACCCGTACTTCTCCAGTTTAGTGCCAATTAATTCTGCCCTTTTTAGCCGGGCCTGCTGCTGACTGACCAGGGCTTCCCGCAGCTGAGTACAGTCGGTGTCTATATTCAAACCAACAATATGCACCAGTACCTTACCCCAAACACAGGACAGCTCAACGCCAGCAATCAACCGCGGAGCCCTTAGCCCAGAGTGTTCCTTGACGTCCAGAAAACCATCAATACTGTCATGGTCGGTGATCGCCATTAACTCCACTCCCTGTTGCTCCGCCCGCTGGACTAGCTCAATAGGGCTTAATTCGCCATCGGAGACAGTGCTATGGCAATGAAAATCAACAATCAAGGTGGTTTACCTCAAGAAGACAGGTATCTATTTAATGAAGGTGAAAATTAACGCCCTGCCTTCCTTGCCCATTCCTCTCCCCCTCTCCAAAGCAAGAGCACGAAGGCAAAAGCACGAAAGCAAGAGCACAAAAACACTAGTAACGCACACTATAGTAACGCAAAATATGGCATTATTTGGGTCGATTACCTTTATGATCATCGATAATATCGTTTTTTTACGGAGCAGCTAATACAGTGACAACAGCACAGACACAAACCGGCCAGAAAAAGCCCAACCTTTTGGTCAATCTAGCCTTTAATATCATTTTTCCCACTCTGATTATGACCAAACTCAGTTCCGAGGATTGGCTAGGGCCCGTTTATAGCATCGTTGTCGCTCTCAGCTTCCCCATCGGATATGGCATCTGGGATTACCTGCGCAGTCACAAGCCCAATTTCTTTTCAATACTCGGGGTTATCAGTGTATTACTCACTGGCGGTATAAGCTTATTACAGCTTGATCCCCAGTACATTGCCATTAAGGAGGCCGCTATTCCCGCCCTTTTTGGCATTGCCACGTTGTATTCTATGCGAACTAAATATCCACTGATTCGCACTTTTCTTTATAACGACCAGGTATTACAAATCGATAAGGTTAAGCACGCCCTGCAAGAATACAAATCCGAGGCCGATTTTGATCATAAACTCAATATCGCCTCTTTTATGGTGGCAGGCTCCTTTTTTATGTCCTCGGTACTGAATTACGTGTTAGCCAGGGTGATTCTGGTTAGCGAGCCAGGAACCGTCGAATTTACCGAAGAACTAGGCAAAATGACCGCCTATAGTTTTCCCGTCATAGCCGTACCCAGCACGATCGTATTAATGGGGGCACTGTTTTATCTGCTGCATCATATCCAAAAACTGACCCACCTAAAGCCGGAAGATATCTTTAACAATATGTAGGTAACAACATGTAATCGCCGGCCTTTTCCAACTCTTTTTTCTCGAGCTTCTGCCTGTTATACAACGTAACAGAACTACTAAAAAGTAATTGACAGGCTATAATAGGCGTTTAAATTAATCACCCAGTCTATAAACAGAACAACAAAGGACAGCACAGTGAAAAGATTCGTGCTTTTGCTGGTTTTACTCTCAACCAGTCATCACCTCTATAGTGAAGAGATTCGTTATATTCGCGATAAGCTCTACTTAAACATTCACAGCGGTCAATCCTACCGACACCGTATTGTCGAAAAAGGATTGATTAGTGGAACCCCAGTCACCCTTCTTGAAATCAGCGAAGATGAAAAATACACGCGAGTCCGCACCCAAAAAGGCAATGAAGGCTGGCTTGAAACTCAATACCTCAGCACTGAACGTGCAGGTCGCGACCTCCTTAATATAGCCAACAAAAAACTAGCCCAACTGCAGGAGAAAAACACCTCGTTAAACCAACAATTAAATGCAACAAAAAAACAGCAGCAGCAATCCCAACAAACAATAAGCGACCTTTCTTCAGAGAGCAGCCGGCTCAGTGAAGAACTAAAACAAATTAAAGAAATTTCCACTAAAACCATCCAGCTTAACAATGATAACCAGCGGTTACTGGAAGAAAATCAAATGCTGGAAAATGAGGTTGATGTTCTCACCACCGACAATAGACGCCTAAACGACGAACAGAAAAGCGACGCTTTTCTCAACGGTGCCTTTGCAGTATTAATTGGTGTAATGATTACCTTATTAGTACCCCGCCTCTGGCCACAAAAACCTACTGACTGGGCCTAGCACTCCATCACGCTAGTTTTGATGGAGTACTAAGGCTAGAAACGAGAAAGCTTATGACTAAATTGAGCAAACACTTTTTATCACTCATTGTATTGAGCATTTTTTCGGCCTCAGCGAGTGCCGAAGAAAATGCGGCTAAATACCCCATTGCTATCATGCACACAACAAAAGGGGCAATCACATTGGAGTTATATGCTGATAAAGCACCGGTGACCGTAGCAAACTTTTTGGACTATGCTAAATCCGGCTTTTACAACAACACTATTTTCCATCGCGTTATCAAGCGCTTTATGATTCAGGGCGGGGGGTTTAGCAAAGATATGCAAAAGAAAACCACCAACCCCCCTATAGTCAATGAAGCCAGCAATGGTATACACAATGACCGCTGGACCATTGCCATGGCTAGAACCAATGACCCCAATAGTGCAACCTCGCAGTTTTTCATTAACACAAAAATGAACTCCGCTCTGGATAAAGGGCGTGGCAATCCAGGTTATACGGTTTTTGGCGCAGTTATTGACGGACAGCATGTTGTGAAAGCCATCGAGAAAACCCAGGTATCGAGTGTTGGCATGCACCAGCACTTACCCGTAGAACCTATTATTATTGAACGTATTACTATTGAAAGTACTACGATTGAAAGTACTAAAACAAAGTGACCGATACAGCGTTAAGCATTAACCTTAACAAAATTGCACTGATAAGAAACTCGCGCGATACTGAATACCCCAGCGTTACCCAACATGCACAAATTTGCATTGATGCCGGCGCTGATGGTATTACCGTGCATCCACGCCCAGATCAACGGCATATTCGTGTCAGCGACTGTTTTGATTTGGCTAAAATGCTCAGTGTTGAGCTTAATATTGAAGGCAACCCTTTTGCACCCGCCATGAAGAGCGACCGCAAAGGGATCAGCGACTACCCTGGATTTCTTGCGTTGGTTAAAGAAATAAAACCCGCCCAATGTACTTTGGTACCCGATAACAACGACCAACTCACCTCAGATCACGGTTTCGATTTAAAACAAAGCGGTGACCAGCTCGCCCCTATTATTGAGGAATTACATTCACTCGGCACTCGCGTCAGTCTGTTTATGGATCCCGATCCTGAACAAATCGAACTGGCCAAGCAGGTGGCCACAGATCGCATTGAACTTTACACAGGCCCTTACGCTGACGCTGTTGAAAAAAATCAACATGCTGATGACGTGTTCCAACATTTTTATCGTGCAGGAAAACAGGCCGACCAACTCAACATCGGACTTAATGCGGGCCACGATTTAAATCTGCACAACCTCAGCCTCTTTGCCACCATCCCCAAATTACTTGAAGTCTCAATCGGCCACGCTATAACCGTTGATGCAATCAATATGGGGCTGGCTAACGCTGTCAAAGCTTACCAACGTTGTCTGGGTAAAAATAATTAGTGCCCATTCATAAAAGTTGAATCTAGGGCCTGCCCCGCGACGCGCTTTTCGCTGAGTGTTTTGGGTACTGCGGACGCTTAATTTTTCGGCTTTTTTATTGGCAAAAAAAATTTACATTGTCGTAAAACGTTTCATTCTAAAGAACTGTATTGGCTAACATATCGCCATCAACAATTAGTGCATCTATCCAAAATGACATTCGAAAATCGTCAACGCATCTGGCAAGTGGTCCGCCAAATCCCAGCAGGAAAGGTTGCCAGCTATGGCCAAGTCGCCCAGCTGGCTGGATTACCCAGAGCAGCACGTTTAGTCGGCAACGTACTTAAAAAGCTTCCTGAAGACACCGGGCTTCCATGGTATCGTGTTGTCAATAGCCAAGGCAGAATTTCCTTTCCCATAGACTCACCCTCTTACATCGAACAAAAGACCAGACTGGCTGCTGAGGGCATTAGTTTTAAGGAAGAAAAGTTATTACTGACAAAATATGCCTGGAAACCCTAACACTATCGATCAACTTGCCCGAATCCGATTAAACATTGGTTAGCCTGGCTACTCGGGCTAGTACTCGTTAGTTAACCGTTCTAGCAGACGGTTAAAAAACCCAAATAATATACCCAAAGCGGTTGAAATTTAGGTTTTAGAGTGCGTCCCTTTTTGTTTATGGCAAGGCGTTTGAACGCAGGAAACTGTCAATATTTCAAGTTCAAACAACGCAGCCATGGGCAAAAAGGGGCGTGCTATAACACCTAAATTTCAATCGCTTTGGGTATATACCCATCAATCAACAATCGATCCTGATGCAAGGCTGTTCCGCAAAGGTAAAGAACTCCGCTTCACTGTATATCTGTGCTAGAGTAATACCCAAACTACGTTCAACAGGAAAATTGTATGAACACATCTACTGAACGCCGCCAACATAGTCGCTTCCCTGCTAACCATCTCAAGGTTTTAGTTAAATCACTACGCAATCAGAACAGTGATTGGGGATTCGGGGCAATCAGCATGGTAGACTTCAATCGCTATGGCATTGGGCTGGAAACAGCAGAAAATTATGCCATTGGCGATATTCTCTCACTGGTCATCCGCACGGATGATTCAACGCTGGCGGAGGTTAATGGATTGGTCTGTAATCGCACCCTAATCAAGGATGGTTTTCGGTTTGGGATTCGGTTTGAACATCAAGCTTGTGAGGAGGAGGAATCACCCGAGGCGGTGATTAATATTAGTGAGGAGATTTTGATGATTGAGAGGCACGCAGCGGGGGTTTTACACTAGTACTCTGTCATTATGAGTCGAAGGCGGCATCTGGGTCTTACCCAAAAAAACGCACACTCAGTTATAAAGTCATATCACAACCCCCGACGCGATTTTTTACTTAACTTTGCCACAGCCCAGAGGCGGATAGCGATTGTCAGGCACACAAATACCGATAGCAGTCTAGTAGACCACCATCTTTAAACAGATAATTAAGGGATTAATCGAGCAGTGGGATGCGCTACCGACTGGGCTGCTTGCAACGCATGATTCTTAGTGCCTCAGTGAGCAGTATGCTGTGAATCTTGCTCTACCTTTAGTTTTAATCCAAGCCCCTGGATCACTTTGGTAAAGCTAGAGAGTTTAGGGTTACCTGTCGCCGACAGCATTTTATACATACTTTCACGGCCAAGATCAGAGCGGACTGCCAGCCCAGCTATTCCATCTTGCTGAGCTTCCGCTACATTGCGCAACGCCATTAGCAGCACACTGGGATCTCCATCTCCTAGCGCCTCACTTAAGTATTCTGCAGCCACTTCAGAATCGCGCAGATGTTCATTGTGTGTCACTCTTACATTGCGTGCCATGATGATGCCTCCGCTGGTGATCTTCCCAGTAAGCTTTCGCCTTTTTAATATCTTTCGATTGCGTGGACTTATCACCACCGCATAATAATAAATACACTTGCTGGCCCTCCTTGCCATAATACACCCGATAACCTGGGCCGTAGTGAATTCTCAATTCACTCAGTCCTTCACCAATAGGCTCAACATCGCCGAATAAACCAATCTCCATTTTGTCCACTCGCATGATGATCCTGGCCGTGGCGCGCTTGTCCCTCAGACCACCAAGCCATTGGGCATAGGGACTGTTGCCTTTTTCATCCATGTATTCGTTGATTGTATTGATCATATCAGGCATGACCCTGATTGTATCCTAAAAGATACAAACTGCAAACCATTAATCAAGCTTGGCAGGATGGGTTGTCGCATGCACGGCCTGCAAGTCCCTGATCGAGACATGCGTGTAGATCTGCGTGGTAGACACATTGGCATGACCCAACATCATTTGGATATAACGTAGGTCTGCGCCACTCTCCAGCATGTGAGTCACCATAGCGTGGCGTAGCAGATGACAGGATCCAGGAACACTAATGCCCACTTTTTCATCAGCCGTTTCACTCGATCACCGAGCTTGGTACCCCTGAACGGCTCCCCGTAATCATTCAGGAATAAAGTGTGTTCATTGGCATTGATCAGTAACTCAGGACGCACCTGCTCCAGATACTGTACCACCCAGTACAAGGCCCTTTGCCCTATCAGCAATAACCGATCCGCCGCCTTTGCCCTGGCGGACAAATAAAGTCTGACGCGTTAGGGTGATATCCTGGACCTGCAAACGGCAACATTCTGAACGCCGAATACCCGTACTGTAAAACACTTCCAGTACCGCGCGATCCCGCAGACATAGTAATATCAATCATTTCTGACTTTCTGTAGGGTTTTAATGAATCCATGTGCTGCTCCACATGCGGGGCTACTTCTTCATAGGCGTTATTCGTCTTAAACGCAATATCCTGAATTAATTTCTGTTTTTCATGGATACTATCTTGTAGTCCGCCAAGTGTTCTCTGTAGGAAGATAAATTCAATTGCCACCTCTTTATATCCGAGGCTCGATGCTTTTTCAAAATCTCTATCATGCAAAGATTTTTCAATCTTGTTAAGAGCTTCACGCAGTTGATGTAATGCCTGCATCACACACAGAGTGTATGATACTCTGATCAATATCTTCTATCTTGTCTCGGCGCTTCTCTACCCCAGCGATGATTTCTTTATCCATTCGTGTTTACCTTGCTAGCCATGTTTATTATTTACCAGTAATGGATTCAAGGGGTAATATCAAGGTCATTGGATCAGCCGGAGATGCGATAAAGCTACGATCAAGATAAAACTTCTTGGCTTCTTCAGAAATGGCATGAACCAATATAGCTTTAATACCGGCAATTTCCGCAGCCTGCAATATACGTAATATCGCATCACGCAGTAATGCATCACCTAATTTCTTAGCCTGATATTCCTGGTCTATGGCTAACCTTCCCAAGACCATGACAGGGATAGGATCAGGCATATTTCGTTTAATGTTGCCAGGTGCATCTTTGGCTGCAAGGGAGCCGCATGCAAGGGCATAATAGCCTATGACTCTTTCGTCATCGCAAAGCACATAGGTACGTGAGGCGCGAGATCGTTCATTAGATCTGGCTCTCTTCTTGAGCCAGTTATCCAGGGTAGGAACACCACAGGAAAACTGATCAAAGTCATGATGATCTGCTAATGGACAGGGAGCAATTAACGTTGACATTCATTCCCACGGCGCTTTAGTAGCTAGTAATGTTAATAGCTTCTCATTGGGCTTGGGCGGGTTATCCAGAATACAGTTAAACGCTTCCCATTGAACATCATCAAGGAAAAACTCTGTTCTATCTAACAGTATTTCCTGGGCTTTTTCATAAGCTGCGTCCAGCATGAACTCTGACCGATCCTTACCAATACTCTTTGCAGCCTGATCAATAAAGTCTCTTGTGCTGCTATGTACGCGCATATTAATCAGCGTATTTTTTGGGGTGTCTTGCGATAGCATGGTTTTCTCCTTAACGTAAGACGGTGTATATACACTCTAGCGTATATACACCGTCTTTACAAGGAAAAATAGCCTGGTCGCAAAAAGGCCACACCGCAGGTTCATTTTGAGTGCGTCTACGATACCAGGGGGGAGAGACACAATCCCCCTGACGGGCAGGGTTTTTGGGCGGGGAGGACCGCGCTTGTGCGGGCCGGGGGAGGCTCGGCCGCTAAGCAGTGATGAGGGCTGGCGTGGGCCTTGCGCTGTTTGTTTTTGCAAGGGCCATGACAGACACCAGCGCTGCTTTGCAGCCACATTATTGCCTGTGCAGGGCGAAAGCGCTGCCCGTAGCCACACCGTGGCGGAGGATGAACGGACGGTAACAACGATAACCTGGCACGGTGTAGCTTGGCGCTGCCTTTGCGCTGTTTCTTGCAAAGGCTGTGACAAGCGGACAACGGGTAAAGTGTCAGACGGGCTTAGAGGGCATTAAATTAAATCCCATTAATCATTACAAGGAAGTAACCTTCAATATCGATGTTTAGTATGAGTTCTAATCTCAACCCACTGAGCCACATGCTCTTCAAGCCCGGAAATTCCAGCCGGATAGAACAACCCAATCTGCTCAAAACAACAAGGGGAAGATGCTTCATGCTTAACGGAGTTCAATAGCCTGGCAACAACTTCACGCCCTTCATCAGTAGACATCAAATAAAACACCACTGCCCACGACTGTGTATAACCCGCATGGCCATCACCATCATAAGCTAGCCATTGTTTACTATTTAATGTTAAAAATTCTGATAAAGGGAGCAACTTTCCATCAGAACGAAATTGCTTGTATTTTCTTACCCAGCCTGCTGCCGGAGGAACTGCAACTGCATTGCTATAAACCTCTATATTTTCGAAGTACTCCGCCAACCCCTCATTTAACCACTTGGGTATTCTGGGATAACCACTCCTCAATAAAGCATGAGTAGCCTCATGGGAAATCACTTCAAGCATTGCATTAAAACTCTTGTTTCTCCAAACATAGGCCATTTTGGAACGGCCTGAATAAAATCCCGTGGAACTAGTGGGTGGATAACCCAGATCGCTTAACACTTTCGACCTCATCCCCTCACTAGTCTGAAATAAATGTAAATCAAATAGAGGGAAATCCAGCTCAGCGCGAAGATCCTTAACCAAGATCTCCCGAATCTTTTTTACCGCAACGGTTGTTTTCTCCCTTACATCCAGTGGTAAATCATACTCATGTGCCGTTATCTTGACCTCAAAATTATGTTTGAAGTCACACTCGTCAGAAAGGTTTTTGACCTGTTTATTAAAGACTTGTTCCTTTCGGTTACCAAAGTGAACTTGTCCATTTTCATCAACCCACCGATATACATCTATCCTGACACAGGGGGTGAACTTAACGATTTAATAAATCTGACCCTTTAATTCCCGTAGGCGGTCGGCTGGGTTGACTTGTTAGGCGAGTTGTTCGCATGATCTTAAGTAGACCACGGAGCGCCTCATTGACGGCCTTATCATTGGGGAACGCTTCTGAAACATCTGGTTCTAAAATGATAATAT
>JAZFYA010000277.1:0-18195 GCA_036443315.1 Pseudomonadales bacterium
TGTTAACGGCTTGCGACGGTAGTATCCCGCCGCCACCCTCGGTAGTCTAACCCCTCACTCGGTTGGAACCCCACGCCCTGGTGAGGGGTTAGACTACCGAGGGTGGCTAGACTGTGCGGTATCCGGGTGTCACTGGAGTAGCTGTTCGTAACGCCTGGCTTACTTAAGGGCGTGGGGTTCCAACCGAAAGTAGGCCAGGCGTTGCGAACAGCGGGTTTGTGGCTCCAGGCTCAAAGCTCTTTAGTTGTTCAGTCTTCAGTGATGTACCAGTAGGGCCTCTCTGCAGCATCTCGGAATAACAGTTATTGGAAACAAACTTTGTGATCACCCCAGTGATGTCGGTATAATGCCCAGCTATTAATCCCCCTAGAAACCATCGCGAGATCATAAAAAGTCCGTGGAAGACGAGTTAGTGTTGGAAGAACGAGCAGTAGATACTGAGCAGAGTGCTTCCACTGCAGAGGCTGCTCGCCAGAGAACTGCATCTGAACTGGCGGTTTCTGAGCCACTAGCCCCTGATGCGGAAGCGGTTGAGTCTGTTGCAAAGCAGGTAGAAGGTGCTTCGGCGCCTGTCTCTCCCGGCTTGCAAGCGCTTCGTAGTATGGGTGCCCAACAAGGCGAAATGCCCTTTGCGGTGGTGGATGGTCAAGCCATTACTGAACTCCCCCAAGACCTTTATATTCCTCCCGATGCATTAGAAGTATTTCTCGAGGCTTTTGAGGGGCCTCTAGACCTGTTGTTGTACCTGATCAAGCGGCAGAATCTCGATATTCTCGAAATCAATGTGGCCAATATCACCCAGCAATATATGCAGTATGTCGATAGGATGGATGCTGTGCATTTTGAGTTGGCGGCAGAATACTTGCTGATGGCGGCGATGTTGGCGGAAATTAAGTCCCGCATGTTATTGCCTCGGTCTACTGAGCTGGATGAGGACGAAGAAGACCCAAGGGCTCAGCTGATTCGTCGTCTGCAGGAATACGAGCGCTTCAAGCAGGCAGCGGAAGATATCGACGAAATGCCACGGTTGGGTCGTAATATCTATGAAGCTAATGCCGCGCCGCCAGACATTGACAAGACCCGCCCAGAGCCAGTGGTAGACATGAAGGAATTGTTACTGGCGATTAGTGAAGTTTTCCGTCGGGCCGATATGTATGAAAGCCACCATATTTATAAAGAAAAGCTTTCTACCCGCGAGCGTATGTCGCAGGTATTGGCAGCCTTATCGAATAGCCAATTCGTCCCTTTTGTATCCCTATTTACCGTTACAGAGGGCCGTCTTGGGGTGGTAGTTACCTTTCTGGCCGTTATGGAATTAATCAAAGAATCATTGATTGAAATTGTACAAACCGAGTCCTTTGGGCCTATCCACATTAAAGCAAGAGCATGATGAGTATCAACACCGATCAATTACAGCGCATCTTCGAAGGTGCTTTATTGGCAGCGGGCAAGCCACTAACGATTCAGCAATTGGGTGAGTTGTTTGAAGAAGAGGAGCGGCCCGCTAAAGATGTGATTCTGGCAGTGTTGGAAGATATTCAACATAATTGCAAAGGTCGAGGCTTTGAATTGAAGGAGGTTGCCAGTGGCTATCGCTTTCAGGTGGTTCAGGATGTGGCTACCTGGGTTGCTCGCCTGTGGGATGAAAAACCTCAAAAATATTCCCGTGCTCTGCTGGAAACACTGTCGCTAATTGCCTATCGTCAACCGATTACCCGTGGGGGTATTGAAGATATTCGTGGTGTGGCTGTCAGTTCCACCATTATGAAAACCCTGTTGGAGCGTGAATGGGTGCGTATTGTTGGGCATAAAGATGTCCCTGGTCGTCCGGCGATGTATGCAACGACGCGGCGCTTTCTCGATTACTTTAATTTAAAAAATCTCGACGAATTACCTTCCCTGACAGAAATACGTGACCTTGACAATATAAACGAGGAATTGGCTCTGGAAGGTGTTGATACCCCGGATATGGATGGTGGTAATGTCGGTGATGGCAGTATTGATGGTGGCAGTGTCGATGGTGATGGCCCCGCCGATCAGATGATTGAGGGTGAAGATGCTCAGCAGTACGGTGAGGATGCAGAAATAATGAGCGAAGATGCAGAGGTTGATGCAGGTATATCCGTTGAAACCGAAGTCGTCGAAGAAAATAATGTGCCAGTTTAAACTTATTGTAGCCACTCCCTCGACAATAATCCTGAGATGCTTAACATCATCAATAGGGCATTTTGCTTTTGCACTTCGTGCTTGGCAGCTTATTTCTCGATGTTTTTACAGTGGATATTTTTCCGATGACTGAATCTCCTGTTGGCGACAAGCTGCAAAAATTACTTGCCCAGGCTGGTGCGGGATCCCGCCGTGAAATGGAAAAAGTTATCGACGAAGGGCGCGTTAGGATTAATGGCAAAAAAGCCAAATTGGGGGATCGGGCTGAAGCCTCTGATAAAATTGTGCTGGATGGAAAATTGATTAGTCTGGCTGAGCAAAATACTGCGGGTCGAGTGCTAATTTATAATAAGACTGAGGGAGAAATCTGCTCTCGCAGTGATCCAGAAGGCCGTCGCACCGTGTTCGAGCATCTGCCCAGGATTAAAGGTAGTCGTTGGATTTCTGTTGGCCGCCTGGACTTTAATACCAGTGGGCTGATGCTATTTACTACCGACGGACAGTTGGCCAATGCCCTGATGCATCCCTCTTCGGTGATCGATCGCGAATATCTGTGTCGTATTCTCGGCAAGGTGGATGAGGCTATGTTACAGCGCTTAATCGATGGCATTTTGTTGGAGGACGGTGTTGCCCGGTTTGCCGATATTGTTGATGGTGGCGGTGAAGGCGCTAACCATTGGTACTATGTGGCGATTATGGAAGGGCGCAACCGTGAAGTGCGTCGACTGTGGGAATCGCAGAATGTGCAGGTTAGTCGTTTAAAGCGCGTTCGCTTTGGTAAAGTGTTTTTGCCCCCAAAATTAAAACAGGGGCAGTGGGAAGAAATGGCTGTCAAGGATGTTGCAGAATTGTACAGCATGGCGGGTCTGCCTGCGCCTAAGCTGCCAACAATATTGCCGAAAGAAAGACAGAATATTGAGCGGCAACAACGTAAAAACCGCGGTTTAAAACGGCCATCTCGGGGCCGCCATTAGTTTGTGATGTGTGGTTTTAGCTCCGAGCTGGAATATATTTATTCCGCAGATCTATGTTTGCCATCAGGTTACTGTTTCGCTCACCTTGGTTTGTGTGCCTGCGCAGGGCATCACTATAATCCTAGAAACCGCAGTTGGTTGAGGTGGGGGGATTGAAGTTGATGTTAGCAAGACAGCGGTGCTCAGCGGCTAACTAGTGAGTTCTGTCTCGGCACTTTCGGTAGGGTCAGTGATGATTGCTTCGGCGCTAATGGTTTGATTTCTGCCATTATGCTTGGCTTTGTATAGTGCTTTGTCAGCGCGTTCAAACAGGCTGGCGACATTATCACCCGCATGAAGTGAGGCGATCCCCGCGCTAACAGTCACATGGATAGAGTGGTTGTCGTAGTGGGTAGTCATCTTCTCAACATTGTTGCGAATGCGCTCAGCCACAATCATCGATCCAGTGGCATCGCTATTGTTCAATAAAATAACAAATTCCTCACCGCCAAATCGGTAGGTATGGTAAGTAGAATCTGTCTCCCGACTGCACTGGGTTAATTGCTTAACCACAGCCTTTAATACTAAATCTCCAGCGGTATGGCCATAGTTATCGTTGACGGTTTTAAATTTGTCGATATCAATGACTAATACTGAGAGGGGGCGATTGTGGCGCAGGGCCAAAGCAATTTCTCGTTCTAGGGAATTTTCCAGCGCCAGACGATTGCCGGTACCGGTTAGGGGGTCCCGCAAGGCTGATTGAACCGCTTCACGGTACATTAACGCATTGCGGATTGGGCAGATCAAGCAACCGATTAATACCTCCAGTAACAGGAGCTCTGTTTCGGTAAACCGCTTGCTACGAGTAAAGGTTAATTCACCCAGGGATACCTGATTGGTGATGAGTTTGTAGTGGCAGGTATGGCGAGCGATGTCGCCAAATTTAATATTGTCGTTAATTTTTTCATTGCGATAACTAAGGCTGCACAGCGATACACTGCTCTGTACTTCATCAAAAAAGAGTTGCAGTACCTGGTGTAATTCCAGAGAAGTTTGCAACAAGTTGCTAAGTTGTAGTTTGATCCCAGTATGCTGCTCTACATTGGTAACTCGTTGACGACGGGTGGCGCTTCTCTGTGTAGGGAAGGCAATGGTATTGACATTTTGTACCGTGGTTACCATAACCAATAAACCTCATGTGTCTGTGGGCAGCGAATTAATTTGCTGGCGTTAGAGTGCTTGCTCTCGGAACGCCTGCTCTTGGAACGTTGCGAAAACTGTGCCAGAAATGAAGTTATTGTTTTAACTCATTGAAAATATAAGATTTTTTATATTGCATGTAATTTTTGTGGCGATTTTGGAGGAGCGATAGAGGCAAGTTATGACGACGCCAGTCAAAATATTGCCGCTCTGGGGGGAAGTTTTGCTGTCTAATCGTCAATGTGTACATTGGCGCTATTAATGGTTAGTTTGTTTGAGGTTTTGACTAAACTGTTAATCCTGTGCCTCTCATTTCATCTGTGCTTCAAGCGCCTGCCCGGTAACACCTTTACTATCCGTGCCCATTAAATACAAATACAGGGGCATAATGTGTTCCGGCATTGGATTGACGGTGGGATCTTCCGCTGGATAAGCGGTATGGCGCATGGTGGTATTAGTGGCACCGGGGTTGAGAGAGTTAACGCGAATATTACTGGTGTTAGCCAGTTCATCCGCCAGAGTTTGCATTAGACCTTCGATGGCGAATTTGGAAACGGCATAGGGCCCCCAATAGGCGCGCCCCTTGCGGCCGACGCCGGAGGAAGTAAAAATGATTGAGGCATCTTTGGAAAGTTCTAATAAGGGTAGCAGTGCCTGGGTCATCATAAATTCGGCATTGACGTTAACCTGCATCACCTCCAGCCATTCTTCGCTATTGGTTTGAGCAATGGCTTTGCGATCCCCGAGAATGCTGGCATTGTGTAACAGGCCATCAATTATGCCAAATTCCTTTTCCAATACGTCGTGCATATCTCGATAGTCTTTCATGACTGCGCCGCTTAAATGCATGGGATAAATGGCCGCCTGTGGATAGTCGGCATTTTCAATGTCATCATACACCGCTGCCAGCTTTGCAATGGTTTTGCCGACTAGAATCACAGTAGCTCCATGGGACGCAAAGGTTTTTGCAGCGCAGCGGCCAATACCATCGCCAGCGCCAGTAACGACAATGGTCCGGTCGGCGAGTAAGTCGGAAGGGGCCTGATAACGATGGGGTTCGGCAATAATGGGCATGCTGTGATTCCAAAACTAGATTTATTCACGAGGACTCTTTAGTCCGCGCTTTTTAACGGGTGCTCTTTGAGTAGGTGCTCTTTAACTAGATGTTCTTTAGTAAGTAAAGTGTAACGCTAGTAGCGGTTTTATGTCGCGGGCATGGTCGACATAAAAATCAGCTTGCCAGTTTTTTGTAGGATCATTGGGTTCGATATAGCCATAGTTGGCAACGATGGTTTTCATGCCGGCGTTGTGTCCTGCTTCAATATCTCGTCGGTGGTCACCAAGATAAACAGTATGGTTTGCTGCGCACTGAATTTTTTTGCAAGCCAACAGTAAAGACTCAGGGTTGGGTTTGGTATGCGTGACATCATCGGGGCAAACTAAAACATGGCAACGTGTATTGAGTTGCAGAGATTCAAGTATCGGTTCGGCATAGAGTCGGGGTTTGTTGGTAACAATACCCCAGGGTAATTGTTTTCGGTCCAGCCAGTCTAACACATCACTAATGCCGGGGAAGAGGACGGTTTCTACCGCCAGGTGCTGACTGTAAAGGTGTAATAATTCCTGGCGCAATGTTTCAAAACCCTCGTCACCTTGCTGTAACTGAAAGGCCAGCGTGATTAAAGCGCTGGCACCCTGGGAAACGGTGGCGCGAATAGTGTGGTAATCCAGAGCTGTTTTACCATATCGCTGACGTAGTTGATTCACCACGATGGCAAAATCTGGTGCGGTATCCAATAAGGTACCGTCCAAGTCAAACAGTACAGCTTGTAGGGGGCTAGTGGCAGTCATCTACAGTTATCAAGGCTTACGTGGGTTTGCTGACATGCATGAGATAATTTACGTCTACATCATTGGGGTTTAGGCGGTAGCGCTTGCTTAGAGGGTTGTAGGTCATGCCGGTGATATCCTGCAACTGTAAACCTGTTTCGCGAAGCCAGTGGGCCAGCTCTGAGGGTTTAATAAACTTATCGTAGTCGTGGGTGCCCTTGGGTAACAGTTGTAGTAAATACTCCGCGCCAATAATACTGAATAAATAGGATTTAGGGTTGCGGTTGATGGTGGAGAAGTACAAATGGCCGCCGGGTTTACAGAGCGTCGCACAGGCTTGAATCACGGAAGCGGGGTCCGGTACATGTTCCAGCATTTCCAGGCAGGTGACAATATCGTATTTGTCGGCTGCTTTGTTGGCTAAATCTTCGGCGGTACTGTGTTGATAATTAACCTCCACTCCGGATTCCAGCTGGTGTAACTTGGCTACCGATAGCGGCGCTTGCCCCATATCAATGCCACTAACGATTGCACCACGTTGTGCCATGGCTTCACAGAGAATACCGCCGCCGCAGCCTACATCTAATAATGTGCTGTCGGCAACCGGTGAATGCAGGTCGATATAGTTGGCTCGAAGCGGGTTGATTTCATGCAGTGGCTTGAACTCGCCATTTTTATCCCACCAGCGATGAGCCAGTGCTTCAAATTTAGCGATTTCAGAGGGGTCGACATTAGCTGTAGTCGCATCGGTTGTAGAGGCATTATCTGTAGTCACAAAAAAACTCTCGTTGAGTAGGATGGATCTTGATCCACCAATAATGCCCATAACTCGGGTGGATCAAGATCCACCCTACGCAATCATGTTTTGATTCGGTCACGCCAGCTCTGGGCTTTTGCGTTGATCTCACGTACATCTAGGTTAGTCGGTTCGCGATCCGCCAATACCGGCTGGCCATGAATCCAGCTATGGCTAACATGGTGGCCGCAGGGGGTGTAAACCAGTTGTGAAATGGGTTGGTAAATTGGCTGCTGTTCGATAGCGCTGAAGTCGATGGCGATAATATCGGCGTCTTTGCCCACTTCCAGTGAGCCGACTTTACTGTCAATGGCCAGCGCTTTGGCGCCACTGAGGGTGGCTGCTTCCAGCGCTTGCCAGTCATTCAGCGCCGAGGCATCCCCAGCAGTTAGTTTCGTCAGCAACGCTGCGGTGCGCATTTCGCTGAACATGTCCAGGCTATTGTTGCTGGCAGCGCCATCGCTACCCAGGGCAACATTGATATTCGCGTCTAACAGTTTTTTAACCGGGCAGGCACCACTGGCCAGTTTTAAATTAGATTGTGGGCAGTGAACAACATGGGAGCCGCTTTGTTTAACCAGCGCTATATCCTCATCATTCAAGGCTGTCATATGAACCAGCTGAGTGCGAGGGGTTAGAATGCCGAGCTCATTTAAACGGTTCAGGGGACGTTTGCTGGTTTTTTGGATGGCGTCCTCTACTTCTTGCTGGGTTTCGTGAACATGGATATGAATATTGCTATCCAGTTCGGCGGCCAGCATGGCAACTTTTTGCAGAGCGCTATCATTCACGGTATAGGGTGCGTGGGGGCCGAATACCACATCCACCAATGCGCTGTGTTTAAAATCGTCCCGTACCGCAAGCCCTTTGCTAATGTAGTGATCCGGGTCCTGTCCCCAGATGGTGGGAAAATCAAACACCGGGAAAGTGATCTGCACGCGTATACCCGCAGCAGCAGCAGCTTTGGCAGCAATATTGGGAAAGAAATACATATCGCTAAACGTAGTGGTCCCCGAGCGCAGCATTTCGGCTATGGCCAGCTGAGTGCCGTCGCGAACAAACGCTTCACTGATCCATTGACCTTCAGCGGGCCAGATATGTTCCTCCAGCCAAGCTTGTAGAGGCGTATCATCCGCCATGCCGCGAAACAGTGTCATGGCGGCGTGACCGTGGGCGTTAATCAAACCGGGGGTTAACACATGTTGGGGTAGGTCGATGCCGTGGGTAGCTTGATAGTGGTTCTGGGCATTAGTCTGCGGCAGGATATCCACGATTACGCCATCCTTGATGGCAATAGCATAATCTTCCAGCAGGATTTTTTCCGGTCTGACAGGGATAATCCAGCGGGCACTGATTAAGGTGTCGATTTTTTTTGCGGATTGATGGATCATGACAACGCTGAGTTTTTATCCGTATTTTTGGGTGCTGGCGAGTATAACTGGCTTTCGCAAAAATTGCCTTCCCAAAAGCTCTTGTGCGAGCCCCTTGACCGGTTAATTTAAATACCGAGAAATAGCCAGAAATCCCCTTTTCGGCTGTCGGTATCGTATTGATTTATGGTATGATTTCGCGCTTATGTGGGTCGCTTGTCAGTGTTCAAAAATAGTGTATTTGGGGATGAATTTTGAGGGCAAAAAAACCGGCCGAGAAGGCGGGTGACAATAATTCTCAACAATAATTCTTCAGGGCGCCTACTTTATAACGTTCAACAACGCACAGAGTTAATGGACACAAACAGTTGCTGCGTCAGCGGCATACCAGAATAAATTAGGAATACCATTCTTTATGGGCGAGATAAACAACCAAATTCAGCCGGTTAATATCGAAGACGAACTGAAACAGTCCTACCTCGATTATTCCATGAGTGTCATTGTCGGTCGTGCGTTACCTGATGTGCGCGATGGTTTGAAGCCGGTACACCGCCGCGTGCTTTTTGCCATGAGTGAGCTGAACAACGACTGGAACAAGGGCTATAAAAAGTCTGCCCGTGTGGTGGGTGATGTTATCGGTAAATACCATCCACATGGTGATTCCGCCGTCTATGAAACCATTGTTCGCATGGCGCAGCCATTCTCCCTGCGTTACATGCTGGTGGATGGACAGGGTAACTTTGGTTCTGTCGATGGTGATTCCGCAGCAGCAATGCGTTATACGGAAATTCGTATGCGCAAGATTGCCCATGAAATTCTAGCCGACCTCGATAAAGAAACTGTCGATTGGGTACCTAACTACGATGGTACCGAGATGATTCCGGCGGTGATGCCAACCAAGGTGCCGAACTTGTTGATCAATGGTTCCTCGGGTATTGCAGTGGGTATGGCCACTAATATTCCGCCCCACAACCTGAATGAAGTCGTCGCTGGTTGTTTGGCACTGATTGATAACCCTGCGATCACTATCGATGAATTGATGCAGCATATCCCTGGCCCGGATTTCCCCACGGCGGCGATCATCAATGGCCGCGCCGGTATTGTGCAGGCTTATCGCACCGGCAAGGGCCGCATTTATATCCGTGCTCGCGCTGAAGTCATCAGCAATGAAAAAACCAACAAAGACACCATTCTTATTCACGAGCTTCCCTACCAGGTGAACAAAGCTCGCTTGATTGAAAAAATCGCCGAACTGGTCAAAGAAAAAAAGATCGAAGGCATTGCCGAATTGCGCGACGAGTCCGACAAGGACGGTATGCGCGTTGTGATCGAAATGAAGCGTGGTGAAATGGGCGAAGTCTGCCTTAACAACCTCTACGCTCACACTCAGCTAGAAAATGTCTTCGGTATTAATATTGTGGCGCTGGTAGATGGCCAGCCAAAGCTGTTAAACCTGAAGGAATTGCTGGAGCATTTCGTTCGTCATCGCCGCGAAGTGGTGACCCGTCGTACCGTTTACCTGCTGAGAAAGGCCCGCGAGCGTGGCCATATTTTGGAAGGTCTGGCAGTGGCGATTTCCAATATCGATGCAATGATCGAATTGATTAAATCCTCTGATACCACCGCTGAGGCGAAAGACAAACTCGCTGCCCGTGGCTGGGAACCGGGTGATGTAATAGGGATGCTGGAACGCGCGGGTAGCGCTGTCGGTGCAGACAATAGCAACATAGTCTGCCGCCCAGACGGGCTGCCGGAAGGGCTGGGTTTTATCGAGGGCAAATACCATTTATCACCCGTCCAGGTTCAAGCGATTCTGGATATGCGCTTGCAAAAGCTGACGGGTCTTGAGCATGAAAAACTGTTGAAGGAATATCAGCAAAAGCTGAATGAAATTGCCGAGTACCTGAGTATCCTGGCTGATGCGGTTAAGTTGATGAACTTGATTCGTGAAGAGCTACAAACCATCGTTCAGGAATACGGTGATGAGCGTCGCAGTGAAATTATAGAGTCCCTGCGTGATCTGACCGAAGCTGATTTAATTACCGAAGAAGACCGAGTGGTGACTATCTCCCACGGCGGTTATGCCAAGACCCAATCACTCGGTGATTACCAGGCTCAGCGCCGTGGTGGCATGGGTAAATCGGCAACGGCAGTGAAGGATGAAGATTTTGTCGAGCACCTGATGATCGCCAGTACTCACGATACGATTTTATGCTTCTCCAATGTTGGTAAAGTCTATTGGTTAAAAGTGTTTCATATACCGCTAGCGAGTCGGAACGCCCGTGGTCGTCCGATGGTTAATTTATTGCCGCTGGAGGAGGGTGAGCGGATTACCTCGATCCTGCCGGTGCGCGAGTACACCGAAGGCCACTATATATTTATGGCCACGGCCAACGGCACGGTGAAGAAAACAGCGCTTACCAATTTCGCCCGCCAGCGCAGTGTTGGTTTGCGCGCGTTGGAACTGGAAGAGGGTGATGTATTAATAGGTACCGCCGTCACTACCGGTGACTGTGATGTGATGTTGTTCAGTACGGCGGGTAAAGCAGTACGTTTCAAAGAAAGCGATGTTCGCGCCATGGGTCGTACCGCCAAAGGTGTGCGCGGTATCCGCATGGGCGCGGGGCAGAAGATGATTTCACTGCTGGTGCCCCAGGAAGGTGGGCGCATGTTGTCTGTTTCCATCAATGGCTATGGTAAACGAACCGAATTTACCGAGTTCGCCACCAAGGGGCGTGGTAATAAAGGCATGATCTTTATGCAGGCCAGTGAACGCAACGGTGATATCGTCGGTGCGGTACAAGTATTTGATGGTGATGAACTGATGATGATTTCTGATCAAGGCACCATGGTACGTACCCGTACCGATGAGATTTCAGTGTTGGGCCGCAACACCCAGGGTGTGCGGGTGATTCGTCTGAAGGAGGGCGAGCATGTGGTGGGCGTTGAGCGTATTGAAGAGCCTGACGAAGACGATGTTGCAATCGAGCCAGCCGAAAACTAGCGCCTGAGCCGAATGGCACTGACTTAAGGGCAGTGCTGTTAACGGCTTGCGACGGTAGTATCCCGCCGCCACCCTCCCCCTCACTTGGTTGGAACCCCACGCCCTGGTGAGGGGTTAGACTACCGAGGGTGGCTAGACTGTGCTGTATCCGGGTACTGCTGGAGTAGCTGTTCTACGCTGAGCCCACTGAAGGGCGTGGGGTTCCAACCGAAAGTGGGCTCAGCGTAGAACAGCGGATTCAAGGCTCCGGATTGTTGGCCCTTGATTGTTCAGTGCCATGCGTACCTGAACCCAGGGCTGCAGATAAAGAGAAAAGGTATTTTAAAAAGTGTCAGACGTCTAGCGTCAGGTGTTTAGCGTTTCAATGAGGTTTTATAGATGTCCCGTAAGTATAATTTTTGTGCCGGACCTGCGGCATTGCCGTTGCCGGTGTTAGAGCAGGCTAGTGAAGAACTAGTGGATTTTCGTGGTGCTGGTTTATCGGTTATGGAAATGAGCCATCGCTCTTCCGACATTGTGGCGATTGCTGAAAAGGCAGAAAGCGATTTTCGCGAGTTACTGGCGATTCCTGACGATTATGCTGTGCTGTTCTTGCAGGGTGGCGCCAGTACCCAATTTGCAGCAGTTCCCCTGAACCTGATGGGTGATAAGACTACAGCCGATTATGTGAATACCGGTCAGTGGTCGAAAAAAGCCATTAAAGAAGCAAAAAATTTCGGCGCTATTAATGTGGTGGCCAGCTCAGAAGACAGCAACTTCACCACTATCCCTGCTTTTGATAGCTGGCAGCTCAATAAAGATGCCGCCTATTTGCACTACACGCCCAATGAAACAATCGGTGGGGTAGAGTTTATGTGGACCCCGGAAGTTGATGTGCCCCTGGTGGCGGATATGTCTTCCACTATTCTGTCGCGGCCCATTGAGATCAGTCGTTTCGGGGTAATCTACGCCGGTGCGCAAAAAAATATTGGCCCCGCTGGTTTAACCATTGTCATCGTGCGCAGAGATTTACTGGGTAAATCCAGTGCGCATTGTCCAACCATGCTGGACTATAAAACCGCCGCCGACAATAATTCCATGTACAACACGCCGCCTACCTACGGTTTATATCTGGCAGGGCTAGTGTTCCAGTGGTTAAAGGATCAAGGTGGATTGACTGCGATGGCTGCCATTAACGGTCGCAAGGCCGACAAGCTGTACAGCTATATCGATAACAGCGCGTTCTATGCCAACCCGGTTGAAGTCGCTAGCCGTTCCTCAATGAACGTGCCCTTTATTCTGGCCAATACTGATTTAGACAAGCCGTTTTTGATGGAATCGGAGCAGGCTGGTTTGCTAAACCTGAAGGGCCACCGCAGTGTGGGTGGTATGCGCGCCAGTATTTATAATGCGGTACCGGAACACGCTGTTGATACACTGATCGAGTTTATGCAAGACTTCGAGCAACGTAGCGCCTAATACGAAGGGTGGATCTTGATCCACCAAAGCTTTAGGTTGAAAACAACCGTTTGAAAACATTAAATTTGCAAGCACTAATTTAAAAACAACAGTAGATCAACATCTACCCCACCAGAATATAGCCATGTCAGAGAGTAAGGATTTAGACAAACTGCTGCAAGAAATCGATTCGATTGATACGCAGATTCACCTGTTGATCAACCGCAGAGCAGCGTGTGCCGAGCGTGTGGCAGAAGCGAAGCTCAAGCAGTTTGTGGCTGAGAACGGCGAAGGTGATTTGTCCAAAGTGATGTTCTACCGCCCCGAGTGGGAAGCGCAGGTGTTGCAACAGGTAATCGATCGCAATAGTGGTCCGCTGGAGGGCAAAACAGTCGCACATATTTTCCGCGAAATTATGTCGGCCTGTCTGGCGCTGGAAAAGCCGATGGAAGTCGCTTATTTGGGTCCGGAAGGTACCTTCACCCAGGCGGCAACCATCAAACACTTTGGCCATGCGGTGGTCAGTCTGCCGCAGCCCACAATCGATAGCGTATTTTCGCAGGTAGAATCCGGCCAGTGTCACTATGGTGTGGTGCCGGTGGAAAATTCTACCGAAGGGATGATTAGCTACACGCTGGATAATTTTATGGATTCGCCGTTGAAAATTTGCGGTGAGGTAGCGTTGCGCATTCAGCTGCAGCTGCTGGTCAATGAAAACGCCAATGCCAAATCAATTAAATCCATTTGTGCTCATCAACAGGCACTGGCGCAGGCACGCAACTGGCTGGATAATAATTGGCCCAATGTTGAGCGCATTGCCGTTGCCAGCAACGCGGAAGCGGCGCGAATGGCGAAACAAGACGCCTCTATTGCTGCGGTTGCTGGTGATATCGCCGCCGAACAATACGATTTGATGAAGCTGGCGGAAAGCATCGAAGACCTTGCCAATAACACCACCCGTTTTTTGATTATTGGCAATCAAGACGTTAGTGTTAGCGGCAGTGATAAAACGTCGCTGATTGTGGAGGCTAAAGATAAACCGGGTGCGTTGTTTAATTTGCTAGAACCCTTTCAAACGGCAGGTGTGAGCTTGACGCGGATTGATACTCGGCCATCGCGGACGGATACCTGGTCTTATGTTTTTTTTATTGAGTTCAAGGGGCATCGAGAGGATGCTTTGATTCGCGGCATTTTGGAGGGCTTAGAGGAGCATTCCAGGGTGTTGAAGGTACTGGGTTCTTATCCTGAGGCGGTGCTTTAGTTTTTTTCTTCCTTTCTAGCTTTTATCCTTAGGCTTGTTTTAAAGAATGGCAGGGGGTAAGTAGAAGAGTGTCTGTTCTAGATTAGGTTGCTCGCCCCATCGAATCAACAATCGCTTTGGGTATAGAACACACGTTAGCGCTTATGGGGTCCGGGCGACGGGCATTCCTACCGTAACTATTTCTTCGAGGCTCTAAATAATTGAAACTACGAGAACTTAAAGGGTTGGGGTCAAAGTCAGAGAAATCTCTACGGGAAATTGGCATTAATACTCCCGAAGACCTTGAGAAAGCGGGTGCAGTAAGGGCGTTTATTCGCCTCAAAAAAGAATGTAGCATAAAGCCGAGTCTAAACTTTCTTTATGCTTTGGTAGGTGCTCTAGAAAATAAGCATTGGGTTGATATTGCCAAAACTGAAAAAGGTCGTCTTCTTATGGAGCTTGAAGGTTATAGGGAACTTGAAGAAATGTTAAAGGCCGAAGGTGTTGAAATTAAAATATAACAAATTGCTCCACCGGAATTGGGTAAGCCGTCACCTTTATTATGAACACCATTCACTGAAAGAAGAGTAGTACATGGCAGAACCCTTTAAAAATTTGCTTAATAAAAATATTATCGAAGGTATGGCTGGACACTTTAAACGTCAGTGGTCTAATTTCGATGATAAGGGGTTTGTGACTGATGCTACGAATAATTTTGATTCACTTGAATTAAAAGCACGTACTGAGCGAATAACCGAAACGATGATTAAGTATTTCCCTGCTGATTTTGAAAAAGCAGGGGAAATCATGCTCGCAAGTTTAGGCTCTCTACTGGATGATGATATTTCCGCAGGCATGGTAGATGCCAAAGGTATAGCGGGTTGGGCTATTATGCCGCTAACGCACTATGTGGGATTGTGTGGACATGATTACTTTGATTTATCGATGATGCTGTTTAAGGAAATGACCAAGCGAGATTCTTCAGAATTTGGTATTCGATTCTTCCTGCTGGAATCACCAGAAAAAACATTATCTGTGCTGAAAACCTGGACAACCGACAGTAATCAGCATGTTCGGCGCTTAGTTTCAGAGGGTAGCAGACCACGGTTACCATGGGCAATGAGCTTACCTAGTGCCCGCCCGAAAACCCCAACATTTCTCGAACTGGTTAATAATTAACCGTTTAAAAACTAGCCAGTTTAGGTGCTGATACTTATTTTGGTTGCGTTCTCTCTCTTTCATGCTTTTTTTTGTTAAGCATTAGGCAAACACGCCTATTGAAGGCGACAAACCGCCCACCTGGCGGTGTATCAATTGACAGGTTTTGTCTCGCCTGACTTAAGCGGCGAGTCGTTGTCGTTTACGTTTTTCTTTTTGCAGTCGTGCCCTTTCCTGTCGCTGTAACAGCAAACCAATACGGTGCAGGTTACACGCCACTATCGACAACGCGACATGACGTTCAAAGCCGTGTCTGCCGTAGGACAAACAACGATCAAGTCCGCGCTGTTCCAGGTTGTTGATACACGACTCAACAGCAGAATGTTGATGGCGTGCCAGTATAAAGTCCTCACTGTATTCATGTTGCTTGTCTTGCTCTGTTAATCGTCCTTTCCTGGGCAGGATGACGTGGTCGAGTACGATGTCTAATTTGTCACGGTTGGTCGGCGTATAAAAGCCTTTGTCAAAACTGCATTGCCTTAAGTCAGGGTAACGGTCTTGTGCCCCTTCCACCATTGATATCGCGATCTTGTCATCGGTTTCCTTCCACATGATCTGATGATGCAAGATGAATTGATGCTGATCTTCTAACACGCACACGCGTACCCCTAATTCAACCGGCACACCCGCTTTGCCTTTGCAGATCCATTCGGTGTGTTCTTCAAAGAGGGAGAACACTTTTTCTTCATGAGGGATGACTTCGCCTTTTAAGACGCGCCGTTCAATTTGGTCTATTTGACGCACGGCATGTCTGATAGCGTCTTGTAATGCCGTGACGATGACAACATGCCCTTGTTGCGCCAGGGACTCAAGGCTTATCTCGGCTTTGGTAACAAGTGTGCGTGCGCTGGCAAGATAGGCCTCATAGGCGGCGTTGATCTGTTTGCGTTTCGCTGCGCGTTTTGTTTCGTCTTTCGAGTTGGAGTGGCGCAGTTTTTGTGTTTTGCGAAATCGCTTTTTTAATTGCCTGAGGTTGTACTGATATTGACGCCAGCCCGAGATCCCGTGTTCATCACAAGCACGACCTAAGCCCGTCAACAATTTCCGCATCGCATCCCACAATAAATTGGTGTCCGTCGGATAATGCACATCGGTTTCCACCACAAATGAATCACAACGTCCTTTTAAGATCTCGCCAGACTTTTTTTTAAGCAGCGCGTGTCCGGCTTCCACCACGACTTGATTGATCTCTGACAAGATAGCCGGTGTCAGTTTTGACACATTGTCGATTAATGTTTGTAAGGCGTACGTCTCGGTGTCTGTCCAGTCGGAATGGCCTAACATCTGTCGTAGTGTGCTGTGTTGGTTGGCTAATTCCTGCAATCGGTCATAGTCGCAATTCATGCCCAGTTTCAATGTCCCCAACACAAATATTTTCCACAATTCCATGCCTGGACGTCCGACTTCACGGTTGACTTCCTCGCCCAGGGTGTTCTCCAGAATGGCGAAGACTTTTTTTCGGATCTCATCATTAACATAAAGGTGTTGTAACCCTTTCAATAGTGCTGGAATATCGTCTCTTGAACGGGGATCGATGGCTATCTCTGCGATATCAACCTGACCGAAATGGCGTTGCGGATGTTGGACGTGTCTCATGTTTTTTTTCCGAAGTTGAGTGGCTTAGGTCGTTGTCTGTGTCGTTTTATCGGGATTTATGTTCAAATCAAGCATTATTATACGCATCTTCGCCAGCGAATTTAATCAGAAATTATCAGGTTTTCAGGTGCTTAGCGTATTTTCAGGCGGGCACTACCTAGCTATATTAAAGATCCATCACCCGTGCTCGAGCTACTAGAACAGCTCAAAGACGATAATAAAGAGTATGTGCGACGTTCAGTTGCAAATAATCTAAATGATATTGCTAAGGATCATCCTGATGTTGTAGCAGAAATAGCTGCACAATGGATGAAGGGGGCAAGTAAGGAACGGAAAAAGTTAATTCGGCATGCTTGTCGAACGTTGCTCAAAAATGGGCATAGGAAAACATTAAAGGTGTTAGGTTTCAATCCGCCAATAATCCAGCAAGCAAGTATCGATATATTGACGCCAGAAGTTGTGTTTGGCGATGCTTTGCAGTTTACGCTATCACTCTGTTCGGATTCCAATCAAGACCAATCTTTAATGATTGATTATATTGTCCATCACCAAAAAGCGAATGGTAAGACTTCACCGAAAGTGTTCAAATGGCGAACGACGACCTTGTCCGCAAAAAAGACACTGACCTTGGCCAAAAAACATACTATTAAAAAAATCACCACCCGCGTGTATTATTCGGGCTTGCATATGGTTGAAATTATGGTGAACGGTGTCTCAATGGGGAAGGTTGATTTTCAATTGTTGATGCCATAATTGCATGAATGACACTAAAGGGATAGGCATTGTGGCAATTAATGGTGGCAATTAATGGGGTCGCAGGAAAATGCACTGAGAGTTAAATCCGACAGACTCCTAGAACCGGATATCGGCATCAAAATTATCGCCGTCTACCGGTAAAGGATCTAGCATATTAGGATTCTTAGCAGAACCTATAGGCGGAGATTGGATCTCAGGTAGTTGTTTGTTTTTTACATATGCAATCATTTTATCAACTGCGTTAGCACTCGTATTATCTAATATTTCAATAGCGGTGCGCTTTGTTACTACATCAAAAGAAGCGTAAAAATTCATTCTTTCTTTAATTTCTCCATGCCTACTAATGTATTCCTCTTTTTGGAGAAATAGACCTACTGGCTTATGACATAAATCAGGATAGGTCATTGCTTCTTTCGGTTCATCCTGCCTTGTATTGGTGTTGTACACAGTAACCATGCCATCAACCGGTGTAAGGATTTGTTGGTCTAAACACACCATAAGACAGGGTAAATTTGTTCTATCGATGCCCAAGAGCATTTTTAGTCATTTTCAAATAGTCAAAAACCATTCGTACGTTCATCGTTAGCGTTCTCATCGTTTCAGTGACCCCCTTCACGCTCGTCATCTTG
>JAZFYA010000278.1:0-2386 GCA_036443315.1 Pseudomonadales bacterium
TGTAGCTCAAATTATACTTTATCAAACATTGCCTCAATCTCCTCGTCACTATACTCCGGTCCTAGGTAGAAAACTGGGACGGATTTATTTGTTGTTAACTTGCAATTTCGTTTTTGTTGACTAAAAATAATTCTGTCCCGAAAATAACGCTTCAAAGATGTCTTGTCGATTATTCCCGCGTTGGATGACATGTTGCGGTTGTCCCGGCAACACAAAACGAGGTAAGCGTGCCATATCGGTTCTCCCTATGCGAAAAGATGAATGGCCGGGAGTTTAACATCAGGAGACACCTGTATCAACGAGTTTGACCCCATGACCCCTCCATTTTGGACCCCTGATTTTGGAAAAGACTCGCTATTGACACACTCCAACACCATGCTACACTATTACAGACAATGTAACAACTCGCAAATCAACAGAGCAATAACTGGATGATTGTTAACTTTAAAGGGCGCGTTGCCAAAGATATCTGGGAACACAATCGATCAAAATCCTTACCCAAAGAATCATGGATAAGAGCAAAAGCCCTGTTAACCATCATGCACTCGACACAAACGATTGATGATTTACGCATTAAAGGACAACCACCAAACATACGGCTTCACAAGTTACACGGTGACAGGAAAGACTACTGGAGTGTAACGATTAAATTACCATGGTGTATTACCTTTAAATACAAAACCGGTGAATTTTCCAGTGTTTGCATAGAAAATTACCACAGAGGTTAATTATGATTTCCAACCCATCACCACTACATCCAGGCCAAGTTCTTGCTGAAGTTTACATGGTAGAAATGGGGCTCAACCAAACTGCGTTAGCAAAAAAATGTCAGTGTGCCTCTCGAAAAATCAACGAAATTGTTAATGGCAAACGAGGAATCTCCCCCTCGTTTGCCATTGTGTTAGAGTCCAGTATTGGCACGAGCGCCGAAATGTGGGTCCGAATGCAAGCAGAATATGACTTATGGGAAGCGCGACTAAAAGTGGCTTAGAAAGCTGGAGGCAGATAAACATTCTTTTAGAGTTTTTGTCACTGTAATTTTCAACTGACCCCAGTTTTCCGTCTTGAATAATCCGCTGCGGTTTGTGGACCCTAGTGGTTATCTTCCTCTCGAAGTAATGCACATTACTGATACGCCGATTACTATGCCATCATTGCCCACATTCACTTTTAATACCAATTTTTATCTACCCGGTTATGTTGCGCCGATCATTGATTTATCGGGGTTTAACTCTAATGCGAGCCCACTGTCGGTTGCACAGTATGAATATGCAGAAACCGCTAAGGATTTTTGGGAAGAAATTAATGCTGAGAGGGCGGCCTTATTAACGCCAGAAGGATTGACTGAGTTACAGATTAATGCGGTGGTGGGGAGTACTAATGTTAGTGGTGGGTATGGATTTTATGTCGCACAGGTGAACGCGGATTTGTTGGGAAGTAGTGGGGGATTTGCGATTGAGAGCGGTGGGTTGCTGATAGATGCACAAGAGGGAGTCGGCGATGGTTTTAGTCAATATTTTAAAGACCAAAAAACATTCTTAACGCATCTAGATAATCTTTCTGGTGGCAATGGAGCAGATGCTCAGCAAGCTGCAGAACTTAGAAATGGGATTCTTATAGAATCTATTAGAGCTTACGTTAATGATGGCGCTATTCCCTTGAATGGTGAAATGGTTAGCATAAGAGATCTTGCCCATTCTCAACTCTTATCTTCAATACAAAATAATTCTGGTTATTTCTTTGGAAGGCAAGTTGCAAATACACTGACAACAGGTGTGTTGTCTGCTCCGTTTGCGAAGGGCGGCCCAATTCTAGGGGCTGGTGCTATGTTGACCTTTGGAGGTAGCTTAACCTTAACATCCGGCCTTGGTGCAGGGGTTCGGTTAATCGATAGTGGAATATCGGATCCAGTTTCAGTTTTGACAGCGATAGGCGGTGGCTTATGATTCGTTGTCGCTGTAGCCACTGTGGAAATTATGGGCTTAGCTTATTAGAAAAGGCGTTAGCACATAGCAGAAAAAATGTTATTTGTACTGAGTGTCATGCGTCAGGCTACATCAGCCCATGGCTTTGGTGGGGTTTAAATTTAGTAATTGTATTTTTTATGCCGTTACTATTTATATTGCTAATTAGTGCTATAGACTTTTTTGCAGGTTTTTTGGCAAGCATCGTGATCTTGTTAGTCATCTATACTTTAGCTCTATATTATTTTCCTGTAAGAATGAAACTAGAAAGCAGCCAGTTGTGACGGGGTTGCAGAATAATTGGGGTCACCCATACGCTCTGAGAGGGTCGTCAACCTTTTTTTTCGAATTAAGCCATTTTATTTTTACTATTACGCTTTTCTAACGCAAACAAATAAGTGGCTTCATCATAGGTAGTATGC
>JAZFYA010000279.1:0-4376 GCA_036443315.1 Pseudomonadales bacterium
AGTATCCCGCCGCCACCCTCGGTAGTCTAACCCCTCACTCGGTTGGAACCCCACGCCCTGGTGAGGGGTTAGACTACCGAGGGTGGCTAGACTGTGCAGTATCCAGGTACCACCGGAGTAGCTGTTCTACGCTGAGCCTACTTAAGGGCGTGGGGTTCCAACCGAAAGTGGGCTCAGCGTAGAACAGCGGATTCAAGGCAGTGACGACCAGAACAAAAGACGTTAAACGAAAGGTATTAAACTTAAAGGTGTTAAACTTAAAGGTGTTAAACAATGGCTCTCAATAGCGTTGAAGAATTAATTCAGGATATTCGCCTTGGTAAAATGGTGATCCTGATGGATGACGAAGATCGCGAGAACGAAGGTGATCTGGTCATGGCGTCGGAGTGCGTAAAACCGCAGGATATCAATTTTATGGTCAAGCACGCCCGCGGTTTGGTTTGTTTGACTCTGACCGAGGATCGCTGTCGCCAGTTGGGTCTGCCGTTGATGGTGGGTGGTGCCAACGGTGCGCAATTTGGTACCAACTTTACCCTGTCGATTGAAGCGGCAGAGGGCGTCACGACGGGCATTTCTGCGGCGGATCGTGCCCATACCGTTCGCACGGCGGTGGCTCGTGGAGCTAAGGCGGAAGACATTGTGCAGCCTGGCCATATCTTTCCCATTATGGCCCAGCCAGGTGGCGTATTAACCCGTGCTGGCCACACCGAGGCTAGCTGTGATCTAGCCCGTCTGGCAGGTTTTGAGGCGTCGGGAACTATCATTGAAATTATGAATGAAGACGGCACCATGGCCCGTCGTCCCGAGCTGGAAAAATTTGCTGAAGAGCATGATCTGAAAATTGGTACTATCGCCGATTTGATCCACTACCGTGTTGTTAATGAATGCACGATAGAAAAAATCAGTGAAGGTGTGGTGAATACTGATCAGGGTGAATTCACCCTGCATACCTATAAAGACTTGTTAGTTGGCAATATTCATCATGCTCTGGTAAAGGGTGATGTGTCCCAGAATGAATCTACCTTGGTGCGGGTGCATTTGGCCTCTTCAATCCGTGATTTATTTGGCACGCAGCTAAGCAATGAGCCCAGCTGGAATATCCAGCGTTGTATTCAAAAAGTGGCGGAAGAGGGTAGTGGTGTAGTGGTATTATTGGCTCACCGGGAAACGCCGGAAGATATTTTAACCAGCGTAGAGATTGCTTTGGGTAAGAAGCCTGTGTTGATGCCGATTGCCGATGGTAGCCACAATGTCTATCTGACCGTGGGTCTGGGTTCACAGATATTGCGCGATGTCGGTGTGAGTAAGCTCCGGTTGATGGCGCCGCCGATTAAATATAGTGCGATTTCCGGTTTTGATCTGGAGGTAGTAGATTTTATTGTTGCCGAGTAAAATTTGCGCTTAATACTGGTTTTTATAAGACGTTTTCACGAGAACTTTTTTGCGAGAGAAAGTATGAAAGGTATTGATACACCAGAATATGATCGGGCAATTTTAGCCGATAAGAAAATTGCGATTGTGATTACCCGTTGGAATGCTTTTATTGTGGATAATTTATTGATGGGTGCCAAAGAGTATTTAACCCGCAACGGAGTCAGCGAAAGTAATATCAACGTGATCATGTGCCCCGGTGCTTACGAGATTCCGCTGACCTGTCAAAAAGTGGCAGAAACGAAAAAATACGATGCCATTATTACTCTGGGTGCGGTGATTCGCGGTGGTACCCCACATTTTGAATATATAGCAGGTGAGTGTTCCAGTGGGGTGATGCGGGTTAGTTTGGATGCAGGTTTGCCTATCGCATTTGGGGTGTTGACAGTAGATAATGACCAGCAAGCATTGAAGCGTTCAGGTCATGGAGAGGATTCGGAAAATAAAGGAGAAGAATCCGCCGCTTGTGTGTTGGAGATGTTGTCAGTTATGGGTAATTTATAGTTGTGTCTAAAAAGCAAGGATTTAATCCGTCCGCTCGTCGCAAGGCTCGCCATTATGGCATGCAGGCCTTGTATCAGTGGTCCATGACCCAATATCCCGTCAGTGAAATTGAAGTGCAATTTTTAGCGGACTATAATTTTTCCAATGTAGATATCGAATACTTTCACGATATTATCCACCATGTTCCTGGCAATGTTGAAGAGTTGGAGGCGGCGTTTACTCCCTATCTGGATCGTGATATCAGCGACCTTGACCCCATCGAACTGGCTCTGCTGCGTCTCGGTAGTTATGAGTTGGTTAAGCGTATTGATATTCCCTACAAAGTAACTATCAATGAAACCGTGGCCCTGGCAAAAAAATTCGGCGCCACCGATGGTTATAAATATATAAACGGAGTGTTGGATAAACTGGCACAAAATGTTCGAGCCGTTGAGTTCAATGCGCAGAAAAAATAATCCGTGCAGTCCTGAATGGTACTGACTTAAGGCTACAACTGAGGAGCTTTGAACCCGCTGTTCGCAATGCAAGGCTCACTATCGCCCATTATCGGTTGAAACCCCACGCCCTTTAGCGGGCCTTGCATTGCGAACAGCTACTCCGGCAGCACCCGGATACTGCACAGTCTAGCCACCCTCGGTAGTCTAACCCCTCACCAGGGCGTGGGGTTCCAACCGAGTGAGGGGTTAGACTACCGAGGGTGGCGGCGGGATACTACCATCGCAAGCCGTTAACAGCACTGCCCTTAAGTCAGTGCCATTCGGTGCAGTCCTAACTAATTGTGAGTCTGCTTATGCGTGCTGGGGGAAAAGGGTTAACGGAATTTGAAATAATCTCCCGCTATTTTTCCGATATACAGGGTTCTCCTGGCGATTGCTCTCCCGATAACAAGTCTCCCGGGAAAAGTACTTCTCCAAGCCAATCCTCTCCAGTTGTTCTGGGTGTCGGTGATGATTGCGCCTTATTGTCTGTGCCCGAAGGACAACAGCTGGCATTATCGATCGATACGCTGGTCGCTGGCCGACATTTCCCCGACAATGCTCAATCCTTCGACGTGGCTCAGCGTGCACTGGCTGTTGCGATCAGTGACCTGGCCGCTATGGGTGCCTGCCCTTTGGCCTTTACTCTGGCATTAACCCTTCCCACTGTTGATCCGTCATGGTTGGACGGTTTTAGCAAGGGTCTGCGACAGGCGGCGGAGTACTATCAGATTCCATTGATTGGTGGTGATATGACCCAGGGTCCTTTAAGCGTTACCCTTCAGGTTCACGGTACCCTGCCCTTCGGTAGCAGTTTGCGTCGCAGCGGTGCCAGGCCCAGTGATGGTGTTTTTGTCACCGGTAATGTGGGGGATGCCGCCGCGGCATTGGCAATGTTTAAACACCAAATAGCGGTTGATACTGAGCAACAGCAATTTTTGCATTCGCGTTTTTATACTCCGCAGGCACGGGTGGAGCTAGGCGAAACGTTATTAGCTGTGGCAACTGCCGCTATCGATATTTCCGATGGGCTATTAGCGGACCTGGGCCATATTTGTAAGGCTAGTGGAGTGGCGGCTAAGATTAATAGTGAGAAATTGCCTTTGTCCCCTGTGTTAATGGACGTGGTGGATAGAGATCAAGCGCTTAAGTTTGCGTTAACCGGTGGTGATGATTACGAATTATGTTTTACCGCGCCAGCTCAATTTCGCACAATGCTGGTTGAAACATCCGCTAAGTTTGGTGTGCCAGTGACTGAGATTGGGCAGATTGAGGAGGGGGAGGGGGTTGTGTGTGTTGATGGAAAAGGCCAGCGTCTTCAGTTCGCATTCTCCGGTTATCAACATTTCCAATAAAGAATAAAGGAATTTATGCCAGTTAGTGCCGTTAAAATATTGACCAACCCTGTTCATTGCCTGGCCTTCGGTTTTGGTAGTGGCTTGGTGCCCAAGGCGCCGGGAACCTTTGGCACTTTATTGGCAGTGCCTCTGTACCTATTATTGGCTAAGTTGTCATTGCCCCTTTATGCAGCTGTTGTTGTCGCCGCTGTTGTTATCGGTATTTATCTCTGTGGAAAAACGGCTACTGATTTGGGGATGCATGATCATCCAGGTATTGTCTGGGACGAGTTTGTCGGTTTCTGGATAACGATGTTTTCGGCACCGGCGGGTTGGTTGTGGATCGTCATGGGGTTTTTATTATTTCGTCTCTTTGATATCTGGAAACCGTGGCCGATAAAAGCACTGGATAAAAATATGGCAACGGGTTTGGGGATTATGATCGATGATGTATTAGCGGGGATTTACGCATGGGTGATTATTCAGTTGCTCGCTTTATGGCTATAACTCTACTTTAGAAAAAAGGCGAACATTTCAACGTTGGGTTAATGATAATTGCAGATAATTGGGGTCACAGATAATTGGGGTCAGATGAAAATTTAATAGGGATTTTCATTCCTCCCTAAAT
>JAZFYA010000280.1:0-7133 GCA_036443315.1 Pseudomonadales bacterium
CGCAAAGACCAACAAGCTTGCGACCGGCCACAGTGTCCATTGTCCTGCAGGCCCGGAGTATTGGGATTGAATCTTCTGACCTATATACTCTTCCTGAAACTCTAAACTCTAGCTAAAACAAGCTAACCTAAAACAAGCTAACCTAAAACAAGCTAACCTAAAACAAGTAACCAACGAGGACTAACCCGTGCTAGAAGCCTATCGTAAACACGTAGCAGAACGCGCAGCAGCAGGCATCCCCCCCAAGCCCCTAGATCCCGAGCAAGTTACCAGCTTAGTTGAGCTGCTAAAAAAGCCTGCCAGCGGTGAAGAGCAAACCCTGCTAGATCTGATCACCAACCGGGTACCTCCAGGCGTTGACGAAGCGGCTTACGTTAAAGCGGGCTTCCTGTCAGCCATTGTTACCGGCGCAGCCGAATCTCCTCTGATCAACAAGCAAAAAGCGATTGAACTGCTGGGTATGATGCTCGGAGGTTACAACATCGAAACACTGGTTAACGCCCTCGACGACGCTGAGCTCAGCGCCCTAGCCGGTGACCAGCTAAAGCATACCCTGTTAATGTTTGACGCCTTCCACGATGTTGCCGAAAAAGCCAATAACGGCAATGCCACTGCTCAAGCGGTTATACAATCCTGGGCCGATGCCGAGTGGTTTACCCACCGTGATGAAGTACCTGCATCAACCAAAGTCGCGGTGTTTAAAGTCACTGGCGAAACCAATACTGATGACCTGTCACCGGCACCTGATGCCTGGTCACGTCCTGATATCCCCCTGCATGCCCGCGCCGCTTATAAAATGGAGCGCGCTGACCTGGTCCCCGACGAGCCCGGCGTAATCGGTTGTATGAAACAAATTGATGAAGTGAAAGCCAAGGGCTTACCGGTTGCCTTTGTGGGCGACGTAGTAGGCACCGGTTCCTCCCGTAAATCTGCTACCAACTCGGTACTGTGGTTCTTTGGCGATGACCTGCCTGGCGTTCCCAACAAACGTGGCGGTGGTATCTGTATCGGCAACAAAGTAGCGCCTATCTTTTTTAACACCATGGAAGATGCTGGCGCGCTGGTATTTGAAGCCCCCGTTGAAAAGCTGGGTATGGGCGATGTGATTGAGATTCGTCCCTACGACGGCAAGATCTTGTCTGAATCCGGTGCAGTGCTATCCGAGTTCAGTATAAAGTCAGAGGTTATCTTTGACGAGGTCCGCGCCGGTGGCCGTATCAACCTGATTATTGGTCGCGGCCTGACCCAGCGTGCCCGGGAAGCTTTAAACTTGCCGCCATCAGAGCTGTTCCGCATACCCGCTCAGCCAGAGGATACTGGCAAGGGTTACACCCTCGCCCAAAAAATAGTGGGTAAAGCCTGCGGTGTTGATGGCATTCGCCCTGGCAGCTACTGTGAACCGACAATGACCACGGTTGGCTCACAGGACACCACCGGGCCAATGACTCGTGATGAATTGAAAGATCTGGCCTGTTTGGGCTTTTCTGCCGATCTAATCATGCAGTCGTTCTGCCACACCGCCGCTTACCCAAAACCGGTCGATATCGACACTCAACACAGCCTGCCTGATTTCATAATGACCCGCGGCGGCGTTGCCCTGCGCCCCGGTGACGGTATTATCCATAGTTGGCTGAACCGTATGTTATTGCCCGACACAGTAGGCACCGGCGGTGACTCTCATACGCGCTTCCCAATGGGTATTTCCTTCCCTGCAGGCTCCGGCCTAGTTGCTTTCGCGGCAGCCACTGGCGTAATGCCACTGGATATGCCTGAATCAGTATTGGTGCGCTTTAAAGGTGAAATGCAGCCTGGCATTACCCTGCGCGATCTTGTTCACGCCATTCCTTACTACGGCATTAAGCAAGGTCTGTTGACCGTTGAGAAGAAAGCTAAGATCAACTTCTTTTCCGGCCGCATTCTGGAAATTGAAGGCCTGGATAACCTCACTGCTGAGCAGGCTTTTGAATTATCTGACGCTTCCGCTGAACGGTCAGCGGCAGGTTGTACCATCAAACTATCCGAAGATTCAGTGGCCGAATACTTGCGTTCAAACGTGACCCTACTGCGCTGGATGATTAGCGAAGGTTACGGCGATGCCCGCACCCTGGAACGTCGCGCTCAGGCGATGGAAGCGTGGTTGGAAAATCCACAACTCATGGCAGCCGACGCCGATGCCGAATACGCCGCAGTCATCGACATCGATCTGGCCGAGATCACCGAACCCATCGTGTGCTGCCCCAACGATCCGGACGATGCCAAGCTATTGTCTGAAGTCGCGGGCGACACAGTAGACGAAGTGTTTATCGGTTCCTGTATGACTAATATCGGTCACTTCCGTGCAGCGGGCAAACTGCTACAGCAAAATATGGGCGCAGTGAAAACTCGTTTCTGGATAGTACCGCCTACCAAGATGGATGAGCATACCTTGAAGGAAGAAGGTTACTACAATATCTACGGAACCGCCGGAGCACGCACCGAAATGCCGGGCTGCTCATTGTGTATGGGCAACCAGGCCCGAGTCGCACCTGGCTGTACTGTTTTATCCACGTCGACCCGAAACTTCCCCAACCGATTGGGTGACGGTGCCAATGTATACCTGACCTCAGCGGAACTGGCGTCAGTAGGTGGCATCCTCGGCAAACTACCCACGCCGGAAGAGTATATGCAGTACACCAAAAACTTGGACTCTATGGCTAGTGAAATCTATCGCTATATGAACTTCGACCAGATCGAGTCATTCCAAAAAGCGGCCAATGAAGCGAAAATCCATACGCTACAGATTGATGAAGTTAAGATTTGAGGAACTAACACTGTATCAGGAAAAGATAAAGTATTGACTGATAAAGCCTGGGCCATTATAGCCTAGGCTTTATTATATAAATTATCAATGAGAAACAACTTTTATATACCGTATATGTATATAGAATAATTAACGTTTGTTTAACCCTACTGCTATCTTGAAACTGTAGATCTTTATGATTTTATTCGGGAATAGTCATTATGAATAAACTGCCATTGTCCAGGAATTTTCTGCTTATCCTTTCTTTAATACTAGCACTGCCGCCTTTTTTATTCTCAAATATCGCATTCGCCAACGAGGTAGAGGATGCAAAGCTTAGTAAAAACCTCGCCACGTTGTATCGTTCCGCACGAAAGGTAATCTCGGATAATCAGGCCTTAATCAATGATGCCAGCAAAGGCGATAAAGGGCTTTCTGCAACGGCTGTGACCACGCGAGCCAAAGCCATATACAAAAAAGCGGCGGGCCAAACACTCAGTATTGGGAAGTATGAAAAAAAATTATTGGCGGCCGTTACAAAGGTCATGAATGACGCGCAAGATCTTATTAATCAGAAGGATGTAGGTTTCAAAGGTTTTTTACCTGCCATCTTTGCCAGACAGGTGGCGACTGAATTTTCCAGCGCTACTGACGGTCTATTAACGATTAAGTTAACCGCACCTAAAAATTATGTCCGCAACAGGGCTAATCGACCGGATAAATGGGAATCCAATATTATCGAAAATTCATTTCGCAGTGCCGACTATCCAAAAGGCCGACCCAAGTACGAAACAACGACGGTTAAGGGCAAGCCAGCTTTCCGATATATTTTGCCAGAATACTATGCTGAATCCTGCCTTAAATGCCATGGCGAACCCAAAGGAGATATTGATATCACTGGCGGTAAAAAGGAAGGTGGTGTATTCGGTGAGCTGGGAGGAGCTATCAGTTTGGTACTTTTTAAGTAAATCCACCAACAAATCCATCCAAGGGTTTACTTGATCCAAGGAGGGTGAGATATTATACATAGATCAGTAGTTTGAGAGGATTATCACAATGTTTAGGTTGAGATGGATGAACCTTTCAATTGTTGCGCGTATTATCCTGTTTACAGGATGTTTCGTGAGCTTGTCTGTTTTCGCCCTGCTCTACTTGGAACACGCTATTTCAGATAATACGGATACTAGCCACAAACAAAATCAATTAATAGTACAACAATTAAAATCTATGCAGCTGCAGTCAGATTTATTAGAACAGCAGGCGCATTTTACAGAACAGCTTAACGTGTTAGATATTTTTAACCGGGATTTCGCACAAATGCGCTATTGGCTTTCAGATCTTGCGCTCAGCTGGTTAAATGAGTCCGAGTCTAAAGCTGACGAATTACATCAACGACTTATCGATAACATGGGTGGGTTAAGGAAAATCAATCCAAACTTTACAGGCCGTATAGAAACAAATCTTGCAGTCTATTTTGAGAAAATAATTGAAGCCGTGGATGCTTACGTTGATGACAATCGTGTTCGAGGAAATTTATTGACAGCCGAGGGAAGAAAAATAGGTTCTTCTATCGATCAAGATTTAATAAATATTTCGAATAAAATTACCCTTAAATTAGATACCATTAGCCAAGATATAAAACAAGGGGGAGATAAAGTAGCCGACCTTGCTGACAGAGTTAAAACTTCAGCGACAGAAGTTGTAGAAATTAACGAACATCTTTCTTTGGTGGCTATTTTTGCTTTGGTATTATGTCTGGTGTCAGGTGTCATTTTTTGTCTTGTTTTAAAACACAATATCCACTCACCTATTAAACGGTTGCTAGATGCAATTACCCATATACAACAAAATAACAACTTGATCTATCGTGTAAATTCTGAAACTGATGACGAACTGGGGAAGACCAGCAAAGCCCTTGATACGATGATAGAACACTTTCTGAATATTATTCGGGAAGTCTCTACTTCAACTGACGAATTAAAAGATGTCTCCAATGAAACATCGCAGGTAATGGAAGAAACACGTGAGGGTGTAGTGAGCCAGCAACTGGCAACCGATCAGGTGGCCACGGCTATTACTCAGATGGTAGCGAGCGTTGAGGAAGTCGCAAAATATGCCACAGCAGCAGCTAGCTCTACTTCTGGAGCCAATGATGTCGCTAAAAAAGGCCACATGCAGGTACAAGCCATGATCCAACAAATGAATGCGCTGTCTACTGATATCGAAAATGCGAATCATGCAATCGGTCAAGTCTCTGATGATAGTAGTAATATTGCTTCAGTTTTAGATGTCATTCGGGGCGTGTCCGAGCAAACTAATTTATTAGCCCTCAATGCGGCTATAGAAGCAGCCCGCGCCGGTGAAGCCGGTAGAGGCTTCGCCGTTGTCGCTGATGAAGTTCGTACCCTAGCCCAAAGAACACAGGAGTCTACGACAGAAATTCAGGATATGATCAACCGCTTTCAGGAAGGAATGAATAAAGCCGTATCGGTGATTGAAAAAGGTGTTACAGCCATGACCTCGACTGTTGAGCATGCCAGAGAAGCTGGCGAGGCACTGAATCTGATCACCTCATCCGTTGGCGAAATTGCTGCTCTTAATCAACAAATTGCTGCTGCCACAGAACAACAGCATGCAGTGGCTGAAGATATCAATCGAAATATTATTAATATTAAAGATATTGCCAACCGGACCACCGTGGGCATTGAAAAAACAGCGCTTTCTGCGCAACAGCAAAAACAATGTACAGAAGCACTAGCACAGCTCGTGGGACAATTTAAGATTAACTAATTAACGCCCGGGATTAAATATTGCTTTTTTAAAGAGAAGTTTTCGACTTTGTTTTTTTGACATAAGGGATCGTGCGATGAAAAAAAATGGTTTTTTATTCACGCTATTGGTTGCTGTCTGTTCAATAATATACAGCACAGCACTCCATGCAGACACATTGACGGATGCCATTGAGAAGGGTGAAGTCAAGCTGAGTTTTCGTTTGCGCTATGAAGATGTGGATCAGGATAATCACCCCTCAGGCGAGGATTCAACGGATGCAGTGACTGTGCGTACACGCCTGAACTATAAAACTGCAGCCTTCAATGGTCTGACTGGTTTTATAGAAATGGACGATGTCACCGCTGCTGACAATGACTATAACGATACGATCAATGGCAATAAGGGTCCCGTTATCGCCGATCCGGAAGGCACGGAAGTTAACCAAGTGTGGTTAAACTATAATAATTTCGATACCGATTTCAAATGGGGGCGCCAACGGATCATTCTCGATAACGCACGTTTTGTAGGCAACGTGGGATGGCGTCAGAATGGCCAGACCTATGATGCGTTTTCCATCACCAACAAGTCCCTACAAGACACCACCCTTTTTTATGCGCGTGTTAGCAACGTTAACCGTATTTTTGGTGAAAACTCAGCTGGTGGTGATCACAACCACGAAACTGATCTGATCAACATCAACTATACTGGCTTGCCCTTTGCTACAATCACAGTCTACGGCTACTTGCTCGATAATGACGATGCTGCTACAACGTCCAGCGATACCTTTGGTGTCCGTGTTGCTGGCACTAGTGGTGACGACACGCTAAAAATCCACTATGCAGTGGAATTCGCTGATCAGAGCGATGCGGCAAATAACACGGTCAGCTATGATGCTAATTACCTCATGGCTGAAGGTGGCATCACTTGCACTGGCATTACTACCAAGCTGACCTATGAAGTCCTGGAATCTGACAGTGGGGTCAAAGCCTTCCAGACGCCGTTGGCCACTCTGCACAAGTGGCAGGGTTGGACAGATAAATTTCTGGGTACACCCAACGAAGGTATCAACGATATCTACTTGTCCGCGAGTGGTAAGTTTGCCGGTGCTAAACTGATGGCGGTCTTTCACCAATATACGTCTGATGTAGACAATGCCTCGGGGGATGACGACTTGGGAGATGAATGGAGTTTTGTTGTGACCAGAAAGTTTGATCGTTACGGCCTACAATTAAAGTACTCTAGTTATAGTGCTGGAAATTCTACCTTTGGGCTAACCGATACCGACAAGCTGTGGCTGTCTGCTATGGCCAACTTCTAGTTCCCTAGAGGAATGGCACTGACTTAAGGGCAGCGCTGTTAACGGCTTGCGACCGTAGTATCCCGCCGCCACCCTCGGTAGTCTAACCCCTCACTTGGTTGGAACCCCACGCCCTGGTGAGGGGTTAGACTACCGAGGGTGGCTAAACTGTGCAGTATCCGGGTACCACTGGAGTAGCTGTTCTACGCTGAGCTCACTTAAGGGCGTGGGGTTCCAACCGAAAGTGGGCTCAGCGTAGAACAGCGGATTCAAGGCTCTTGCTCG
>JAZFYA010000281.1:0-6063 GCA_036443315.1 Pseudomonadales bacterium
GTGTTAGCGTGATGTCGGTTACCTCTGTTCGAATCAAATTGGCCATGTTGTTGCGAAATTGAAAAAGCCAGCGTTTTTAAGCGAGGACTGTTTGAGTCCCAATTTTTGAGCAGCAAAAATGGTCGAGTTCCGCAGCAGCTGGATTTTTCAAATTCGTAATGGCCGATTCGAACAGAGGTAACCGGCATCACCCGGATTTGTGGCACGATGTAGACAAAATCGCTTGATTACACGTAGTCGTAAACGCCCGCAAAGAGCACAGAACTAGCTGTCAGATGAGATTAAACGTTGAGGTTAAAACGCCAAGATCTGGCGTGGGTGACTATCTCACTGTGTAGCAGCTAAAGCCTTTCACTACAGTGCATAGTCATAGTGTTGACCAGCGGATTGAAATAATAAAACCTAGCCTTTATCTTTGTCCCCGGTATTTTCATAGGCTTTTACACTCTGAGCGATATTGTCTTTGATGGACAAAATTTCAAAATAGTAATGTCCGATTTTTAAGCAAACACTGCCATCAGGGAAAGATTCCAATTGTTCCAGTAATAAACCATTGAGCGTTTTTGGGCCTTCGGTTGGCAGCTCCCAATTCAATCCCTTGTTAATATCGCGGAGAGTAGCCGTACCATTAATGATAAAGGAGCCCTCTTTTTGTGGATGGATATCTTTAATTTGATTGGCTAGGTTCGACGTAAATTCACCCACGATTTCTTCCAGTATATCTTCAAGGGTAACAATACCCTGAACAACACCGTATTCGTCGACAACGATGCCGAGACGGTGCTTTTCCTGCTGAAAGTTAACCAGTTGGGTATGTAGAGGTGTGGCCTCGGGAGTGAAGTAGGGTTGCTTGATTTCCTTTATCAAACGGTTGCGGTTAATCGTGCCACTTTTATCGATAATCCGGCTGACATTGCGCTGATGTAAAATGCCAATCACATTATTGATATCATCCTTAAAAACCGGGATGCGGGTGAACTCGATACTGCGCAATTGCTGCAGCAGTTTTTCGTCATCATCATCAAGGTTAATGCCAATAATTTCACTGCGGGGAACCATGATGTCTTCAACTGTGGCCAGTTCCAAGTCGAGAATATTGAGCAGCATACCCTGGTGACGCTGCGGAATATGGGGGCTGGTATCGCCGACAATGGTGCGCAATTCCTCGGAGCTGAGTTGCTCATCACTCGACTTGCTGGTATCAATGCCGAATAATTTAAGCAGGCTGTTAGTGACAGTATTAATCAACCAGATCAGAGGATAGAAAAGAGTTAATAAAGGCACCAGTATAGCGCTGGCCGGGAAGGCAACTTTTTCCGGGTAGTAAGCGGCAATGGTTTTTGGGGTGATCTCGGCAAAAATCAGAAAAACAATGGTGAGTACGACGGGAGCGATAATTAAGCCTGCATCTCCCCAGATACGTAAGGCCATCATCGAAAATAAGGTCGCAGCGGCAAAATTAACCAGATTGTTGCCAATCAGAATCAGGCTGATGAGGCGATCAGGGCGTTTTAAAAGCCGTGATGCTCGCAGAGCCCCTTGGTGATTTTTGTTGCGTAGATGTTTCAGCCGATAACGGTTGAGCGACATCATGCCAGTTTCGGTACTGGAGAAGAAGGCGGAAAGAAATAGCAAAACAGCCAGGATGGCGAAGAGCAGCTCTAGTGATAACTCGTCCAACGAGTAGTGTTCCTTTTGTTGTTAGGTATGTGTTAAGTATTGTTAAGGGTTGGTCTATATTGAAGAAAAATAACCGCGGACGCAACTGTAGCGCTGCATAAAAGCCCACGACCCGTCATTTTTCTAGGTTCAAGAAGGGTTGCCCGTCAAAATGAATTCAAGTACCAGTTTGCAGCCATAATAGCCCACCATCAGTGTGACAAAACCGCCCAGCGTCCAGCGTATAGCCGTTTGACCGCGCCATCCTAGCTGGTGCCTGCCCCATAGCAGTATGGCAAAGATAATCCAGGCGGAAAAGCTGAAGAAAGTTTTATGCACCAAGTGTTGGGCAAATATATTGTCAATAAATAGCACCCCGGATACCAATGATAGGGTCAGTAAACCCAAACCGATCCATATGAGTTCAAATAACATTTGCTCCATCGTTTGCAGCGGGGGGAGCGCCTGCAGGATGCTGCTGCCTATATGGTGATGTTTGAGGTGGCGATTCTGCAGTGCCAGGGTAACTGCTTGCACGGCAGCGATCGTTAATAGGCTATAGGCGAGGATAGAACTGAGAATATGGGTGAACAGACCTGCATTGATTGCATTTTGCATCTCGTGCCTTGGGGCGGAAAGGCTGGAGACAATAATGGATACTGCGGCAAGGGGGAGTATGACCACTAGCAAATTGATGCTGGGGCGTCGCAGTGCGCTTAACAGGCTAATAGCGGTGATAAAGCAGAAAATTAACGATGATATCCGAAACAAGCCAAGATCAATGTGCTCGCCATTGTAAATCGTATGCATGGCACTATAGCTATGTGCGGCGACAGCGATAAAGCCGAGGCTGAGTAGAGTGGTTTGTTTAGGCGCCTGCTCCAGCTTATTTAGCAGGAATAGCCCCTGATAGAGCGTCGCAATTAGGTACAAGGTAATGGCAAGTGTATTGGCGATTGTTATCATTATTAACGCTTAGCTGAAGTTATCCTGATGTTGATGGGCCGAAGGTTTGGGTTCTGTCGGCCTGCTCGGTTATACTTTACCAGTTTACGCCAATTAATCCCCAGAGTCCTGACAAAGCAATACTAACAGAAGAATACCGGAATATGTTTGAGAACCTTACAAAACGGCTGTCGCATTCTCTGCGTAGCATTAGCGGTCAGGCTCGTCTGACTGAAGATAATATTAAAGATACCCTACGCGAAGTTCGCATGGCTCTGTTGGAAGCCGATGTTGCCCTGTCGGTGGTCAAGGATTTTGTGGCCGCTGTTAAGCAGCGGGCGGTGGGGCAGGACGTTAGCAAGAGCCTGAGCCCAGGACAGATGTTCGTCAAGATCGTTAATGACGAACTGGAACAGGTGATGGGCAGAGCCAATGAAGGCCTGAACCTGGCGACTCAACCCCCTGCGGTTATCTTGATGGCGGGTTTGCAAGGCGCGGGTAAAACCACAACGGTGGCTAAGCTTGCCCGGTTTTTGAAAGAGCGGGAAAAGAAAAAAGTCATGGTGGTCAGTGCTGACGTTTACCGTCCAGCGGCGATCAAACAATTAGAGACCTTGGCGAGTGAGGTGGAGGCGATTTTTTATCCTTCCAGCATTGGGCAAAAGCCTGTGGATATAGTCAATGCCGCGATTAGCGAAGCCAAACTTCAATTTGCCGATGTCGTGATCATCGATACAGCGGGCCGTTTGGCCATCGATGAAGACATGATGTTGGAGATTCAGCAGCTGCATACGGCGGTTAATCCCGTGGAAACCCTGTTTGTGGTGGATGCCATGATGGGCCAGGATGCGGCCAATACCGCCAAGGCCTTCAACGATACCCTGCCATTAACGGGGGTGATTCTGGCCAAGGCCGATGCCGATAGCCGAGGGGGTGCGGCACTGTCGGTTCGCCATATTACCGGTAAGCCGATTAAATTTATGGGGGTAGGCGAGAAGACCACTGCCCTTGATCCATTCCACCCTGATCGTATCGCCTCGCGTATTTTGGGTATGGGGGATATGTTGTCACTTATCGAGGAGGCAGAGCAAAAGCTCGATAAGAAAAAGGCCGAGAAGCTTGCCAAAAAGATTAAAAAGGGTAAAAAGTTCGATCTGGAAGATCTGCGCGACCAACTTCCGCAAATGCAAAATATGGGTGGTATCGGCGATATGCTGGAGAAACTGCCAGGCATGGGCAATATGGCAAAGATGGCCGAGTCCCAACTCGACAATAAAATGTTTACTCGTATGGAGGCGCTTATCAATTCCATGACGCCGGCAGAGCGCCGCAATCCCGGCATACTCAACGGCTCTCGAAAGCGCCGTATCACCCTGGGGTCGGGGACGGGTATTCAGGATTTGAACCGTCTGCTCAAGCAGCACAAACAGATGGCTAAGATGATGAAGAAGATGAAGTCTAAGGGTGGAATGGCCAATATGATGCGCGGCCTTGGCGGTATGATGCCTCCCGGTGGTGGTTTTCCGGGGATGTAGTGGTGTTTCTTTAATCGATGGCGTTCTATTGAACCGAACCGGGACAGACCACGATTAAATGTAGCGCGTCACTTTCTGATCGTAAAATTTGCCGAATTATCTGTCATATGATTTCGGAGGATATTCTGAAATGCTTGCAAAGAAGAATAATTTATAACACTCGTAGTAACAGATAACATAGAATAAAACTATGTCTGCCATCGACCTCGACAAACTTCGCCAAGGCAATCGACGCGTCCTCGCCAAAGCAATTACCTTGATTGAGAGCAAGCTGGTTTCTCATCGCGAACAGGCTCATGATATTCTTGAACAGATGTTGCCGTATAGTGGCAACAGTATGCGTATAGGTATTACCGGTATTCCCGGTGTCGGCAAATCCACATTTATTGAAATCTTTGGTTTGTATCTGATTGCGCAGGGCAAAAAAGTGGCGGTACTCGCCGTCGATCCCAGCTCACCGCTGGCGGGTGGTTCTATCCTCGGCGATAAAACCCGCATGAAAGAACTATCTCGCAGCAATCATGCCTTTATTCGCCCATCGCCTGCAGAGGGTGCATTAGGAGGAGTCGCACAAAAAACCCGCGAAACCATGTTGCTCTGTGAAGCAGCTGGTTACGATATGATTTTGGTAGAAACCGTAGGTGTCGGTCAAAGTGAATACGAAGTGGCGGGGATGGTCGACTTTTTTATGGTCTTGATGCTGCCCAATGCCGGTGATGAACTCCAAGGTATTAAGAAAGGTATTATGGAATTGGCGGATGCTTTGGTGATTAACAAGGCGGATGGTGAGTCCGTCAATCTCGCCCAACAAACCCAGCGCCATTATAAAAGTGCTATGCATCTGCTGCGTCATCCCTCCTTCTGGACACCGCAGGTATTAACCTGTTCGGCCCATAAAAACGCCAATATCGACACCGTTTGGGGGATGATCTCCAACTACTACGTCGATGCGCTTAACAATAATGACTTCCATGAAAAACGCGCCCGGCAAAATAGTGAATGGATGCAAAAGCTGATCTTTGAAATGCTGGAACTTAAACTCAAGCAGAATCCCGAAGTGAAAAAGCAATGGCCAGCATTACAGCAACAAGTCATCAAAGGCGAAACCACAGCCTATATAGCGGCTAATAAAGTCATTGAGTTACTCTAATGCGCTTACTGAGCTTGTAACCGAGGCTAGATGCAAGCAGCCATACCAGGATGATCTTCTTCCAATGATTGACAAAACGATAGCAATATATCCTTGGGCTTGATCGTTTAGGGGTAAGCTTCGGTAGGTGGGGCTTGATACGGAGTAGTCATAGTACTGAATTTGGTCAAAAAAAAGAGCAAGACCTCAAGGGCTCACTCTTTTTGACCTCAACTCCATGGGAGTATGAGGCTGGTAGCATCCAATTAGATCGCTACGATGTTTTCTGCCTGAGGGCCTTTCTGGCCTTGAGTAACAGTAAACTCAACTTTTTGCCCTTCAGCTAGAGTTTTGAAACCATCGCCAGAGATGGCACTGAAATGGGCAAATACATCAGGCCCAGATTCTTGTTCGATAAAGCCAAAACCTTTAGATTCGTTGAACCATTTAACGGTACCGGTAGTAGTAGACATAGTCATTTCCTATTCATTCAAGAGTAATCAAAGCCTTCTTAAGGCTATTTGGCTGGAAGTGTTGCTAGTACTTATGAAGAGCAGGACGAGGCACTATAAGTCGGAACTTCGAAATGGTGTGCATAAATATAGGACGTACTTTCAAGCTGAGTGGATTATATACAGGTTTAGCCAGTAGTCAACGGGTAGTCTTTTCCAATAGGATGCTGGGCCTTGGTGGTATGATATCCCCCGTTGGTGGTGGTTTTCCGGGAATGTAATGGTGTTTCTTTATCGATGGCACTCTATCTAGTGGCTAAGCCACTGAAAAGGCCATAAAAAT